>JBIQLF010000094.1:0-12483 GCA_044464585.1 Thermomicrobia bacterium
GACTCAGGCCGGGTAGGCTGTCCCATCGGCTATAGCTGCTTCGCCGCGCTCGACAGCGCCGGATCGGGACAGGGGTTCTTCCGCCTCGACCGGCACGGGTTGGGGATTGCGCAACAGCAGCGCCAGTAAGGACGCCAAGCCACAGGCGATTGCGCCCACCAGGAAGGTGTTGTGGAGCGATTGCACGAATGCCTCGTTGATGATCCCGACCAACATGCCCAGCTTTTCCGTGGGCACCAGCGCAATCACCTGATCGAAGAGATTCTGTTTTGCCAGATTGGCCACCTGATCGGCGGTTGTCTGGTCGAGTCCCAGCGGCGCCAGCCCGCTGGAAGTGTGCGCGGCCATTCGAGTCTGCAGAACCGACCCCAGGATCGCAATGCCCAGCACCTGCCCGATATTGCGGCTGGTGTTGAGCACCCCGGATGCGCTTCCCGCTACCGCCAGTGGTACATCGCGCATGGCCGCGGCGGTCATCGGTGAAAAGGTCATGCCCATGCCGATACCGGTGACGACCAGGGCCGGAGCGAGCGATGCGATCGTGGTATTCACGGTGGTCTGCCGGGTGATGAAGAGAATACCGATCGCCATGATGGCGGTGCCGGCGAAGAGCAGCCAGCGCGAACCGATCCGGTCCGACAGCCGCCCGGAAATCGGCGCGCCGACCAGGATCATCAGCGACATCGGAGTCATTGCCAGGCCGGCTCTGACCGGGGTGAATCCGAGCACCTCCTGCAAGAAGAGGGTGATCGGAAAGAAGATGCCCAGCATACCGAACGCAACCACCAAACCGATGATATTGGCAACGGTGAAGTTGCGCATCGCGAAGAGCTCGATCTTGACGATCGGATCAGCCACCCGCCGTTCCCACCAGACGAAGAGCGCGAGCAGCACGGCAGCGGCGAGGAAGAGCCCCAGAATCTCCGGGCTGGTCCAACCGAGCCGGCTTGCCTCGATGCAGGCAAAGACCAAACAGAAAATACCCAAACCCGAGATCGCCACACCGATCCAGTCGATCTTGCGGCTCGCGGCCGGATCGATCGATTCCGGCACGATCCGGTCGACCAGAATCAGCGAGATGATGCCGACCGGCAGGTTGATCAGGAAGATCCAGGCCCAGCTGTAGTGCGTGACGATCAGGCCGCCGATGATCGGTCCAAGGATCGCGCCGACCGCCACCACGCTTCCCCAGATTCCCAATGCCGCGCCGCGCCGTTCGGCGGGGAAATTGACCGTCAGCAACGAGAGCGATTGCGGCATCATGAACGCGCCGCCCACCCCCTGCAGCACGCGGAAGAAGATCAGCAGGTACACCCCGGAAAGGCCGGTCTGGTCGCCGATCCACCCGGAAAGACCGCAAAGCACCGACGCGACGGTGAATACTGCCATCCCGATCATGAAAAAGCGTTTACGACCGTAGATATCCCCCATGCGTCCAAGCGACAGGAGGAGGACGGCATAGGTCAGGATGTACGAATCGAGAATCCACTGAATCTCGGTCAGGTTCGCGCCCAGCGAATCCTTGATCTTGACCTGCGCGACATTGACGACGGTCGAGTCGAGCAGGAGCATGAAGACCGCCAGGCAGAGCACGATCAAAATCTGCCAGGCACGTTTTTCGTCGTACGCGGCCTTGGCGGACGGCGCGACGGAGGAGGCGCTCATACGGTGGAAATCCCTTCCTTCATAACTGGGCGAGAACGCGTATCGGATCGCATGGTGAGTGGCACTTAGCGGACCGGTTCGACCGGATCGACAGAGACGGCCCCGGGAGTCAGCGCGGCCGCAAGCGCCCGGATCGATCGAATGAAGCAATCGCGTTCCTCCGCTGGCATCGACTCCAGCGCGGTCCGCGCTTGCGCGCGACGCAGATCGTGAATTCGGCGGCCATAGCCGATAGCCGGTTCGGTCAGCGACGTCAACACGCGGCGACGATCGGCCGGATCGACCGACCGCTCGACCAATCCGCGGTCGACCAACCGGTCGACCAGCTCGGAGGCCGATGGCAAACTCACCGCCAGACCGGTCGCCAATTCGGTCATCGAACGCTCGCCATTGTTGTAGAGAAAGATGAGCGCCTTGACTTGGGGCAGGGTCAGATCGCGAATCTCTCGATCGTCCATGAGGGTGGCATAGAGTCCGCGCCCGATCTCGGGCAACAATTCCACGACCTCTTCGACCAATACCACCGTCTGCATCGCCACTTCCGATCGAACCTGGAACCGCGCAGTCGCTACGGAAGCCGAAGCATCAGCCTCGCTCACTTCGGCAGGCCGAAGTATAGGCATCCCGCGCCAGATTGCAAGCGCAGCCGTTCTCCCAAAAGAGGCCACCAGGAGAAGATAAAGCGGCCGGCATGGAACCGGGGAAATTCAGAAGCCCGCGCGTGCGCTCGCAGGTAAGACCCATCCAGAATCCGAATGAACGCCGCCCCTATGCCGACCGCTCCACCGCGCACGGGGGAGCGGCCCGGTCTCACGGAGCATCCCCCGTGGGATCATCCGGATCTCGTATCAGAGAGGATAGGATCCCAACCCAGGGACAGTGAGGAATTCGACCCACCCGGGATGTACGGTTCCGAGCGAATAGAGTGGCGTATCCGGTTCGAACGGGGCGAGATCGCTGGCTCCGATCACTTCGATGCCGTCGTCCACCTCGGGATAGGCATGATTCCATTCGGCCTCGAATGCGTCGGGTTCATCATCGACCGCGATGATCCGCACCGCGCCGCCCCGGCGAGCGGCGTACGCCCGATAGTGATTCACGGAAGCAGCCGCCACGAGATCGGCAACGACGAGCGGGGTGTTCCCGATATCGACGGTGACATGCCCATACCCCGGCGGGATGATCAACCGGTCGCCGGGGAATGCGACGACCACGATTCCTCGCGTCACCTCCGGATCGCCGGCGGGATCGCCCCCGGCGCGTTGCAGGACGAACGCCGCTTCCCCGAAAAGCACATCGTAGATTTCCGGCCAGGCGACGCCGCTGCGTGCCAAGCCGTGGTAGTGGCCCGCGGTCTTGGCAAATTCACCGCCTACGGTCCCCGGCAATGTAACCGTTACGTCATAGCGCAAACCGCTGTTCGCCAGGCGAGTTTCGTTCGCCCGGCGAACAGCGCGGTAGGTGAGATAGGCAATCTCGTTCTCGACCGAATCGATCGCTTGCGGATCGGCAAATACCGCCCGTAATTCTGCGAACCGGCGCTGGCCCGGGCCATCCCAGTGGAGGACGCCGGTCGGGTCGCCGAGATGGCCAGTTTCTAGATCGAGCGTGAGCGGAAGACCGCTGATTTCGGACAGGTCGATCACGGTCATTCCAGATTCGCATGCCGGTTTGCGAGTGCGGCAAAGCCGGAGGAGGCATCGTCCGCGGCCAGCATCGCGACCGTTTCGAAGAGGAGCAGCGCCGTCTGCTCGAAGAGGCTGCCGCCATATTGCCGCGAATCCGATTCCTGCAATTTGTGCTGGACCGGAATCAGCACGACCAGATCGGCCAGCCGGGCAAGACGACCGACCTCATTGGCCGTCACCGCGGCAACGGTAGTTCCCGCCCGCCTGGCGTTTTCGGCCAGCAGCACGACCGTGCCCGTTTCGCCAGACCCGGAGATGGCAATCAGCAAATCGCCATCTCCGATGGCGGGGGTGATCGTCTCGCCGACGACGAATGCCTGGCGCCCGAGATGCATCAACCGCATGGCGAACATTCGCCCGGCCAAACCGGACCGGCCTTCGCCGAGCACGAAAACGCGTGCTGCATGGGCGATTGCCTCGGACAACATGTCGACCGATCGATCGTCGATGCGAGCAATCGCCTCGACCTGTTCCGCGATGATCTCGACGGCCGCATCGTGAAAGGAAAGCGATTCAGCCATCGAGGACGCCTCGAAGCTCGCGCGCAGCCGTCCAAGGATCCCCGGCAGCCGCGATGGCCGAACCAACGACCACGATCGCCGGGTGATATCCGAGCACGCCGGGGACCGAATGGGCATTCAATCCCCCGGCGACGACCAACTTCATGGATGAGCTGGCGACGACCAAACCGATCTCGCCGATCAGGTCGGTTCCGCCCGCCAATCGCGCGTCGGTTCCCGCATGAACGCCCAGATAGTCCACGCCGAGTCGTGCGAGCCGGTCGATCCGGTGCGGCAGATCGCACACACCGAGCAAATCGGCCACGACTTCGACCCCAGCCCCGTGCGCAATCTCGACCACGCCGCTGACCGTGGCATCGGAGGCGGTCGCCAGCACGGTCAGGAGCGACGCGCCGGCATCGACCGCCAACCGCGCTTCGAACGGTCCGCCATCGACAATCTTCAGATCGGCGACGACCGGCAATCCGGCTGCTTCCCGCAACCGCGGGACGACGCCGATCCCGAACCGCTTGATGAACGGTGTGCCCGCTTCGATCAGATCGACCGTATCGGCGAGCGACCGCGCCAACCCGGCCGCCTCTTCGACGGTCAGGGTATCGATTGCGACCTGGAGCCGGGGTTTTTCTTGCACCGTTTCTCTCGCATTCCACCTCGAAATCGATTCAGCTCCAGCCCCCGCGGCCGCTGCCACGACCGCTGCTCCGGTCTCCGGGCACCGGACCTGGGACGGCTGCGAAACGACCTGCCTGCAGCCTCGAAGCTCCGTGACCTCGGGGCACTCGCTGCGGCGAGGAGGTCCTTCGACTGCGCTCAGGACGACGGTTGGGGGCGGCGAGGAGATCCTTCGGCTTCGCTCAGGATGACGGGGGTGCGGCGAGGAGCGAGGATATCCTTGGGCTTCGCTCAGGAGGGCGGTGGTGGCGACCCGGCCCTTCGTGGACGAACCGCCCTAAACCGGAAGCAGCCCCTCCACTTTGAAGAGCTCGGCGTTGAGGATGCTCGCGCCGGCCGCGCCGCGGATGGTGTTGTGTCCCAGGAGCACGTATTTCACCCCGAAGATCGGGCATTCGCGCAAACGTCCGACCACCGAGGCCATCCCTCGTTCAGTATCGCGGTCGAGGTTCGGTTGCGGCCGATTCGGTTCGTCGCGCACCACGATCGGGCGCTTGGGCGCGCTTGGCAGATCGAGCATCTGCGGGCGGCCCCTGAAGGCACGGAAGACTTCGGCCACCTCATCCGGTGTGGCGTCTTGTCCGAGTTTGACCGACACCGCTTCGGTATGCCCGTCGCGCACCGGCACGCGGGTACAAGTGGCGCTCACGACCACTGGGTCGTAATGAAAGCCGTCGTTCCATTTCCCGAGCAGCTTTTGCGTTTCCTCAGCCATCTTCTCTTCTTCCGTGCGGATGAAGGGAACCACGTTGTCGATCATATCGAGCGATGGCACGCCTGGATACCCGGCGCCGGAAACGGCTTGCAGGGTCGTGACGGCCACCTGCTCCAATCCGAACGCATCCTGGAGGGGCTTCAGGGTCAGCACCATATGGATCGCCGAGCAATTGGGATTGGTGACGATGAAGCCGGACCAGCCGCGATTCTTCTGCTGGGTTTCGATGGCGCGGGCGTGATCCGGGTTCACCTCCGGAATCATCAGGGGAATGTCTTCGCCCATCCGGTGGAATGAGGTGTTGGACAGCACCGCGTGTCCGTTCCTGGCCAGCCGTTCCTCGATCTCCTCGGCCACCTCACCGGGGAGCGCCGAAAACGCAATCGGGCTCTCGAGCTCGTCGGAATAATCCTTGACGACCATATCCCCGACCCGTTCGGGAACGAAGGCGTCGAGCCGCCAGTCGGCAGCTTCCCGATAGGACCGCCCAACCGATCGCTCGGATGCGACCACTTCGGCTACCTCGAACCATGGATGGCATTCCAGCAACTGCACGAATCGCTGGCCGACGCTTCCCGTGGCTCCGAGCACGGCAACCGGAATCTTCTTCGATGGCATTTTGTTCGATCGTCCTTCCATTATGAATGCGAAAGCGGTGGACCGACCCACCGCTGCAACTATCCGACCTGAACTGGTTCCGCCATCAGCCGCGAGCGACGCTGGCGCCGCAGCTTCGCGCCGCTGGGACGCGAGGCGATGAACTCGTCGTGGATGGCCAGCAGACCGCGATCGGCGAACCGCTGCGGCACGGCCGCCACCATGGCAACATTCGAAACCTGTTGATTGGAGGCCAGCACCGGCACACCTTCGCGCTGCAGCACCGCCAGCATTCGCGCCAGCGCACGAGTCTGATCGGCCGCGCCCTGCCCGACCGCGGCCAGCACCGCCACCTCTTCGGTACAGCCGAGCTCGACCTCATAGTCGTCCAGCACATCGCCCAACCGGGCGCAAAGCCGATTGCACCCGCCGTAGTGTCCACCTTCGATCAAGAAGGTCATCCGCCGGCGGGATGATGCCTGCGCCGCCAGCACGACCTCGGTGCGGTCCTGATAGAGTGCGCCGAACACCGCGGCCACCGCACCGGAAAGATCTTCGAGCTCGGGTACATCGACGGTGAGCAGGATCAGATTCTTCATGGCGGTCACTGCCTTGAGGTAATCGTGCGCCGATTCGCGCGTTACCAGCGTGCCGGGCTCGTTCGGCGCGAAAGTCGAGAGAATGCGCACCGGAATATCGAGGGCGACCGCCGGCCGGATGGTTCGCGGGTGCAACACCTTGGCGCCGAAATGGGCCAGCTCCTGCGCTTCTTCGAATCCGAGATGGGAAACCTCGCGCACATCCGGCACCAGGCGGGGATCGGCCGAGAGGACTCCCGGCACATCGGTCCAGATCTGCACCTCATCGGCCTGGAGGGCGGCCCCGAGCAGCGTGGCGCTGTAATCGGAACCGCCCCGGCCAAGCGTGGTGGTCGTTCCATCTGGCGCTCCGCCGATGAACCCGGTCATCACCACGGTTTTGCCTTCTGCCAGAATCGGCGCCACCACCGCGTCCGCCAGCTCGCGGGTGCGGTCCCGGTCGGGCCGGGCGGCGCCATAGCGCGCATCGGTGGCGATCACGCGGTCGGCGAAGACCGCTTCGGCCGGTTCGCCGTTCGCGCGCAGGGTGGCCGCCATCAGCAGGCTCATCACCTTTTCGCCAGTGGCCACGATGCGATCCGACAACCGGGCCGAAAATTCGCCCGCGAGCGCGACATCGGCCAGATTCAACTCCAGCGCGGTATGCAGATCCTCGATGCGATTGGCGGTTTCGGTGCGATCGGGGCCAACCGGCAACCCATCGAGGATCGACCGGTGTTTCTCGACGATGTTCGCGACGGTGCCGGTCATTCCGCCTCGGTCGCCGCTGGCAGCCTGGCGACCCGCTTCCAGCAGAAGATTGGTTACCCCGGACGCAGCGGAAACGACAACCGCGCGCGGAGCAGGTTGGGCGACGGCAATGGCGGCCGCTTCCCGAACTCGTTCGAGCGATCCGACTGAAGTGCCACCGAATTTGAGTACGATCATGCGCGTCGATCCTGACATAAAAAGAGGCGGGAGCGTTTTCCGCTCCCGCCTGCCGGTGATGCTTGGTTTCGTCGATCGCTCAAACGTTCCACCATCTCCCGGCAGGCATGCGCTTGGTAATCATCATGGTAATCATGGTGATCCCCAGGGGCGCGCCGGTCATGGTAGTGAGCGTTCGACTCGTCATGGTGCCACTATACCGGGCGAATCGCCATGCTGCAACGGTCGATCGAGAATTGGTTCCGGATCGGAATCGCGAAATCGACCCCGATCTGCGGTTCCGGCGTCACAGAGCGAGCATCTTCGGGGTCCGGGGTCCGGGGTCCGGGGTCTACTCATGTTTTCAGTCCCGAGGACACCACGCCCTCGATGAAATAGCGTTGCGCCATGAAGAAGAGAACGATCATCGGCACGGTGAAGACCACCGAGGCGGCCATCAGCAACGACCATTGGGTTTCGTATTCCGAGCGAAAGGTGCCGAGACCGAGCGACATGGTGTACATCGACGGTTTGTTCAGATAGATCAACGGCACCAGAAAATCGTTCCACTTTGCCTGGAATTCGAAGATGGCAACCGCGGCCAGCGCCGGTTTCATCAATGGCATCATGATCGACCAATAGATACGGAAATAGCCCGCGCCGTCGATGCGCGCCGCATCCGCCAAATCCTGGGGGATCGACAGGAAGAATTGCCGCAGCATGAAGATGTAGAAGGCGGATCCGAAGAGATTGCCGGCCCAGAGTGGATAGAAGGTTCCGACCAGGTGCAGTTTGTTCCAGATCAGGAAGGTGGGGACCATCGTGATCGCCGAAGGCACCATATAGGTGGCGATCACCAGACCGAAGAGATAGCGCCGCCCCCGGAATCGCAATCGGGCGAAGCCGTAGGCAACCAGCGAGCTCGAGAGCACCACGGTGATCACGCCCAGGATCGCAATGAAAAAGCTATTGCGTAGCCAGGTCGAAACGGGAGCCAGCCGGAATACATCGCGGTAGTTCTGGAGGGTCATGGTTTGTGGAATCCAGCGGCTGTCGAAGACATCCGCCGGTGGTTTGAGCGATGTCAGCACCAGCCAGAGAAACGGGATGCTGAACAGGATCGACAGTCCGAAGAGCCCCAGGTAGAGCAGAACAGTCTGCCGGTCGATGCGTTCGATCGGGTATTTGCGGCGGCGCGCGGTCGCCCGTTTGGTGACGAGCGGTCGAGCGTCGATTGTGGCTCCGGCCATGAATGATCCTCCCAGTGGCGCGTTGGTTCAGGGGCCAGTGCCCGAACATCCGGGGTGGGGTGTCGTTCTCGATTGCTCTGGATTCCGGACACTGGCCGCTGAATCATCGATTTCGGGCGTTTCGTTCTATTCCGGTTCACCTGCCTCGTAATAGACCCACCGTTTCGAAAGCCGAAACTGCACGAGCGTGACCGCGAGGATGAGCAGGAAGAGCAACCAGGCGATGGCCGAGGCGTACCCCATCTGGAAATACGAGAAGGCGCGCTTGAAGAGATACATGATGGCGAAGAGGGCCGATTGGCCGGGGCCGCCATCCTGATCGAACATGACGTAGCCCTGGGTGAAGACCTGGAGCGAGTTGATGACCGAGACGGTGGCGATGAAGAAGATCACCCCGGAGGTCATGGGCAGGGTGACATCCCGGAAGCGCCGCCAGATTCCGGCGCCATCGAGCTTGGCGGCTTCGTAGAGGGTGTCCGGCACACCTTTGAGCCCGGCCAGCATGATGATCATCGCGCCGCCAAGCAACCAGAGCTGCGAGATCACCACGGTCGGTTTGGTCCAGAATGGGTCGACCGTCCAGGCCGGAGCCGGCAGGTGCAGCGCACGCAGCATACGGTTCACCAGACCATCGTTCGGGTTGAGGATCCAGATCCAGAGGAACGCGTTGGCAACGGCCGGGGTGATGGAGGGAAGATAGTAGACCGTGCGGAAATACCCCTTGAGATGCCGGGCCTCGTTGAGCAGGAGCGCGACTGCGACCGTGGTGATGACGTGCAGCGGGACGTACATGACGGTATAGGCCACCGTGTTCCAAATCGATTTCCGGAACCGATCGTCGGTCGTCAGCAATTCCCGATAGTTGCTCAATCCGATCCAGTGGGGAGCGGAAAGCACGTCGTATCGGGTCATGCTGAAATAGACCGATGCGACGATCGGAATGAGCGTAAAGATCAGGAACCCGGCGATCCAGGGCGAGATCGCGAGCCAGGCCGCCCGTTCCTCCGCCGACGAGGCGAGCCGGGGACGAGCCGATGCGCGATCGGGGAGAACGCGCATCGGCTCGCCGGTGATTTCAGGCGCTCGGGCCATGGTCGAGCGCGTCCTGGGCGTCCTTATTGGCGGCGGACAAGGCATCCTGCGGGGACTTGTCGCCACTGAGCGCGGGAAGCACGCCCTCCTGCTGCATGATATCGATGAGCTGGCTGCTGACCGGGGTCTTCGAGACCGGAATCGGGAAACTGTCCTGCAGGATTTCCGGCCAGAGTTTGACCGCCGCATCGAACTGTTCGGCGATGGGCTCGTAGTATTCGTCGATCTGCATCTGATCGGCGGTCTTGCTGCCGGTCAAACTCGGAACATAGGGCCGTCCCTGATCCTGCTGGTATTTCTTGACTCCGGCCGCCCCCGCGCGCCAGGTATCGAGCCGGTTCATGAAGTCGATGAAGGCCCAGGCCGCATCCGGGTCCTTGGCGTTCTTGGGAATGCACCAGGCGCTGCCACCGCTATACGAAACCGGTGTCGTGCCCCCGCGCTCCAGGATGGGATAGACCCGGAAATTCAGGTCGGGCGCCACCCGGGCGACGATGCCGAGCATCCAGTTTTCGTATTCGGTCAACGCCACCAGCCCACGGGCAAACTGCTCGTCTCCCTGCCAGGTCGTGGCGACGGCCTGGTATTTCTGATAGCCGCCCTGTTTGTCGTAGGCATCGACGCCCCATTGCAGTGCGTCGACCACCTTGGGATCGTCGTAGGTCGTCTGCTTGCCATCGTCGCTCATGAACGACCCGCCGTTGCCCTCGCCCCAGAGCCAGATGTGTCCGGCCTGAATCTTGTGATCGAACCCCCAACGGTCGACTTTGTCGCCGCTGGTTTTCAGCAGCGTTTCCCCGAGAGCGGCAAGATTATCCCAATCCGAGGTATCGAGGTCGTCGGGTTCGACGCTGGCTTCAGCGAGCGCGTCCAGATTGACATAGAGGGCGCGCACATCCATGAACTGGGGAAGTCCGTAGATCTTGCCGCCATAGGTCGCCTGGTCGATGGCGGCGGTGTAGAAATCGCTGGTGTCGATGCTGGAAGCGGAAAAATAGTCGTCCAGGTCGAGCAGCACATCGCGCGCCGCCCAGGAGGCGATGCGTGCCCGGTCCATCCAGAGCAGATCGGGAAGCTGCCCAGAGGCGACGGCGGTCAGCAGCTTCTGATCGTCGAATTGGGGCACCAGCTCGATCGAGATCGAGGGATAGGCCGCTTTGAATGCGTCGATGCGACTGAAGGCCAGCGGGTTGGTGTCTTCCGCGCCGAATCCCCAGGAAACGATGGAGGCCTTGCGATCGAAGGGAACCGGGCTTGCCTCCGGTGTCTGGGCGCGAGTGAGGGTGGGAAGCAACGCCGCGCCCGCGGCGAGACCGGAGTAGGCCATGAACCGGCGGCGAGAGATCGAGCTTCGAACGGACGAGGTAGTCATACGCGTCTCCAGTTGGTCATGACCCCGCAGAGCAGGAACGACGGCGATCAGCGTTTGCGCTCCGCAGCGAGCAGAGAAGCGTGCATGCCAATGCCGAGCTTGTCATTCGAGCTTAGGTACCGCCCGGATCACTTTCCAGAGCGAAGATCTCCTAGGCGCGAAATGCCTTATCGAGGCCGGGCCGGAAAACCGCGCTCGTTTCGACGACATCGACGGTCATGAATCGGCCGGGATGAAAGCGCGAGAAATGGGACCGCGCGAATGAGAGTCGATTGCTTCATTGGGGACCGGTTCCTTCTGACGGCGCATGGCCAGGCGCTGTCTTTTCTCGGCAGCAGGGCCGAACGGGCGGCGCGTGCGCCCGTCGAAATCTCCCGCGATCCGGCGTATCTGCGCTACATCTTCCTGGACGAGCTCACCGGCGAATTTGCCTCGGTGCAGGAGACGATCAGCACGACGACCGAGCATCTGGAAAACGGGGCGCCGACCGCAGGCCAGCTCATCGCGTTGCGAGCGCGCGGCTGGCTCTCATGATTCGACCCCGGCCCGCGTTCCTGCGCGTTGGAATGGCTGGGGCGCTGGCCGATCGGCCAGCGCCCCAGCTTGTGCGGGGAGAAAATCGCTCCCCGTCACCTACGCTCCCAGCTTCTCGACCGCGGACTGCAGGGTCGGCTCCAAGTCCTCGAGTTTGCTGACGGCGTCTTTTTCCTGCTTGAGGTTGGCTCGCAGGAGCTCGACTACCTCTTTGTTTCCGAGCGACTTGGCCTGATCGATCAGGCCCTCATACGAAACGATCTCGTAATGCTCGACCTTCTGGGCGCCGCTCGCAAGGAGGCTGTCCCGAATCTCCGGGGCCGCGTCGGCCTCGACAGCTTCCTTCGCTTCCTCGTGGATGCCTTTCATCCCCTTGCACTGGATCGCTTCCGGTTTCTCACCGAGGAGCTCGAAGACCTTGTCGACGTTGACCACGTGCCCTTCGGTCTGCTTCCGGTGTTCTTCGAGCCCCTGCTTGAGCTTGGCGTTCGATACGGCACCGATGGCCGCGTCCAATGTTTCGAGCGCGATCGTTTCGGCGCTCCGCATGTCGGAAAGCTCATGAACGAATAATTTGAGTGGCGTATCCAGTTTCTTGCTGTCCGATTTCTTCGTCGATTGGGCCATTGGAGTCCTCCTGGCTATAGGCGCCGAGTGTCGCTTGCGGCACGTTTTGCAACGCTACCCCGGAGTGCGGATCTGGCGGGAGTTTGGACAGGAGCGAGCACGGGGATTGCCCGCGAGCTGGTCCGTTCGGCTCACTGTTCTCGCGGGGTTCGAATGCGATGTCTGGGCCGAAACAACGATCGCGTCAGGTCCCGGTCATTTCTGCCGGGTTTCCCCGCGGACCCTAGACTGAATCGAAGGGGCTC
>JBIQLF010000095.1:0-12301 GCA_044464585.1 Thermomicrobia bacterium
CTTTCCTCCCCCACAATCGCCACTGGGCTCACCATCGACCCCGTGGCGCCGACGAACTTCAGCGGCGTGCACACGAAGGTGAAGGTCCACGCTTCGGCGGTGGCAAGCGCGGCCAGATAGAGGTTTTCGATGATATAGATCCCGTGCTCCACCAGAAATGTGGCATGGGCCGGAAGCTCCATCTGCATGTCCGAATCCCACAAACCGATCGCATCCCAGGCCATGGTGTCCGCTCCGGCAGCTTTGATTCCCAGACCGGCAAGCCATTTCGATGCGCTGCCGTCCATTCCTGGTCCAGGCAAATACCGGTCCGGATCGTTCCAGACCAGATCGTTGCCCGTGCGCACCAGCACGACATCACCCGCGCGGACCTCGATCCGCTGCGCGGCCGCGACTGCCTGCAGCTCCCCGGCGGTCACGACATCCCCGGTCACCAGCGATTCGACTCCCCGATGTCGTGCCACGTCGAGCATGACCCCGCGCGCCACGATCGGGCCGATCTGCTCGACGCCATACTGCGCATATCCGCCATGCAACACCGACTCCTCGGCCGGCACCCCGCCATAGAAATGGAGATCGACCGCCTGGTGGCAGAGCGCATCGATGTGGGTGCCCGAATGCTCCATTGCCACGATCACCCCGGATGAGCCCGTGCGCGCCCCCGCAACCCCGTTGCGAATCGCGTCGGAATGCCTTCGGTGCAACGCATAGAAATAACCGGGCTGATGCGATTCGTGGATCGGCATCCCCTTGAAGCGCGGCTGCTCAAGATCGAAGACCTGGGCGCGCCGCCCATCGACCTCACCAGGAATCGGCCCCTGCACCCTGATCCTCCCTTACGGCATGATATTCAGGTTTCGATGATACTCTGTACACGATGGAAACCAGTTGGATAATCAGGCAATCTGGACCATATCCTATGACCGCCTCACCTCGAGCGTTGGATGCCTGTGCTTGTCTGCTCGCGCCAATGTCGCCGGCACAGCTGTTGCCAAGGGTCGAAACGGATACCCACCCCGGTTCCTATGTATATGGGAATCGTGACTCCCATGCATCACCCTTGATACGGGACGCCGCCGCAAGGCGTCCTTTGGGCTGCATCGAAGCAGCACGCCTCGACACCACGGAACGACTATGACCCGACGCTGGTCGATGCGAACGCACTTCGTTGCCGCGGCCGCACTCTGCCTGCTCCCCTTGCTTGGGGTCGTTTTTTATATCCTCGATCAGAGCCTGTCCAACAGCCGCGATCAAATCTATGGAGCCGAAGTCGCCTTTGCGGAGGTCGTTTCGCGCGGTATCAAACAGACCCTGCAAGAAAACCAGGATGTGCTGACCTTCCTCGCGTCGAACCCTGGTATTCGCTCGATGGACAAGAACCAGGCCGATGTCGTGCTGGGGCAGGCAAAGGAATTGCGGCCCAGTTTGTCCGGACTCTTCCTGCTCGACCCGAATCAGATCGTCGTTTCCTACTCAGGCGGCATCGATCCATCCGTTTTCTCGGCCCAAATCAAAAAAGCGGCTGATGTTGCGCTCACCAGCGGTGAATCGGCGCTGAGCGGAAAGATCGTCATTCCGGAAGGGAATGTCGAAGTCGTTGCAATGGTGTCGCCGGTGATGGCCGGATCGGACGACGGCAAGGAAAGCGGTGGAACGCCCATCGGCGCCATCGGGTCTTTCATTTCCATCGATCGCCTGCAACGATCGTTCCTTCCCGTATCCGGGGAAGCCGACAGCCAAACCACCGTCGTTCTCCTCTCCGCCGAAGGCGTCATCGCCGATCAGCAAACCCCCTCCGGTTCTGGCCAGATGCTCGAAAGCAACCTGGAAGATGCCATTGCCGACGCGGTTGCGGGCAAACGGGTCCGCTTGGAATACACCGGGCCCAATGGAAACCAGCGCCTGGGCGTCCTGCTCCCGGTCGAATTTCCGGGCGCGCAGTGGGCGGTTGCGGTCACCGGTCCCTCGCCCGCCAACTATGGTCCCAACGAATCGCTGGTGCGGGATAGTCTCTTCGCGCTGGCAACCGCGGTGCTGGTGACCCTATTGCTTTCGGTGATTTTCGGCGAGTTGACCGCGCGGCCATTGCGCCGGCTCACGCGGGAAGCCGCCGCCATTGCCGGAGGCGATCTCGACTACCAGGTCGAACCCGGTGGCCGGGGCGAGGTCTATTCGCTCAGTCTCTCCCTCCGCAATATGGCCAACCGGCTGACCAGCCAGGTGCGCGAAGTCGAAGAAGCGCGCGCCCACACCAACGAGCAAAACGACCTCATGCGCGAGCTCCTCCGCCGCACCGTGCGTTTGCAGGAAGACGAACGGCGCCGCATCGCCGGCGATCTGCACGATGCCGTTTCTCCGCTCATCACCGGGGCGCTCTACCGGGTGCGGGCACTCCTGCTGGTCGATCCGAAATCCAGCCACCCGAACGGCAATGGCAACGGTAACGGTCACGATGCAGCCGCCGAACAGACCGAAGGACTGGCCGCCACCTCCGAACTGCTGGAGCAATCGATGGCCGAGCTCCACAATGTGGTCTTTGCGTTGCGGCCGCCTGATCTCGACGATGTCGGTCTGGAAGCCGCCGTCGAGCGCTATGTCAACCAGATCAACCGCACCGGTCTCCCCTCCGAATTCGAAATCACCGGCGAACCCCGCCGGCTCTCGCCCGAAGTGCGTCTCGGTATCTATCGCATCGTCCAGGAAGCACTGCACAATGCCCTGCGCCACGCTCATGCGGACGAGGCGCTGGTCAGGATCGAATATCTCGAACCGGAACTACGCGTCTCGATCCGCGATAACGGCTCCGGATTCGATGCCGAATCGGCGGGCCGGGCCATGTCGCTTGGACTGCTCAGCATGCGCGAGCGCGCCGCCGCCATCGGCGCCGATCTGGACATCGTATCCAGGCCCGGCGCCGGCACCATCGTCGTCTTGCGTCGACCATGGGAAAATGATCTCGTCCGGCCCTCGCCTGTTTCCGAGCCGGATATATGGGTCGATGATGTGGCGCTGAACGGAGTGCCAGCCGAACCGTCCCAGAATGCCGAACAGGTGCCCGAGGCGCAAAGCGCGTGATTTCAGTTTTGCTGGTCGATGATCATCCGGTCGTCGTCGAAGGAGTGCGCCGAGTACTCGAAACCGCCGATGACATTTCCGTAGCTGGTGTCGCACATGACGCCTCCGGCGCGCTCGAACAAGCCCGGCTGCTCAAGCCCGATGTCATCCTGCTCGATCTGCGCATGCCTGGCGCCAGCGGGGTGCAGGCGACCCGGCGCCTGCGGGAGCAGGACAGCCGATCCGCTGTCATCATCCTCACCTCCTACGGCGATCAGGCCTATGTCCGGCAGGCGCTCGAAGCGGGAGCCGACGGGTATCTTCTCAAATCCACCCCGCCCGACCAGTTGATCTCCGCCATCCGCAGCGCCGTGCGCGGTCGTCGCCAGCTCAGCCCGGAATTGCTCGATGCGGTGCTGGAGGATTTCAAAGGACTCGCCCAGGAACACACGCGCCGGGAAGCCGATCTGTCCGACGAAGACCGCGACATCCTCAAATACGCGGCGCAGGGGCTCACCAATCGCGAGATCGGCCGGGAGCTCGGGCGCAGCGAAATCGCCGTCAAGAAACGCCTGCAGGTCATCTTCGCCAAACTTGGCGCCGTCGACCGCGCTCACGCCGTCGCCGAGGCCATCCGGCGCGGGCTGATCTAGTCGCCACCCCGGAGGCAACCGGGCGAACCCTTGCGCCGGCGGTCCCTCAGAACAGCATCTCCGGATTTTCCGGAAACCTGTTTACTGTAATTGACGTCCGATCGCGACCCGCCTATCCTGCGAATGTCCCAGTTGGCTCCCACACGCAGGAAAGGGAACCAGGATCAAAACGCTCAGGAAATCGGATCACGCGCTTCTGCGAATGGATCAACGATGTATCCGCGACGACCGCCTCACGTATGTGGTCGAGCACGGCAAGGTATACAACCGGGCCGGGGCGACTTGGTATGTGCTGCGCCGTAAGGATATTCCTGCAGCGGATCGAGACAACGACTCGATCCGAAAACTCGATGGCATCGTCGTTTGTGTTCATGACGATCGGGTGGCCACGGTCTATCACAATGATCGACCGTCCATCCATATCCGAAAGAAGAGCAAACGCGACCTTCACATTCACCACTGCGGCGCGCCGGAGATGGCCGCCTAAGGGCTTGGAGCCCTCTTTCACGACCGCGATCTGTTGCGCATTTGCTGCACCAACCGCCGGTAGAGTGGCCGACTGGGACATCCTTCATGCACGAGGCGCCGGCGCTCGATCCGATGCGGCCCTGTCCGGATTTCCCGCTCCAGGCCCCGAGCTTTCAACGCTGAACTCGCTCGTTGGTTACGCCCAAACGGACCAATTTCCGGGACCGATTGGGCATGGTTGTACGCAAACTCCTGGCCTAAGATGAATACAGATCGCTGGACGCCAGCCAGCCACCAGCGATCACCGCCGAGTATTCACCAGCCATGGATGCGCGGCAGGACTTCCCTCAATGAAGTAGGCCGAACGGGACCAGCCACCCGTTCGGCCAATTTCATTTTATGGGCAATGGAGTGCTCGCACGCCGCCCTTGGTGGCGGCAATCTCCCCGGGGTTGTCCTCCTCAAAACCGCCAGATCTGTGGCACGAGCAACACCGCCACCACTCCGTACAGAATCATCAACGCCAACCCCAGCTTCCAGTAATCCCCGAACCGATATCCTCCCGGTTCCATCACCATCAGATTGGCGGGGGTGGCAATCGGGGTGAGGAATGCCCCCGCAAACGCCACATTGACGCACATCAACACCGTCAGCGGGTTGATCCCCGCATCGAACGCCACCGTCACCGCAATCGGCAAAATGATCAGCGCCGTTGCCGTATTGCTGATCATCTGGCCCAGAATCGCCGCAACGACGAACAATCCCACCAGCAGCACATAGGGGCTGCCTCCGCCCACGATCCGCACGATCTGCTGGGAGATCGATTCTGCCGCGCCCGATTCCGTGATCGCGATCGACAAGGGCGTCATCCCTCCGACGATGATCAACGTCGGCCAGTTGATCGAGCGATGCGCCTGCTCCGGGGTCAGCACCCGCGCCAGCACCATGGCGATCGCTGCCAGCAATGTCGCCACCACCGGCGGCACCAGATCCAGCGACATCAGGAGCACCATCCCGAGCAGAATTCCCAGCGCCGGATAGGCCGAGCGACCGAGCGCGATCGTCTGCCGCCGAATCGCCTCGGGCGAATCGACCAGGATCACATCCGGATCGCGTGTCTGCTTCTCCAAATCGGCCCAGGAACCATAGAGCAGCAATGAATCTCCCGCTTCCAACCGGATCGACTGGCCCGATTCGATCTCTTCGGTTCCCCGTCGCGCACCGAACACCACCAGCTTGCCGCTTTCGGTGACCATGCCGGGATAGACGTCGTCTCCGATATACCGCGACCGTGGCGAAATCAGCACCTCGGCGATGCCAGTGTCGCGCGTGACCAGCCCACTGGCGAACGCTCCCTCGGTGTCTGTGTCGAGCGATAACCCTTCCTCGGTGGCGAAGCGGTGCAGGCTCTCCACGCTGCCTCGCACCAGCAGCTCATCCCCCGAACGGAGTACCGCATCCATCGGGGCCGGTTGGCCGCCCGAATGAACCCCCAGCAAATGCAGATCGTCTGGCAATTCGGCGCCAAGCCGGTCGATCGATTTGCCGGTCAGCCGCGAGGTATCGCTCGCCCAAAAGCGCCCCAACCGATCCTCGGCCAGATAGTGCTTCTTGAGCGCGTCTGGCAGACCGCTCAGATCTTTGAGCGCGGTCGTCGGCTCCCGATCCGGAAGCAGCTTGTCTCCCAGCAGCAGAACCAGCACGATCGTGCCGATCAGCAGCGGCACCCCGACCAGCGTGAAGGAAAAGAAGTTGAATTCCCCGACACCCGTCTCATGGGCCGCTTCGAGCGTCAGCACATTGACCGGAGATGCCGTCAACACCAGCAATGAACCGGCATGCGCCGCAAACGCCAGCGGCATCAACACTTTGGACGGGCGGATCGAGAACTGGACCGCCAGCGCCACCACCATCGGCACCAGCGCCGCCACCGAGCCATTGGTCGTGATCATGGCGGTCAGCACCGCCACCACCACCATCAGCATGATCAACAGACGCGATTTGCTCCCGCGCGACCGGCTCGCCAGCATCTGCCCGGCCCAGGTGGTGACCCCAGCATTATTGAGTCCTTCGGCCACCACGAACAGCGCGGCAATCAGCACCACTGTCGTGCTGCCGAACCCGCCGACTGCTTGCTCGATGGTCACGACCCCGCTCGCCCAAAGCGCGACCGCCACCCCCAGCGCCACGGTTCCAACTGGCAATCTGTTCCAGACGAAGACGACCACTGCCGCCGCGAGAATGAGGAGGGTGATCGTCTGGTCGCTCATGCGGGCGTTCCTTCCGTCAGTTCGTCCATGTCCAGATTGGGCGCGATGATGTCGAGATTGCTTCGCAGTCCTTGCTCATACGGATTCTTGCGTTCTTCGATATAGAACAATGTCAGCCCGATCATCGCGAGCGGCACGGTGATCGCATAGATGAAACTGCTGATCAGATTCGCCACGACGGGCGATAGACTCAACGACACCATCAACAGGAATCCAATAACCGGTCCCGGCACGATCGCGAGCGCCTGGAAGACGATCGTATTGAGCAGCGTCGGCACCCAGCGGTGCCGCACCACTTCTCGGCTCCAGTCGAGCGCGTTGGTCCAGCTGCGTGCTCCGCTCACGAACACACCCTGCGGATAGAACTGCCACCGCACCAGAATGAAAACCGCAATGATGAGCCCAATGAACGACGAAGCGAGCACCCCGGTGATTGCCGAGAGCAACACCAGGCAAATCAAAATCGGCTTGATCCGGCGGATTGCCGTCGTGTAGCACTGCTCGACACTGGTCGATTCCTGGCGCATGATCCTGGCTGTCGCCGCCACGGTCGCCGGGGCGACGAACAGCAAAATCGCCAGATACTGAAAACTGGTCGCGAGAAAGAGCGACGCCATCGAAGTCTGCGGCGGATTATTGAACCATTCGACCACCCAGCTTCCGGGTCGCGTGTGCTGCAACAGCCTCGCCATGCCATCGAACAGGAGACCGATCGGCACCGCCGCCAGCCCGATTCCCAGGAAGAGCATCCAATGCGCGCGGTAGAGGCGGACGGACATCGACACGAGCTGCCGCGTCTGGAATGCGAGCGCCACGATCCCGAGCACCACTGCCCCCAGACCGAAGAGCAATCCGCGCTGATTCTGATCCGCCCAGCTGATCACCGCCGCGCCACTTGCCGAGAGCGTGCAGAACGCATCGGTGACACTCGGCCCGAGTGTTCCCGAACCGGGGACGATTAGACTGGAATGGCGCCAGCCTTCCAGATCACCGACTGGGTCCGCCCAGCGACGGGTCAGATTCGGTGAGCGTGGCCCATTGAATTCCCATGGTTGCCGTTCGCCCCAGCGACCACCAAAGGTGGCCCATCCGAATTCGCCGTTCGGATCGGGATCGTCGGGCACCACCTCGACGACCAGGGGCACCTCCGTGCCCGGAGGACGGGTGTTGTCGCATCCGAATCCGGTGCCGTTTTCCCCCCAGCCCAGATAGAGCTCCTGTTCGAAGTGCGTCGCATGCGAACCGGCTGCCGGATAGATCACCGGATGCCCGTCGATGAGCTGCAGCTTGCGGTCACCAGGATTGGCCAGTTCACCGCCACCATGCTGGGCGTAGCCATAGAGCACCGGTTCGGACTGCAGCGCGCGCTCGATGCTGTCCGCATCGAATACGATCTGCACCGCCTCCCAATCGCCCTCGTGCAGATTGTTCCAGTCGTTGAAATACCACCAGAGCCAATACTGGACGACCACCCGGTGCGCGTCCTGATCGACCACGATATGCGCATAGGTCGTCGGTTTCAGGTCCTTCTCGGCGGCATACCGCTTGAAATCGGTTTCGAACACGCACCCCGGTCGCCGCGGGTTCCCTGGAAAATCGAGATAATACTGGTCGTCCAGATCGGCAATGTCCTGGGCCGACGGCCCCATCTTGACGATCGTATCGGTGGCGGAAGAGGGAGAATCGGCGATCTTCAGCGCAACCTCGGGATTGCCCAGGACCGACTCCACCGGTGCCGGGAAATACCCTTCGCCATTGCGATCGCAGTTCTCCGTCTGATCCCGCAGCACCGAAACCGGTCCCCACCGATCGGCCAGTTGCTGGGCAGGATCCGCCTGGGCGCCCGCGTCGGAGAGCGGAATGACGGTGCCCGCCACGACGGCAACGAGCATCATGGCGAACAGATATGCACGTTTCGGAGAACGGATCGTCATTGGTTCTTCTTCGTCGATGAGCGACAACGGCGAGAATCGTACTGGTTCAGCCCTGCTCCAGCCCACCCCACGATCGAGCCTGCGAGCATCGCATTTCTCTTTTTTCCATCTCCACCACTCCGGGCTCATGACCCGGGACCCAAGGCGCACGACTCCCGACTTCCTGTGCAAGTGGGATACTTGAGCGAACACGACCGAACCTGCTCAGGAGCCCCGCTGCCATGGCGCACCCCGACAAACCCCATCTCGACCGCGTCCCCAAACGATGGATGCCTTCCGTCTGGGCCAGCAAAATGCCCTTTGGCATCGGCCAGCAGCATCCGAACAACTTCAAGGAGGTCTTCCGTGCGGTCGGTGAGAACAAGGACGAATTGCCCTTCGCCTGGCGTATCATCAACCAGGGCGTCTGCGATGGCTGCGCGCTCGGCGTGGCCGGCCTGCACGACTGGACCACCAGCGGCATCCATCTCTGCAATATCCGGCTCCGGCTGCTGCGTTTGAACACGATGCCAGCCCTCGATCCGGCGCTCCTCGCCGATGTCGAACCGCTACGAACGCGCAAGAGCGCCGAACTGCGCGAGCTCGGGCGCCTGCCGTATCCGATGATCCGCCAGAAGGGTGACCGCGGATTCCGGCGCATCACCTGGGACGATGCGCTCGACCAGATCGCCGCCCGCATCACCGCATCGTCACCCGATCGCATCGGCTTCTATCTCACCGGTCGCGGTACCGTCAACGAAACCTACTACGCCGCCCAAAAAGCTGTCCGCGCCATGGGCACCAACTCGATCGACAATGCCGCTCGCATCTGCCACGCCCCCAGCAGCGTCGCGCTCAAGCAAGCCCTGGGCGTCGGTGCGACCACCTGCACCTATGCCGACTGGATCGGCACCGATCTGCTGGTCTTCATTGGCGCCAACCCCGCCAACAACCAGCCAGTCACGACCAAATACCTCCACCATGCCAAGAAAGCCGGTACGCGCGTGGTGCTGGTCAATCCCTATCGCGAACCGGGGATGGAACGCTACTGGATCCCTTCGATCGGCGAGAGCGCCCTCTTCGGCACGAAGATCGCCGATGAAACCTTCCTCGTCACCCAGGGGGGCGATATCGCATTTCTCACCGGCGCGCTCAAGCACATCTTCGAACGCGATCTGGTCGATCATGCCTTCGTCGCCGAACACACCACCGGGTTTTCCGAGCTGAAAACCACCGTCGAAGCGGTGGACTGGCCCACCCTCGAACGCAAAAGCGGTATGCCCGAACGCGAAATGCGCGCGTTCGGACAGATGGTCGGAACTGCGAAAACGGCAGTCTTCGTCTGGAGTATGGGCGTCACCCAACACAGCAGTGGAGAAGACGGCGTCCGCGCCATCATCGACCTCGCCCTCACCAGGGGCTTCGTCGGACGCGATCTCTGCGGACTCATGCCCATCCGCGGGCATTCTGGCATCCAGGGCGGCGCCGAGATGGGCGCCTATTCGACCGTCTTCCCAGGCAACATTCCCATCGATACCGAATCGGCCGCGGCCCTGAGCGAACGTTGGGGATTCGAGGTGCCGTCCACGCACGGCATGATCACCTCGGAAATGATCGATTCCGCCGACGAAGGCACCCTCGATGTGCTTTTCGCCGCCGGCAGCAATTTTCTGGAGGTGCTGCCCGATCCGCGCTATATCGATCGAGCGCTTGGCAAGATTCCCCTGCGGGTCCACCAGGACATCGTGCTCTCCAGCCAGATGTTCATCGACCCAGCCGATACGGTCATCTTGCTTCCTGCCGCCACCCGCTACGAAACGCCCGGCGGCGTTACCCAGCGATCCACCGAACGGCGCGTTATGTTCAGTCCTGAGATCGAAGGTCGCCGCATCGGGGAAGCCCGGCCGGAATGGGAGATCTTTCTCGATCTGGCGCGCCGGGTGCGGCCCGATCTGCGCGTGCAGCTTTCCTATCCATCCACCCAGCAGATCCGCGAAGAGATTGCGGACGTCATTCCCTCCTACGATGGAATTCAGCGGCTGTACAAAACCGGCGACCAGTTTCTGGCGGGTGGTCCGCATCTGTGTCTGAACTGGAATTTCCCGACTCCGGATGGCAAAGCCCGCTTCATCCCGGTTCCCCTCCCGAACAACGACATCCCCGAGGGCCGGTTCTTCGTTTCGACCCGGCGCGGCAAACAATTCAACAGCATGGTCCACGAGCACAAGGATGCGCTCACCGGCACCGAGCGCGATGCAGTCTTCATGAACGCCAAGGACGCTGCCGAGCTCGGTCTGTCCGACGGCGACTCCGTGGTGCTTCGCAACGGCTACGGTCACTATCCGTGCAAGGTCCGGATCGAACCAATCGCCCGGCGGAATCTGCAAGTCGTCTGGCCCGAGGGCAATGTCCTGCTCGACAAGAAAAAACGCTCCCCGGAATCGGGCGTTCCCGATTACAACGCCTATGTCTCGGTCGAACGAGCATCGAACTCCGCGCTGGCGGCGGACTGAGCATGAACACGCTGGTTGCCCGGATCGAACGGAACGGCGAAACCGTGTTTTCGCCTCATTCCCGCCCCCTCTCCCCAAAGGGAGAAGGGAGCGGAATGGTCTTCGGGAACGGATCGAGCCCCGGAGCGGCTTCGCTCTGTGAACCCTTGGGGGCAATCTGGGGAAACTGGATCACGGGCGCCGCTCCCTCCTGGGAGAGGAGCGGACCCGGAAGCGGAGCGACCGCGCAGCCCAGAACGCCCACTCTTCCCACGGCCGCTTCGTCCAAGATCTCGGTCTGACGCATGGACGGACGCCGCTCGGGCAAGACCCGTATCCGCCTCCAGTCCGTCGAAGACGGTCGGGCCACCCCCCGTATCGACCTCGTCGCCGCCGAGGAGCCGTTGGAGATTCGCCTGCGCACCGGGAACCGTGCACAACCGGTCACTGTCACCATGCGCACGCCCGGCGCCGATTTCGAATTGGCCGCCGGATTCCTTTTCGGCGAAGGTATCGTCAGTCGCCGGAATCAGCTCAACCGAATCGAGTATTGCGTCGAATGCGAAGGCTCGGCTGCCCAGCAATACAATGTCGTCACGGCCGTGGTCACGCCGGGCACGACGGTCGACGCACTCATTCCCAGCCGCACCTTCGGCATGACATCCGCCTGCGGTCTCTGCGGCCGCGAACGCATCGACGAAATCGAACGGCGCGGCATCCGGCCCATCGATTCGGACGTCATCGTCTCCCATGAAATCATCACCTCACTTCCCGAACGCCTCCGCGACGCACAGGGGCTCTTCGATTCCACGGGCGGCATCCACGCCGCCGGATTGTTCGATGCCCGAGGCGATTTGCTGGTTCTGCGAGAAGATGTCGGACGTCACAATGCGGTCGACAAAGTCATTGGCTGGGCCTTTCTGGAACATCGGCTTCCCCTGCGCGACACCATTCTGATGATCTCCGGTCGCGGCAGCTTCGAGATCGTGCAGAAAGCCGTCGCCGCCGGAATACCGATCGTTTGCGCCGTTTCCGCTCCCAGCTCGCTCGCCATCGATCTCGCCCGCCGCTTCGACCAAACCCTGATCGGCTTCCTTCGCGGCACCCGCTTCAATATCTACAGCTCCGCCAAACGAATCGAGCTGGCGCCCTGATCGCTCGATCGGTCCCCCGTTTGCTCAGGACTCCGGACCCAAGACCCACGACCACAAGAAGCGGCAGGCCCCGAACCCACCCTCGTCGATCCGATCCGTCAGCGCGCGGTGGTGCACAGTGAACGATCAAAGGTGCACGTGTGCGACGTGCTGGGCGTGCCCGGTGGGGACCTTCGTCCCATGGGGTCCGCCCGGAACCCCGGTCGTATGCCCTGCCCGGGCCGGGTGTGCGCTCGCCCGTATCGTATCGACTACCGACTGCCGCTTCTTGTGGGCTTGGGTCTTGGGCCTTGAGTC
>JBIQLF010000096.1:0-12274 GCA_044464585.1 Thermomicrobia bacterium
GCGATCGACTCGCCCACGAAAGAACTCCACTGTGCGGCGAATTCTTCCATGCCTTCCGCGTTGGCAAGCGCATTCTGGTAGTCGGCCAGGTTGGTGATCTCCACTCGCTCGATATACGGATAGGGACTCGGTTTGCCATCGAGGGTGCCGTCGATCCTGGCCACGACATACGACGCGATCTGTGGCAGGGCCCGGGCGGTCGGATAATCGACCTCGCGGACCCACTGCTCGTATTCCTCGGCGCTGGCGCCTTCGCGTAGCTTGTTCAAGAAAAAGACAACAGGCATCGCGTCTCCCCTTCCTGGCGCGCGGCCGGCGAATGGTTGCGCCGGCATGCGAATCGAATGTAAAAATTCTACCGGATTATGGGAAATCTCTGTCAGACGACCGGGCGCGACCGGTTTCGTTGGGTTTGCACCCGGCGGACGATGAATGCCAGAACGGCAAGGCCAACGATCGCGATGACCAGATACTGAAAATACTCCGCGTATGCTTCGACCCGGTACCAGTGTTCGCCGAGCTGATACCCGGCCACCACGAAGACGGTATTCCAAACCAGACTCCCGGCGAATGTCAGCGCGAGGAATTTGGGGATCGGCATCCGTTCGATTCCCGCCGGAATCGAGATCAAGCTGCGAAAGATCGGCAACATGCGTCCGAAGAAGACCGCTTTCGGGCCGTGCTTTTGAAACCAGGCGACCGTCTTGTCGATATCGGACGTTTGGATGAGCGGCATGCGCGCGGCGATCGCGATCGTCCGATCCAGACCCAGCGCCGCGCCGATGGCGTAGAGGATCAATGCGCCGAGAACAGAACCGGATGTGGTCCAGAAGAGCGCCTGCCAGAGATGGAATTCTCCCCGGCTGGCGGTGAACCCGGCCAACGGCAGGATGACTTCACTGGGGAGCGGTGGAAAGACATTTTCGAGCGCGATCAGCAGACCGGCACCTGGCGCTCCCAACTTCTCCATGAATCGAACGGCCCAGTCGGCAATGCCCGTCAATTGGGTCGACGGTTGGTCGGTTGCGAGTAACAGTGGAGTGCCCTTTCGATCTGGATATTCGATATCGACGTGTACTAGCTGGATGAGCGCTCGGTTTCGAGGTCGCGCAAGCGGCGCCCCATCGCGATCCATTCGTTTTGTTGACGGTATCCGAGACGGTGGCAAAATTCGACCGAATCCGGTTGCACGGTCAGATAGGCCGAATGCGCGCCGGCATCCCGCGCCAGATCCTCCATTCCCACAAGCAGCCGGGATCCGAGTCCGTAGCCCTGCCGCGAGGGATGCACGCAGAGCTCGCCGATCCGCAATGCCGGACCGTCGGCGACTTGCACGAAATTGCCGAGGGCGAATCCGGAAAGATCGAGCTCACCACCGTCGATGGCGACCAATCCGATCCGTTTCGGTTCGTTCCAGAGATCGGTCAAGCGGATGCGGACATCGTCCGGACTCCAGATATACCGGTCAGGCTTGGTGAATGCGGCCACGAACACATCGATGCATCGTTCGAGATGATCAGCCGTCATTGGTTCGATTCGAAAATTCATCGATGCTCCGGAGTCGCCCGCATATCGTTGGGTGCAGTCTAGGCGAGGAGGCGACCGACACGCCAAGCAGCGGTCAGGCGACGACCCCTCCGGCGGTTTCCGGGGTGCGGGCGGTCAGAAGCTGGGTGGCGGCCAGTTCGCGATAGAGCGCGTCCGATTCGACCAGTCGATCGTGGGCGCCGATCGCGCGGACCTGGCCGGCGTCGAGCACGATGATGCGGTCCGCCAGGGTGACGGTGGAGAGCCGGTGGGCGACGACCAGCACCGTCGTTTCCCGGGCGATGTCCGCAATGGTTTCCCGGAGAGCCAGCTCGTTCAGCGCATCGAGCTGCGAGGTGGCTTCGTCGAGCAGCAGCAGACGGGGCTGGCGCAGCAACGCCCGGGCAATGGCAATGCGCTGGCGTTCGCCACCCGAGAGCGTCAATCCTCGGTGTCCGACCTCGGTATCCAACCCATCCGGCAACCGGGCGAGGAGCGCGGTGAGACGAGTGCGCTCCATTGCCGCGATGATCGCCCCGTCGGAGACATCGGGCGCGGCGAAACGCAGATTGTCCCGCAACGATCCTGCCAGCACGGGGGCGTCTTGTTCGACATAGCCGATCATGGCGCGCAGCTGGGCGAGCGGTATCGTTGCAATATTCTGACGATCGAGCCGAATCGTGCCGTGTTCTGGCAGATAGAAGCGTTCGATCAGAGAAAAAACCGTCGTTTTGCCCGCGCCCGAGGGACCGACCAGCGCGGTCATCCCCCGGGGCGGGATATCGAATGAGACATCGTTCAGCACGAGCTCCAGTTCCGGCCGATAGCGAAACTGGACATGGTCGAAACTGACCGAAACCGGACCGGACGGAATCGCGGGCAATGGGGCCGATGGTTCGGTCCGTTCGTCTTCGAGTGTCAGGACCTCGTCGATCCGGGCGAGCGCGGCCGATCCTTGCTGGAACTGGACCACGGCCCCGACGAGCTGTCCGATCGGCCCGACCAGAAAGAAGAGATAGAGCAGGAAGGCCACCAGGGTCGAAACCGGAATCGCGCCGCTGGCCACCCGCGCGCCGCCGACCCCGAGCACGACCAGAAAGGCAATCTGGATCGAACCCCAGGCCGCGGTGCCGGCGATGGCCTGCCATTTGGCGACTTCGACCCCGTGCGACCAGGCGCGTTGGGTGGCATCGGCCATCTCGGCGCGTTCGCGCGGTTCGGCGCCCGATGCCTTGACCGTGCGGAAGGCCCCCAGCACGCGCTCCAGCTCGGCGCCGATGGCGCCGACGGATTCCTGCGCGGCTTTGGTGGCGCGTTGGATGCGCGGCACGGCGAAGGCGATGATGATGCCCATGAGCGCCAGCACTCCGACGGTCACCCCGAGCAACACCAGATCGAGATACGCCATCATCGCCACGATCCCGATGAGCAGCACGGTCTGGGTGAGTCCCTGCACGAACCCATAGGTGGCGGCTTGCCGGAGCAGGGTGGTATCCGAACTGACGCGCGACATCAGGTCGCCCGGTTGGGTGCGTTCCATCGACGGGAGCCGCAACCAGAGAATCTTGTCGATCAGCCGCATGCGTGCGCCGCGGACCACCGATTCGGCCGTTCGTTCGAGGAGATAGGAACCGAACGCCGAAATGAGCGCGCCGGCCACGATCAACCCGATGAGCATGACGATTGGGTCGCGGATCGGTGCATCCTGGCCCAGCGCATCGACGATGCGTCGCGCAACCAGTGGTTGCACGAGCGCGACGAGACCGCCCAGCGTCAACAGGAACCCACCGGCAAGAAGGGATCGCCAATGAGGACGGGCATATCCGGCAAGCGCGCGCCAGGCGGTGGTGGTCGGTCGATTGGATTGCATCGGGTTCCTTCACAACCGGCCACAAGACCGCGCGAGCAACGAAACGATCCTATCGCCCGGGACCGCCGGTGTCACCCAACCGTTTGGGGAGGAATCGTTTCCTTCGACCGGTTTCCCCAGACCTGCACCGGGAATCCATCGCGGACGCCCTCCCACAGGGGAACCGTACAGGTGTCTTCGAGCAGGTTCTTCCAGAGCTGGGCGCTTTGGAAGACCTCTTCATCGGTGGCGAACAGCTCGAAGATCGAGCGGGAGCCGACCAGGATCAGTTTGCTCCGCGCCCGGCTGATCGCGACATTGAGCCTCCGCGGATCGAGCAGGAACCGGCTGTTTGCGAGGAGATAGAGGGGATCGCTTTCGGTGGCTCCGACTACGATCGCGTCCCGTTCGGCTCCCTGGAATCGTTCGACCGTATCGACCGCCGAACGAACGATCGTTCCGCTTTCTGGATCGAACTGGCAGAGTTGGGGGATTCCCGCTCGCAATGCTGCCCGTTGGGCCGTGTGCGGCACCACCACACCGAGTCCACTGATGGGATCGAATCCGGCGCCCGCCAGCGTTTCGAGTATCGGCTGCATCAGCGCCTGCTCGAACCGGTTCCGTTGCTGGCTGGCCATTTCCCCATGGACGATCACGGTCAGCGGGTGATGCGGATCGAGCGCGGCCCGAACAAAATCGTCCGAGCTGGGAATATCCGGCAGCAGCGCGGTCTTCCTGGAGAAATAGTGGATGCCATCGTGCCGGTAGATCTGCTGGCGCAGGAATTCGGCGATGTCCGCATGGACGCGGAAGCTCTCCTGGAAACGGATTTGGTGCGCTTCGGGAAGGTGCGCTCGCAGGGTGAGGAAGAGCGAATCGTAGCCGCGGAAGATGGTGAAGGTGCGGCGTACCTCTCGTTCCCAATCATTCTGAACGATCGGCGGCATCTGGCGATGATCGCCGATGACGATGAGCTGGCCGTCATCTCGAAGCGGCAATGCCGCCATGATCGATTCCGGCAGGCTGATCTGCGACGCTTCGTCGAGCACCAGCAGATCGCAATAGCGTGAATCGAAGAGGGAGCGCCGGCTCGACTTGCGTTTGTTGGCCATCTGGTAGATGCCGCCCGGGACGCTCGCGATGACGCAATGGGGGACGGCATCGATCTGCTTGTGCGGCCGGTCGTCGCCCTTGGCATCCCGGTTGAGCCGGATGACCGGGGGCGGCGGTTCGTCCCGTCCCTCGAAACGAAAGATTGGCAAGGAGAGCAGCCGAAGATCGAACCATTCGTCCCAGAGCGCGGTATGGCTGGCGCGAATCCGCGCGAAGTCATCCAGCACGTCGATCAGTTTGCGCATCAGCTCATCGACGGCGGCATGTGTTTTGCAGGCGATGACGACTCGGCACTCACGCTCTGCGGTCATGGCGCCTTGCATTCGGGCCAGGATGGCATAGCTGGCGGTCAGGCTCTTGCCGGTGCCGGGCGGTCCTTGCACCAGCAGGGTAGGAGCATCGGCCAGATCGCCGATCAACCGATGTTTGCTTTCTTCGAATCCGTGGAGGAGACCGGCGGTTTCGAGGGCGCGAAGACCGTCCAGGAAGCGCGCCTGTCCGGCGACCGCGATGGGATCAGGATGGAGCCGTTCCGGAGCGTCGCCCGCGATGCGTTGGAAGAGCGCATTGCGTTTTCCCTCGCGCAGACCGGTGATGACCGTCCGCTGGTGGGCGGCGTGCCAATTGTTGGGGGATTCGTCGAGGGTCAGCAGCGCGCCGGGTTCGAATCCCGTATACATCTGGTTGAACGAGAACTCGGTCGATTTGGCGCCGAAGTTGCTCATTTCCACATCGATCCAGGTGAACGGAGTGCCCGATTCGTCGTGGCCGGCGCCGAGATCGACGATGTTGGCCGAGGAGCCATAGAGCAATTGCCGCACCGTAGGGGTGAAGGCAATGCGCTCGGTGACGGGTTTGCGGGAATCGACCGTTTTGCGAGGCGAGATGACGACCCGGTCGCCAATGCGCCGCTCCCAAAGTGTCATGGCGTGTTCGACCGAGGACGCGACACCGGCAAGATCGACCCGCAGGCGAATGATCCGTTCGCCATCCGGTCCTTTGGGTTTGACCCGGCCTTCCTTTTCTTCGGGCGCGAGCATGTCGTAGTCGTAGAGGGCTCGATTGAAGGCGGCCATTTCCGGCGTCTGGTCTTCTTCGTGATAGCGGGCGAGCATGGTGACGCCGGAGAGCACCCGGCGTTCGGGTGCGATGGTGCGTTCGTGTTTCCAGGCGCCCAATGCGACGTGGCGTTCGATGGTGATGAACTCGTCCAGCGCCATCGCGATACTGGTGGACACATCTTCGAACGTGGCCAATGTGGAGAGATCGAACGATTGCTTGGTAGCCCAGGTGTTCGGTTGCAGCTCGGTCGTGATGCGTTCGATCGCTTCCAGCCGTTTTCGGTGCAGGGCCAGGAGATCGCCGGTCGAGACACCGCGATAGGGAGCGAAGATGTCGGGCGTTCCCGGCGCGGGAAGCTGGCCCCAGGCAGCATAGGCATAGTCCAGCGGTAGCTGGCTGCTGAACCGGGAGCGCCGGGTGAACCAGGGGTTGGTGTCGCCATCGGGGATTTCCCCATCCTCGAATCGCCCGGCGGCATCGAAATAGCGTTCGTAGAAGATGCTGGTCAAGGGGCGTTCGGAATCCCACGGAAATCTGAGATAACGGGCGAGCGATTGCAGCGACTGGCAGAGGAGCGGGAAATTGCGCTGGGCACGGATTTCATCGGCCACGACGGTCAGCACCGGTGAGGTGTAGGCGGCAAGCTGGGATGCGAAATCGTAGAGTGCCGTCGCGCCGAAGACGCGATCCAGATGCCGGCCGAGCGCATTCAGCAGCACGCGCTGATCGTAGGCGTCGTAGAAGATGAGATGGATCGGGGCGGCCAGCTTGCCCTCGGCATCGGGCGCGGCGATCTCCGTGATGGCCGCAATGGTCTTTTCGATCCAGTTGCGCAGGAGCGTTGCTTCCCGTTCTGGATCGTCCGGCGGGCCGGAGGCGAGCTCGATCACCGTTCTGCGGCGCTCGGGGGATTGCTCGCCATGCTCGGCTCCGGTGACCAGCGCGCCGAGCAGATAGACCCGGTCGTGCAGATAGTCGTGTTCGACATCGAGGTAGATACGGATCAGATTGGGATGGAATTCCTGGTCACAGCGGGGGAGGCTGCTTTGCCCGCTTTCGGGAAGTGTGGATTTGCGAGGCCAGGGGTCGCCCTTCGATGCGCGATAGGTACGAGCCCGCGCGATCAGATCATCCAGATCGGCGCCGAGCGCCGGGATCATGGCCAGTGCGCGGTAGGGTTCCGATGCCGTTTCCGATGGCAGCGGGATCGCGGCCAGCTCGGCGCAGCGGCGCACCCCGGCGGTGTGCAGGGCCTGTTTCTGGTCGGCGCGCAGGAAGGGAATCAGCGAGAGATCGTCGCTTTCGGCCGATTGGCGCAAGCAAAGCTGATTGTAGAGACATCCGTCGCAGACGAAATCCAGATGGTAGGGGAGCCGATCGAACTCAGTGGCCAAATTGCGGCGCGCTTCGGATTTCGGACCGAGCACGAGCGAATGAACATCCCGCCGCAACGCGTTCATATCCTCGATACGTTCGAGGAACCCGTCGACGCCGAATGTTTCGAGCGCGTCGTCTCGCTGGGCGAGCAGCACCGGATCGCCGGGTTCGGCCGAATCGTCCGGCGCGCCGCGATAGAGGATTCCGAGTCCGATATCGCAGTCGATTCCCCGGAGCGCCAGGCTGGCAGCGAGCATCTCCCGATAAAAGGCGATCTGTAGCCGGTGCTCCATATGTGCTTCGCTGGTGCTCTTGAAATCGATGATGAGCGCGGAGCGCTCGCCGGTGCTGGAGCGGCGCAGATCGATGGCGTCGGCGATGCCGGTGAGCGCCCAGCCGTCGAGCTCGGCTTTCAGAAGCGGCTGAAAGATGACGACGCGCTCGCCGGGCGCCAGCTGCCCGGCCAGATCGACGAGGCGATCGTTATCGGAATCGACGCCCTGGGCATTCCGCTCTTCGCGACTGCAGACGACCGAGCGCGCGAGCTTGGCGATCTCGGTTTCCGCGGCGATCTCGAATTCACGACCCGACAGCGTGAGCAACGGTGGAATCGATTGGGGCTGGACATCCCATGCTCGCATGAACGACTGGCCGGTATTGCGCTCGACGAGACGCAAGCGCAGATACCGGCGACATTGAGAAAGGCGAATGTATTGGGCAATATCGGTCGGGCTGAGCTTGAGCAGCTCGTTCTCGGCCGGATGAAACTCGAGTCGCCTGGCGCGATCGGGCCGGGAGGAGCCGTGGCGTCCGGCCTCCGGTTGGCCTTCGGTGGTGTCCATGCCGGCATGGTATGGCGAGAATGGTGGAGAGACAAGTCCCGCCTACGCCGAGGTTTGGATCACGAACGGATGCGGGACCGGAGTGGTATTGCCGGTAAAGGTGAGGACGCCGGTGTCCGGGTCGATCGCGAATTGGGTGATGGTGCTGTCGAGATAGTTGGCGGCATAGAGCCACCGGCCCGACCGATCGAACGCGAAACTCCATGGCTGGCCGATTGGGTGCGTGGTGTAGCCGATCAGGGTCAGCAGACCGGTTTCCGGCTCGATCTTCCAGCCAACGATGGCATCGGCCTCCGGGGCGGTGGTATCGGGTTGGCCACGGTTGCTGCTGTAGAGGAAATGGCCAGACGGATGGATCAGGATTTCGGCGCTGGCTTTGGTGCCCGTAAACGGTTCCGGCACGGCTGAAATACGTTGCAGCAATTGGCCGATCGTGCCGGTGGCCGGGTCGAAGGAGAAGAGATCGATACCGCTGCCCATTTCGGTCAGAACATAGAGGCGCGTACCGGATGCAGCGAAGGCGACATGGCGCGGTCCCGAACCAGGCAATGTGCGAATGTCGGACACCTCGGTGAGGCGGCCGGTGGTTTCATCGAGCGTATAGGTCACGACCTCATCGGTTCCGAGATCCGCAATCGCCAGAACGTTTCCCGCTGGATCGAATACGGCGGCATGGGGACGCGATTGGTCTTGGCGGGCCGTATCGGGTCCGTTGCCGGAACGTTTCACCTCGCTGGTCAGGGCGCCGAGCGAACCATCCGGTTCGATGGGAAACACGGTCAGATTGGCGCCGCTGTAGTTAGCGACCACCAACCACTTGCCGCTGGGCGAAACGGCAGGCTGGGCGGGAACCGCTCCTCCGGAGGCGACCCGGTTCAGGAAGGACAGCCGGCCGGATGCTCGGTCGCGGGCATAGGCTTCCACGGCGCCACTCGATGCTCCCTCGAAATCATCGATGACATCGACGCAGTACAGATGCGACTGATCGGTGTCGAAATCGAAAAAGAAGGCGTTGTCGCTGGGAAGTGTTTGAATCAGCCGAAGGGATCCACTGGCCGGATCGATCGCATAGACCGAAAGGCCAATGGCATCGGCTATGGGGGTTCCGCCGGCGATCTGGGCGCGGGAGTCGGAACCGATATAGGCAAATTGCTGGGACATTCGAGACGCCTCCCTCGGACGCGGCCACGGACCACGGTTCATATCGTCCTGCCGCGCAGAGTATCGCCGGTTGGATGAGCGAGGAGCGCGCACCGGATTGTTCGAAATAAGCAGGATGAGCTGGCGCGATGTACCGTTGGGCGAGTCGCCATTGGGGCCGCTGACCAATTCGTTCATCGCACACGAAAGCAGGTTACATCGCTGGCGCGGAAATTGCGCATAACGCCGGTTCGTTCGCACCGTGGCTGAAATTTTATTACATCGTTTCTGTTGCCAACTTCACTTCTGGCTGGTATTATGCGCACGTGGAAACGATGCATTGCGTTCCTTTCGAACCGAATCGAACCCCTGAACGGGCGCACGGCGCCGCGTTCTCCCCTGTTTCCTACGTGTATTCGTATTACTACGCCTGCCTGGCGATGCGGGAGGTGTGGTCGAGCGGCGACTAACGAAAGCGCGGCAAACCAAACGTCCTGTATCGCAACGAGCTGGGGAATGTTCCCCGGCTCGTTTTGTTGTCCGGAACCGACCCGACGAAAGGAACGATCAGATGACGACTCGCTGGATTCGACATTTTCGCGATGGACGCGCCGAGGAGCGCGATCTGCTCGGCGGCAAGGGCGCCAATCTGGCCGAGATGACCCGGATCGGGTTGCCGGTGCCCCCGGGATTCACGATCACCACGGACGCCTTTCGCGCGGTGCGGGCGCGGGATGGCGAAGCGCCCGACGATCTCTGGGACGAGGTTCGGATGGCTTTGACCGATGTGGAGCGCACGCTCGACCGGCAATTCGGGAATCCAGATTGTCCGTTGCTCCTGTCGGTGCGTTCTGGTGCGCGCGATTCGATGCCCGGGATGATGGATACGATCCTCGATGTGGGGCTGAATGCCGCAACAGTCGATGGATTGGCGGGGCTTTCCGGCGAATGGTTTGCCTGGGATTCGTGGCGGCGGTTGATCCAGATGTATGGCCGGGTGGTGCTCGGCGCCGATGGTGACGCGTTCGAGCATGCGCTGGAGCGGGCCCGCCGCGACGCCGGAGTGAAGGACGACCACGAGCTCGATCTGGCGACGTTGCAGCGGTTGGTGGAGGAATTTCGGGAAATCGTGGCCCGAACCGGAACCGCGTTTCCGGACGATCCCTGGGAACAATTGCGTGGGGCAGTGCTGGCCGTATTCCGTTCGTGGGATTCTCCGCGCGCAATCGCCTACCGGCGTTCCACCGGGGTGGGCGACGACGGGGGTACCGCTGTGAATATTCAGGCGATGGTCTTCGGCAATATCGGGGCCAGCTCGGCGTCCGGGGTTGCGTTCACGCGCAATCCCAATACCGGCGAACCGGGGATGTTCGGGGAGTTCCTGCCCAATGCGCAGGGGGAGGACGTCGTCGCCGGGGTGCGCACCCCGCTCGGTATCGAGCAGATGCCGAACGACTCGAATTTCGAGGAAGCGCATCGAGATCTGCTTTCGACCGGCGAGCTGCTGGAACGGCATTTCACCGATATGCAGGATCTCGAATTCACGATCGAGCGGGGGCGGTTGTGGATGCTGCAAACCCGCACTGGCAAACGCACCGCCATGGCGGCCGTGCGTATCGCGACCGATCTGGTGCGGGAGGGGTTGATCGACGAAGCAACGGCTGTGCGCCGGGTGCAACCGGCAGAGATCGATGCATTGCTGCATCCGCAGATCGATTCGGCGCATCCGCGCGAGGTCATTGCCAAAGGGCTGCCGGCCAGTCCAGGCGCCGCCACCGGCGCGGCGATCTTTTGTCCCGAGCGCGCGCGCGAACTGGGGGCACGCAGCGAGGCCGTGATTCTCGTTCGTACCGAAACGGCAGCAGAGGATTTTCCCGGTATGGAACATGCGCGGGGTGTGCTGACGGCGCGAGGCGGGATGACCTCGCATGCGGCGGTGGTGGCCCGGGGAATGGGGTTGCCAGCCGTGACCGGATGCGGCGCGTTGGATATCGACGCCAGGAACGGTGTGCTCCGGGTGGGTGAAACGGTCATCCACGAAGGAGATCTGATCACCATCGATGGCACGACCGGCGAGGTCATGCTGGGGGCCGCGCCGATGACCGCCGCGGGGTTGGACGACCGGGCACGTTTGCTTCTGCACTGGGCCGATGGGATCCGGGTGCTCGGTGTTCGCGCCAATGCCGATACGGCCGCCGATGCGGAACGCGCGCGCGAACTGGGCGCCAAAGGGATCGGACTTTGCCGTACCGAGCACATGTTCTTCGCCCCGGAACGGATCGATGTCATGCGCCGCATGATTCTGGCGCAGACCGATGCCGACCGATGTGCGGCGCTGAGCGAGCTGGAGTGTTTTCAAACGGACGATTTCATCGAAATCTTCCGGGCAATGGATAGCTTGCCAGTCACCATTCGGTTGCTCGATCCGCCGCTGCACGAATTCCTGCCCGCGGCCGACGATCTGGACGAACTTGCGGAGCAGATGGGTATCGCGGTGTCCGAGCTGGCGGAACGGGTGAAGGGACTGCACGAGATCAATCCGATGCTGGGGTTGCGGGGTGTGCGATTGGGAATGACCTTTCCCGAGGTCACCCGAATGCAGGTGCGCGCCATTCTGGCCGCGGCCACCCGGGCGGCTCAGCAGGGCATTACCGTGCTGCCGGAGATCATGGTGCCGCTGGTGTCGGCGCCCTCCGAGTTGGAACGCCAGCGGAAGCTGATCGATGAAACAGCGAGCGAGCTGGCCGAACGGAGCGGAATTCGCATTCCGTACAAGGTCGGCACGATGATCGAGGTGCCGCGCGCCGCGCTGCTGGCCGGGGAGATCGCTGTCTATGCCGATTTCTTCAGTTTCGGAACCAACGATCTGACCCAAATGACCTTTGGACTCAGTCGTGACGATTCGGGCCGATTCTTGCCCGGATATGTCGAAAGTGGGGTGCTGGCGGACGATCCGTTCCAGGTGCTCGATGCGCAGGGGGTTGGGAAGCTGGTGCAATTGGCGACCGACCAGGGGCGGGCGGTGCGGCCGTCCCTGTCCATCGGGGTGTGTGGTGAGCATGGTGGCGATCCGCGTTCGATCGCGTTCTGCCATCGGGCCGGATTGGACTATGTGAGCTGCTCACCGTTTCGGGTGCCGGTGGCGCGGATCGCGGCGGCACACGCGGCGTTGGAGGGATAGGGGGCGGCTGTCACCATCCTGATATGGCGAGCTCTTCTGCCTTTCGTTCTTGGCTGATAGAGAATCCGCTCGAGCCCTTGGATATGAGCGAGCGCGGTTCGTACACGAAGTGCGCCCGCTCGCCACCCACCGTCATCCTGAGCGAAGCCGAAGGATCTCCTCGCCGCAGCGAGTCCCCCGAGG
>JBIQLF010000097.1:0-12235 GCA_044464585.1 Thermomicrobia bacterium
TCAGGATGACGGGGGTTGGCGTCAGGATGCGGGGTTGGCGAACGGGCCCTTCTGGGACGAACCGCGCTCGTCGTGAGGTCACGAGGGATGGCGAGACTCCGGGAAAGGCCTGTCGTGCGCGGATTGGTGTTCGGATGCACCTATGCCAGCGCGTAATACGGAATCCGCCGCTCCGGCCCGGTCCCACCGTTGCAACGCTGGGCGAGCGCAGGTTGCAGGAGAGTCTGGACACGCGATCCCAACCTTGAAAGGCTGGGCTAAAACCCCTTGGCGACGGACGCGGGTCTCCATGGTCTGACCGTCGGTTCAGGTGTCTGATACGAAATCCGGATGATGACTGAGGGGTATTCGCCCAGCGTTTCAACGGTGGGACCGCCCCGGAGTACCGAGCCAGGGCCGATGGGTTCGAGCGGAGTCCGTATAGCTGCGCCCGGCCCTGTGCGTGGCAGCGGCGACAGAATCGATACTGTTGCTGCCTGCTGCCTGCTGCCTAGAGTGTCGGTGTGAGCAGACGGGCGGGTTCGGTGGGCAGCGGCGCGGTTGGGAGGGAGGTTGCCGGAGGCGGTTGCGTGGGCGTCATCGTGGGGGATGCGGTCGCGGTTGGCGTGGCGGTTTCGGTTGGTTCCCGGGTGGGCGAGGGCACGATGACCGGCAGCGGGGTGCCCGTGACCGGAGACGCGGCTTTGGTTGGCGGCGACAGCGTTGGCACCGGCGTGGACGTCACCAGCAGATTGGCCGGAACGCTTTCGCGCTGATATTCGACGCGGATATTGCCATCGCCTTGCTGGTTGTAGAGCTCCACCAATCCCAGCACCTGCAGCAGCTTGGCGCGATTGTCGGCACCCTCGGGAAGCTTGCGGCATTCCCCGCCTTCCAGCTCGAGCTGAATGGCGGTCAATCCCTGCATGGGCGTGTCCTGATCGAGCAGCACATCGATCCGGCGCACGGTGCCGTCCAGGATCGCGGTTTCCGCTTGGGCGAGCGTGGTGTCGAGACAGAGTTTGACCTTGGAGTTGTCGTTCCGGGTGGAGAGCCAGACGACCATGAGGAGCAGAAAAAGCGCCAGCGCTCCGCCCAGCAGGGTGCCATAGATGAGCACCGGCTTGCCTTCGAGGCGTTGCTGCATGGACGAGCGGGCGTCCGGGCTCTTCGGATCCGAAGCGGGCGGTTCGCCGTTGGGGGGATTGGTTCGAGATTCGTCCGGATCCATGGCGCTCGCTGGTAAGACGGTTGGACCAGTGATGTAAACGGAGACGCTCTCTCGAGAGAGCGTCTCCGTTTACACGATATGGGATTGCCACCTCCAGCCAGGTGCAATCTCCCGCGCCAGTCTGGCGCGCCGGGGTTGTCACACGCGGACATGTCGCCAGCATGCTGGCGAACACGCTGGGACAGGAGAACCCTGTCCCAGCGATGAAGTGTAGTCGATTATCCCTCGACCGGGGTGACCTCGAACTGCTGGGCGACGCCGGTCGATGGATCGACCAGGGTGTAGGTGCCCACCGGCAAATCGATCAGCGCGATATTGGCGCTCTCGCCGGGCTCGATCTCGTTGGTCATCCCGATGAACGAAACCGTGGACAGATCGAGCGATCCGTCGAAGAGTCCCGCTGGGTCGGCACCGTCCGGAAGCTGCAGGACGAAGGCGAGATGCCCATCCGTTCCCGTATTCGTGATGTTGAGGATGATCGCGTCGGTTCCCGGGAATTCCCACGATCCGCTGAGCGAGATGAAGCCGCCCGTTTCATCGGTGGGTTCGGAAACATTGATGCCGTTGACGGAAACGAAGTCGACATCTGGCTGCGGCGGCAGATCCTGGCGGCTATCGAGCTTCCAGATGCCATCTTCCTCGACCATGAACCAGCGCCACTCGTTGAACCAGTGGTCACCGACCAGCGCCTGAACATCGGCGCTCACACTGCCATCCGACCAGGTCATGGCCGTGTCGATGCCGAGCAGGGTGACCGTGGCGAACGGCGACTCGAGCTCGTCCTGCGCTTCATCGAAGCGGTTGGCATAGCCCTGGGACGCCACGAAATCATTCGATTCGAGGGCGACGTACAGACCCGGATCACCGGTGGCCTGGCCCTCGTTATAGCAGGCGACATAGTTCTGGACGGCGCCGAAAATGGCGTCTGCCGTCTCCGCGTCCGCTTCGGCGCCGGTGGCGACCTCGACATCGACCGCCTCGGGACTCGCCATTCCCATATCGGCTGTTTCATCCATGGATTCCGGGGATGCGGTGTCCATCGCCGTCGCTGTTCCCGGGGGAAGCCCCGGGGAGTCGCACGAGATGGCGGGGGTGGCCTCGGGCGTGGCGTCTTGCGCCCCGACGCCTCCGATACCGGCCACGCTGAACATACCGAGCGCGAGCGCGGCGGCCGCGAGTCGCGCGCAGCGGAATGTCGACCTTCGATCGTTGGTCATGGAATAGGATCCTCCTTCAAGTGATCGATCGTAGTGGTTCCCGGCATGATCGCAGACCCAGTCGCGCCGTGCCGGGGCGGCCGGGCCGGGTGCCGCAATGGCGCATCCCGCCCGGCGGAAGCGCCGCTACTTCTCGGCCAGGGTCCAGTTGGCGATATTCCAGAATGATGTTTCCCAGCCATTGGGAGCGAGGTTCTCCTGCAGCAGCAGGTTGGAGGCCGCATCCTTGACATTCGCGCGCGAGACGAGCGGAATCAGCACGAACTCGTCGATCAGGATGTCGTTCATCTGGATGCAGAGCTCGGCCACTTCCTCGGCATCGGTCGAGGCGACCGCCTGCTCATAGAGCGCATCGTATTCCGGATTGACGTAGCGCGCTGAGTTGCCGCCGCTCCACTGGTTGGACGCCTGCGAAATATTGCTGTTGTCCGGTCCGGCATAGAAGGAGAGCATGTAGCCCAGCGGGATGGGCGACGTCGGGTTGTCGGTGAACATATCGATGTCGCGGTAGTTGTGATAGAACGTCTGGTCGTTGCCGGGCGCGCTGGAGAAGAAGACATCGGCGGTCACCTGACCGAGCTGCACCTTGATGCCTGCCTCTTCCCAATTCTTCTTGTTGACCGCCTGGGTCTTCTGGCGCACCGAGTTGATGGTGGTGTAGTAGGAGACCGAAAGCTCCATTCCATCTTTCTTGCGGACCTTGCCATCGAGCACCCAGCCGGCTTCTTCGAGCACAGCCTTGGCTTTTTCGACATCGAACTCCCAGGTGGTGTTCGGGGACTCCATCGGTCCGATACCGGTCAGGTAGTTGCGTCCGGGCGGTTCCGCCTCGCCGCCCAAATAGAACTGGTTGGCAATGGAATCGCGATCGGTGGCCAGCGAAAAGGCCTGGCGCACCTTGACATCCGTCAGGAATGGATGCGGCGCTTCGAGGCTGGAACGCTCGCCGTTGACTTCCTTGTTCGGGTCGGAGAAGTTGAAATTCACGCGCTCGACCGAAGCCGGCGGCGAGGTGACCAGAACGCCCTTGCCGCCCGATTCCTGGAGCTGCTTCAGGATCTGGGACTCGACCTGGAGATTCCAGGCATAGTGCCAATCCCCGGTTTGCAGCACGGCTTGCGCTGCCGAGGAGGCATCGCCGCCGCCCTTGAGATTGACCGTGGCGAAATAGGGCTTGTTGGGTTCGCGGTAATTCTCGTTGGCGGTGTAGATGACCTGATCGTTTTCCTTGAAGCTTTCGACCTTGTAGGGGCCGGTGCCGATCGGATTGGTCAGGAATTTCTCGGCCGCGCCAGGATCGCCCGTTCCGAGGATGTGTTTCGGAATGATGGCGCCATAGGAGGTGCCGGAGATCGGCACGAACCATGCGATCGAGGGTTCCTTATAGGTAATGACCGCCTGGGTGTCGGATTTCGCCTCGATGTTCTCGATCGGTTCCCAAACCGATGCGCTGGTGGAGGCATTCGCCGGATCGGTCACCCATTGCCAGGTGAAGACGATATCTTCGGCCGTCACCGGTTCGCCATCGCTCCAGAGCAGACCTTCCTGGAGGTTGATGGTGACCGTCTTGAGATCGTCGGAGAGACCGCCGTTCTCCTTGGTGGGCACCTCGGCGGCCAGATTGGGAAGGATGGTCCCATCGGGCGCGAAGGACAGCAATGCTTCGAGCACGAGCGAGGCGGCATTCCAATCCTTGGTGCCGGTGCCCTTATGGGAAAACGCGATCGAAGCAGCCTGCCATTGCAGGATCTTGAGCTCGCCGCCGGCTCCGCGGGTCTGTCCCTCGGTGCCAACCGATGGTCGCACGGACGCCGACGTGGCATCCGCGTCTTGCGCGGCCGCGCCCTCCAGCTTCATCGAATTGAGCACGAAGAGCGTGATGGGCAGGCCAACGCCCAGGGCGGTTGCACGGGCAATGAACTCACGACGGGTGATTCGTCCGTGTTTGAGATCCTGGTATGTCGACCAGAAAGGTCCATCTTTCCTCGGCATAGGTGCTTTCTCCTTGTTCCGAACATTCGCTCGACGTGCCGATCGGTTCGACCCGTCTTCCAAACGCGACCTCATTCAGCCCGCGGCTCGACCGCCGGGACGGATCCATGACCATTCGCTGCCAACGAACATGCCGGTTTCGAAACACGCTTCTTGGCACAGAACATCTTACGCTGGCAGTTTACGAGTACGATCATAATGGAGAATTGCGCGTACGTCACTACCCGCTGGCAGTCGACACCTGGATTGCCTGTCCGTACTGGATCGATCCGCCTTTCCTCGTTGTCGATCCAGCCGCAATTCCCTGGACCCATTGGCTATCATAGATGTCTCATGCGAGAACGAATCCGCTGGCGATCCAACTACCGCGCCTCTTGGGGGGCCGGAGGACAGTCATCGTGGATGAGCGTCGCGGTGAGCGAAGCAGAACGTGCCCCCGCTCGGGGGGCGCGTTCGTGCAATGATCGACATATCGGTTCGGAACGAGCTCAGGAAACCGTGAAGGTTGCCGTTTCGCCGAGCGCGGCATGGGGAACGCCATCCGCATCGGGAAGCAAGCAGACCACCGTATAGGTTCCCGGTTCCAGATTCACGAACACGAGCGTGCGGGTCTCCCCTGCCGGAACGGTCTCCTGGCCGACGATGTGCATATTGTCCGGGAATGTGTCGCTGGTAGGCCGGATCAATTGATCGACCGATGCTCCGGCGTCGAGCTTCAGCGCCAGGAATTCGTGCGCTTCCTTGCCGGTGTTCTGCACGGTCACCACCAGATCGCTCCCCTGCACGGTGGATGGGGTGAGGGTGAGCGCATAGTCCTTTTGCACCGCCTTCATCTCGGCGGCGCCCTGCGGGGCGGTCGAGGAAAGCACGGCGATCTGATGGACCAGCCAGCGGCCTTCGCCCGGCCCGGCTGTTGGGGTGGCTACCACCTGCCGGTTGCGGCGGAAGAGAAAGGTCCATTCCTCGGTGCGGAGCTGATTGCCCTGAATGGTGACCACCTGCGCGCTGGTGGTTTCGGCGCTGGTGAATTCGACCTGGTCGATCGACACGACGGTCACCGGCACGACCGGGGCCGCGGGCGCGAGCGCCAGATAGTCTTCCCGGGTCATCCGTTCGCCCGCGCCATAGGCATCGCTGAGATACCGGTCGGTCACCAATTCCGAGACGGTTTGGGCATTGCCCGCGGTCAGACAGGCGGCGAGCGAATCGACCAGATCCCGGATTTGCGCGCTGGTGGTTTCGCCGGCGCTCACGACGGCGACGGGCGTTCCATTGGCTGGGCTGGCGACCTCGGCGGGAACATCTGGAACCGGGACCATGGCCGGCGGCGCGCACGCGGCTCCCGTCGCGGTAGGCGTGGCCGACTGCGCCTCGACCGAACGGGGATGGTTGGCCGCGAGCACCAGCGTCGCCAGCAGGAGCGATCCGAGCAGCCCAAGATGGAGCAGGGTCTGGAAGCGAGGACGAATTCGTTCGGGCGCTGGCATCGGTTTCCTTTCCGGTGATTTCTCATAGCAGCGGCCTGTACGGACGCGATCTGCCAGACGATTGTAGTGACTCTCGGGCAACGTCGCCACCGCGCTATGACGCCGGGTGGAATTCGGATTTCCGGAAAAGACGTCAAGCGCGATGACGAAGACCGGCGGCCGTGGACTCCGGCGCAGAGGGTGCCATACTTGATTGCCAGAGCGTCCGGGTCGTGTCCGGCGCCCGTTTTCGCTCCCGAGCGCGTTGTTGCGGCCCGGTTGCGATCAAATCAGGAGGACCTCGTTTCGATGCGTCGATCGAATCTGGCGCCGTACTATCGCTGGCTCACCCTGGTGACCGCGGCATTGATCCTGGTCCAGGCGCTGCTGGCCGGCCGGGGACTTTGGCTCGACCGTCATCTCATCGACTACCACGGCTATCTGGCCAATGCACTCTTCCTGGTGGCGGTGGCCCAATTGGCGTTCACGGTCTATCTCGGCATTCCGGGTTCGACCGGCAAGCTGCTGATACTGATGAACGCCGCATTGGTCGGCTTGATTCTGGCGCAAACGGGTCTGGGCTATTCCGGTCGCACCGCGCTCGAAGCCCGTGCCTGGCATATTCCGCTGGGGGTGCTGATCTTCGGATTGACCGTGAAGATTATGTCGATGGCAAGACAACTGCGACCATCGGGCGATGATCGACTGGCGCCCGGCGACTAGACCCCAACTCCATACCGCCAGCTACTCCAGCAGCCGTTCCATGACGATCGTGTCGACCCAGTGGCCATCGAGCCGCCCCTGCTCGCGGTAGATCCCGACTTCCCGAAAGCTGCGAGACCGGTAGAGCCGCATACCCGCGGGATTGAACGGAAATGCCGCGAGCACCAGCTTGTGAAAACCAAGACGGGTTGCTTCGGCGATGAGATGATCGAGCATCCGGCCGCCAATGCCGTGGCCTCGCCATATGGAATCGACATAGACCGAAAAATCGGCCACCCAGCGATAGGCGGGGCGCGGATTGAACGTATTCAGTGAACCCCAGGCGATCACGGTACCGTCCGTCTCGGCGACATAGACGGGGTGGCGCTCGTCCCGCGCAGCCAGCCAATCCGCGCGTTCGCCGGGAGTGCGTTCATCTGTTTCCAGCGTGGCCAGCCGGTCGCGGATTCCCTGGTTGTAGATCGCGGCGATCGCGGTGGCATCACCGGCGCGCGCGGGTCGAATGATGGTGGTGATGTCAGGCATGCGGATGTTCCCCCGGGGACGCGGGAAATTCGGCCATTCGCCCGTAGTATGGAGCACCGGGCAAAAAACTGCGCCGAAAATGCCCGGCCTGACCCGCGCGAACCTTCTATAGTTAGTCGCGCTTTGGCAGGCTGACCGAGAGTCGAAGTCGCCGGCGATGTGCGAACACCATGACGAAGGACTATCGATGAGCGATCGGGACAAGGATTTGGGTGCGGGCGGAGCGGCTGCCGGGGCCACGGAGCCAACGACCGAAAAAAGCACCGGAACGACGACCAAACAAGCAGACAAACCGAAACGGTCTCGCCGCAGTACGGACAAAGCCGCCAAGGCCAAAGCCGAGGCGATCCACCAGGCAACCAAGGACATGATCTCCGAAGGCGGTCCCGTGGGAGACGAGGTCGAACGCCAGCTGGGCGTCACCGATCTTCCGGCCGAAACGGTCGAGGACGAAACGCCGATGCTGGAAGACGCCCATCCGGAATTGGTCGGGACCACCGGAACCGAACGCGGCGATTCGAAGACCGAGGCTGTGGTCGATATGGTTTCCGAGGGCGGGCCGGTCGGCGATGAGCTCGATCGGCAATTGGGGATCACCGATCTTCCGGACGAACCTGCCGGCAATGAAGACGATGCGCAGGCAGGCGATAGTGTGAAGGCGCGGGCGGCCGCTGCCGCGCCCTCGAAACGCAGGGCATCATCGAAAAAGAAAACGACCGAGCGACCGAGCTCGTCCGATCCGTTGCTGCCGGGGACGGGGAATCCGTCGCCGGATGGCGCGCAGCTTGCGTACCTGCTGACCGATGCATCCGGTTCGACCCGGCTCTGGATCTCGGCGCTCGATGGGAGCAGCGCATCGTCGATCGAACTTCCGTTCCAGCCAGTGTTCGAGCTGGAAGGACCGCAATGGTCGCCGGATGGGACGTCGATCGCGCTGACCGGATCCGCGCCATCGGAGCTCGGCACCGCGATCTGGCTGGCGCCCGCCGAGGGCGGCGATTGCATTCTGCTGGCCGACCATGCCGCATCCGACGAACAACCGCGTTGGTCGCCGGATGGATCGTTGCTGGCATTCGTCTCGAAACGACATGGCCGCAGTGCCATCTGTGTGGCGACCCCGGATGGGTATGGTCCGGTGGTGCAATTGACGCACGGTCCGATGGGCCAGGACGATCGCAATCCCTGCTGGGAACCGACGAGCCAGCGGATCTCCTACACCCGGCATATGGTGGATGGCGAGAACGAGGGCGAGCAAATCTGGACCGTCTCGATCCTGACCGGCGAGCAAAAACAGGCGACCAAGAAGCTGGCGCACCGGAGCCAATTGCAATGGTGTCCGGGCAAATCGCAGATTGCATTCATCACCGATGAGGCCGAATGGCTCAATGTCGGGGTCGTGAATCCCGATAACAGCGCCGGTTGGAATCTCGCCAGCGAGGCCGGCGACAAATCGTTCCCGCGCTATTCGCCGGATGGCAGCCGGATCATGTACACCCGGCGGGTTCGTGGCGAGGTGCGATTGGTGGAGCGACCGACCAGCGGCGCCACCGCCGATCCGCTCGATCCCGGCGCCGGGGTTGCCTCGGCTCCGGGTTGGTTGCCGGACAAGCGGGTGGTGTACCAATTCTCGTCGGCCACGGAAGCCCCCGCGTTCATCGTGCAGGAAGCGAAAAAAGAAGTCGACCGACTCTATATTCCGGTGGCTGGTGGTTGGACCGCGCAGGAATGGTTCGTCGCGCCGGAACATACCGAATACGAGATTGCGGGCGGATTGAAAGCGGGCGTGCTGGTCTATCGCCCCAAGGGCGAGGGCACGCATCCGGGTGTCATTCTGCTGGGCGCCTATCCCCAGCGCGGTCATTCGTATGCCTACGACTCCACGATCCAAGCGCTGGTCCAGCATGGGTTTGTCGTGATCGTGCCGAGTCTGCCGGGCACGCCCGGATATGGCAAGAAGATCGTCAAGGCATTCCAGGAGCGGGCCGGCACCGAAGCGGAGATTTCTGATCTGGTCGATCTGGCGAACTGGACGCGGGCCCTGGAGTATGTCGATACCGGACGGCTCTCTCTGGTGGGAGAAGGTTATGGCGGCGCACTGGCATTGTTGCTGCCAGGCGCCCGGCCGGGCTCGGTCGATGCGGTCGCGGTTATCGACCCCGTCACCGATTGGGATGATGAGCTCGATGAGACCGATGATGAGTTCGCGGAGTGGTATCTGACCTGGTTGGGTCTTCCCTCGGCCAATCGGGGCAAAGCCGCCTTGCGCACCCCGACGACTTTTGCCGGCGTGCTCGATCTGCCGGTACTGTTGATTGGCACCAGCCGGGCCAGTCTTGGACGGTCGGTGCAACTGGAGCGGTTTGCCGGAGCGCTGGACGAGCTCGGCGTACCGTATGCGCGGGAACGAGCGGACAACGAATCGACCTGGCAAACCGCCGAGCGGGTCGCCGCGTTCCTCGGCGCACCCACGATGCCGGAGCCGGCCGCCAAACCGGCCGGACCGCAGACCGCCGCCTCAGACGAACGCGACTCTGTGATCGAACCGGTGGAAACGGTCGATATCGAGTCGCTGCTGATCGGCAATGCGAACGGAGATGCAGCCATGAACCTCGAACCCGATGCGGCAACGACCGACGAATTGCGTGTGGTCGAAGATGCGGGCGCGGAAAAGGTTCCCGAGCCGATTCCCGCTCCCGGGTCGCCCGCCGAGGTCGACGCGGAAAAAGGCGCCCTCGAACCGGGTGAACGCGTTCCCGAGCCGGACCCGCTCCCGGTCAGCTCGAATGTCGGCCGCGGAATGCGCACGGACGAGATCTAGGATCGCTCGTGACATGTGTAGAGGAACACCTCGGGACCAAGGTTCCGGGGTGTTCCTTCCATAATGGAATCCGCTCGGCCCCCTGGAATATCCACCATCGCTCCGGCACGGTCCCACCGTTGAAACGCTGGGCTAATACTCCTCATACGAAATCCGGATAAACACTCGGGGGTTGCCGGGGAGCGCCTCCTCTCCAAACCGCTCCCCCGTGCGCGGGGGAGCGGTTGTTCGGCCCTGCGGACATCCGCAAACAATCATCTGGATTTCGTATGACCCCAATGGATTGCCCGGATTCCGTATGGGTGACTAGAACCGGGCGGGATCGAACGGTTTCAGGATCTCGCGGGACGAACCGTCGGTGAGCAGATCGGCAATGGCGATACCGGTGGCCGGACCGAGGGTGACGCCCATCATGCCGTGCCCGGTGGCGACCGCCAGATTGCGATACCCCTTCAACAACCCGATGATCGGCAGGCCATCGGACGACATCGGACGCAGACCGTTGCCGATGACCGGAATCGAGAGATCGGTCGGCCAGCCGCGGATGATATCGGCCGTGCCCTGGACGATAGCCGCCACGCGCTCCGGCCGGGTGATTTCGTTGATCCCGGAGAGCTCCATGGTGCCAGCCAATCGGGTCATGCCATTCATGGGCGTGATGACATGCCGCCGCTCATACGCCTCGATCGGATGGCGCACTTCGACCGGAGCCGGGGTGTAGTCGATCGAATACCCTTTGCCGCCTTGCATCGGAATCCGGCGTTTGGCGTAGTGCGCCAGCTCGCCCGACCACGCTCCCGCGGCGATGAGCACCGCGTCGGTTTCCAGGCGGCCGTGGTCGAACACCACATCGGTCACCTTTTCCCCGTCGATCGTGAATCCCTTGACCTTCACACCACTGCGCAGCTCGACCCCGTTGGCGCCGAGCCATTCCACCAATGCGGTGATGATCGTATCGGGACGGATGGATCGCTCCTGCGTCATCCAGAGACCGCCGCGAATCACCTCGGTCAGATTCGGTTCCATGGCGCGCAGATCGTCGCCCACGATCGGTCCTTTGTATTGCATGCCGTTGAGTGGGGCGAATTTGGCGAACAGATCCAGCTCGTGTTCGAGGTTGGCGAGCGAGCGGAAGACGAAGAGAATACCGTCCTCGTGTTCCTCATAGGAGATGCCATCGGCCCGCATCGCTTCGAAGCTGGCGAAGGCGTCTTTGCCGAGCCCAGCCAAATCCTCGACGCCTTGCCAATAGCTCTTGGCATTGCAGGCTCGCCAGAATTCGACCAGCCAGCGAGTGAACGACGGGCTGGGACTGGGTTTGATGTAAAGCGGACTCGACGAGGAGCGCATCCATTTCATGGAGGTGCGCACCAGACCGGGAGACGGCACCGGATCGGCCCAGCCGGGGGAAATCCACCCCGCATTGACTCGGGACGCTCCGTGTCCGAAGTCACGATCGGTGACGACCGTGACGCGCCAGCCGCGTTTTTGCAATGCCCATGCCGATGAAAGCCCAACGATCCCACCGCCGATGACAACGATTCGCTGCGCCATGATGTCCATCCTCGATCTGCCACGATACGACGTCGTATGGCGCAAGTATGACGGAATGGCGGAATGCGCGGCAATCCCGAATCTCGCTTCGACCGGAATGGCGGAAAGCGCGATGAGCGGGCGGGAAATCGGACGATCGAGACAACCGGCAGGCAGGTGATGACCAGATGCACAACCCGCCTGACAGCGTCGAGCCGCACCATAGGAGTCCGTTGCTCGGCCCCTTGCATTCAGAAGCCGGCGCTCGAACTCGATGCTCCAGAGGCTATTTCGTTTTGATGAGCGATTTGATGACGGGACCAGCGATTTGCGCGGCGCGCGGATCGCGCAGGAGCATGGCGATCAGACCGAAACGGCTCATGGCGAGCTTGGTCAGGACCATGCCCTTGGCGCTGTCCTGCACGGCGGCGTTTTGCAGCAACGTCTTGGCGGACGCGGCATTCTGGCCGGTGAGCATGGTGGCCATGAGCGAGGCGATCTCGCTGGCATTCCCCTGGGAAACCCCGGCTGGCGGGCGGATTCCCTTCTTGGCCAGATTCTCCTGCAAGATCTGCCCGAATGCGGCCACCTTCTGCGGATCCATCCCTTCGAGCGTGCGCTTGGCGCTCTCGGTAATTTCCGCCTGCGATTTTCCGGCCGTGGCCGCGCGGATCTCATCCATAGAGGGGAGATTGGACGGCATTTGGGAGCGGAGCTGCTTGAATCGGTCCATGGGAGAAGTTTAGCAGGG
>JBIQLF010000098.1:0-12124 GCA_044464585.1 Thermomicrobia bacterium
CCGAGCAGCTCGACCGGCGGGCCGAGCGCAATCGCAAACAGCGAAGCCGCCGCACTTGTAACGCCGACAGCGATTCCGGCCCGGTGGCGCTGTTGGATTCGCTGCAACACCGCGGTGCCGTCGAGCAGTTCGGCAAGGGGAGCCGCCCCACTGGCCGCGACCAGAATCCCGGTGGCCGTGTCGATCAGATCGGTCGCATTCGAGTCGTCGGCGTGTCGCCGCTCGGTGAGCTGCAAGACCGAGATCATTCCCGCACCATGGACGATCAGACTCTGCGCGAACGATCGCCCGTACGCCAGAGAATCTCCATCTGTCAGGGGGATCACCACGATGCGCCCCCAGCGTCCACCGGACGACCGCACGAACTGCTTCAGGCCGGGGTCGTGGGCCATCTGGTGCGGGTCGGACGGAAGCGCGATGGTGAGCGCCCGGCGCTCGAAACGTCCCGCCTCCAGGGAAAGCAGCCGGTTGCCGGAAAGAGCGGAATGCTAAATCGGGTCCTGATTCGACGGCGACGTAGCCATGACGGTACTCCCTGCGCTGGAAAAACCTGCCCTGAGGGCAGGATAGGAGCCGGCCGTGGACGTGTCCAGAGCACCCGCTGCCTATGCATCGTGTGCCCTCTGGCGCGGAGCGAAACGGAAACGCCGAGCGCACTGCGCCGCCCGGTCTGGCATTTGGCCGACCGACGCGTTGTTGCCCCTGGATGGGTTCGCAGAGCGGGTCCAGGTCCGCGCATCCGTTCACAACGCTGGCTCGGATGGCAGACGCCGGACCCGCGTTGCGAGTGGTGAGCGCCTCCGGCACAATGGGGCTTGGCGACTCAAGGAAAGGGAGATCATGGACGACCGACGATTCGATGCGCTTGCCCGGCGGCTTGGCTCGGCCAACACTCGCCGGCAGGTGCTGGGCGGTCTGCTTGGCATCGGGAGCGCGACCGTGGCCACGTCATTCGGCGAGGCTGAGGCGGCGCGGCGGCCGGCTCCAGCTCCAAAACCCGTCAGCTGTCCGGGCCAGCAAATTCCGATCGATGGAATGTGCGCCTGCCCACCCGGCACGGAGAAATGCGGCCCCGATTGTTGCCCTGCCGGAGCCCAATGCTGCGAAAACGCCTGCTGTTATGGAACCTGCTATGGCGAAGAGCTCTGCTGCCCCACCGGGAACATCGTTTGCGACGGGGTCTGCCGCGACTGGGAATGCTGCGCGGATGGCGATTGCCCGGAGAACTGGGTCTGCGAATCGGACACGCACGCCTGCCAATGCGTGTCCGATTGTACGGGCAAGACCTGTGGCAGCAATGGCTGCGACGGTTCGTGCGGCACGTGCCCTGATGGGCAGACGTGCAAGGACGGCGCTTGTGTTTGCACGACCGGCGTCCGTTGCACCGATGACGTGTGTCATGAATGTTGTTCGCATGAGGATTGTCCGGAGCATGAGGGGTGCGACGCCGAAACGCTCACATGCCAATGCGTTGCTGATTGCACGGGCAAGACCTGCGGCGACAACGGGTGTGGCGGGAGTTGCGGTACCTGCCCGGACGGGCAAACGTGCCGGAATGGGATCTGTACCTGCACCACCGGATTCCTCTGCTCCGACAATGTCTGCCGTGGATGTTGCTCCGCCACGGATTGCGCAGAGGCCAGGGGAGGTGACGCCGAGTGCTGGAGCTGTTCGAACGGAACGTGTGGCTATTACGCCGGGTTCTGCACAGGAGGGGTGTGCGGCGTCTCGACCCCCGAGGTCATCGGGCATTGCGTCGAATGCGGCAAAGCTGGCGTCAGCACCGACGCCTGTAATGCGAGCTTCCCGTGCTGTGCCGGATTTACCTGTGACTTCATGTATGGCGATTGGGGACAGTGCAGAGCGGTGTAAGCGGGTCCAGTTTCCGGGTGGTCGAGCGTGGTATCGGGATTGGCCGATCTGCACGGCGCCGATCTCCGCTTCGGCGTTCCAGGTGTACGTATCGAGCCAATCGCTTCGAACCGAACGATCGAATGGCAGACCCTCGCGCATGCGCGAGGGTCTGCCGACGTTGTAGAACGGCACGGACGCTCAGTACCCGGGAAGGGATTCGAACCCCCACGACCTTGCGGTCACCAGCTCCTAAGGCTGGCGCGTCTGCCATTTCGCCACCCGGGCAACGATTGTGCTGCAAGCATACCTGCAAAATGGGGTCTTGAGTCTTGGGTCCTGAGTCTTGAGAACGATTACTTTCGTCGCTGACTGCTGCCTGCTGCCTGCCCAAGAGATCTAATCATTTATTGACATTCCTCCCAATGCCCGATATGGTGCCCCGACACGTTGGGCCGCGCCCAATGCCGGATCAGGTTGCAATGGAGGAACCAGGAACATGCAGCCCATCACGACGCTCTATGTCGTCAACCACAGTCACACCGATATCGGATTCACCGATTATCAGGATCTCTGCTTCCGGCAGCATGCCGAGTTCATCGACCAGGCCCTCGATCTGATCGAGGCCACCCAGGATCTGCCCCAGGAAGCCCGCTATCGCTGGACCTGCGAAGTCACCGGCATGACCGAGAAGTACTTCCAGCAGGCATCGCCGGCGCAGATCGACCGCTTCAGGCAATGGCACGCGGCCGGGTATATCGATGTCGCCGGTATGCAGTACAACCACACCCCCATGCAGAACGCGGAGCAGATGATCCGCAGTCTCTACCCAGTGCGGCGTTTGCGCGATCAGTACGGTCTCACCATTTCCGCCGCCATGCAATGCGACGTCAACGGCATCAGTTGGCGCTATGCCGATCTGCTGGCCGAAATCGGCATCGAGCTGATGACCATGGCCGTCAATCCATTGCGCGGCTACACGCCCAAACCCATCCCCAACGCCTTCTGGTGGGAAGGTCCGGCGGGCAACAAGGTGCTCGCCTGGAATGGCTTCCACTATCTCTGGGGACGCAGCATCGCCAAGCTGGGCGATTGGCGGTTCGTCGAGGATTCATTCCCGCCGATCGTGCGGGCGCTCGAAGCCGATCCCGACTATCCCTTCGATTTTATGTATGCCCAATCGACCCATCCCATGCGGGTCGACAACGGACCGCCCGATCCGCGCATGCCTGCCTTCGTCGAACGCTGGAATGCCGAGGGCCGTACCCCGCGCATCGAATTCACCACACCGTCGGCGTTCAATCGCTTCCTGCGAGAGCAATGGGGCGAGCAGTTGTCCACCCTGCGTGGCGATTGGCTCGACTGGTGGTCGGACGGTGTCGCCTCCAGTGCCTTCGAGACCGGGGTCAGCCGGGCCAATCATGAACAATTGCTCATGGCCGAGACGCTCGGCGCGTGGTTGGCTGCTGAAGGCACGTCTCGTTGGTCGCCGGAGCGCGCCCGAAATGCCTACGAATCGGCCACCCTCTACGACGAGCACACCTGGGGCGCATTTGCCAGCATCGACGCCCCCACCTCGCTCTGGACCCGCTCGCAATGGAACCGGAAAGCCGGATTTGCCTATAACGCCTCGGCCGAATCGCTCGATCTGATGGCCCGCGCCGCCCGCACGCTGGCCGAAACCGTCGCTGATCCTGGTATCGAGGGGATGTTCAATCTTGGCGATCTCGATCAGCGCGCTGCCTACCCGGAATCGGGCGCCGATTCCGTGCTGGTGTTCAATACGCTCCCCTGGGAACGCACGGTCACGGTCGAAGAGCCGGAGCTGCACGGCTGGGCGGCCCCGGTTGGGGTGCTGGAAGCCTTCTTCCCGCGCGATGTCCCCTGGGGCGGCGTCCGCCCGGCAACCGAATTCCGCCGGGTGACCGGAACCATTCCGGCCTTCGGTTATGCCTTTCTCTCGCTGGACGATGCGCCCGCCGGTACCGATCTGGCGAGCGGCAGGAACGCGATCGAAAACGCCTTCTACCGGATCACGGTCGATCCGAACACCGGCGCGTTGTCCGAGTGGTACGACAAGCAGCTCGGCAAGAACCTGGCCGGAACCTATCAGGGGTGGGGGCTCGGTCAATATGTCTACGAGCGGGTCGAATCGGACGAGGGGCGCCAGGCGCTCTTCTGGGGTGATTTTTCCGCGCCCGATTTCGGTTATGGCCGCACCGATACTCCGTGGGATCGTTCGACTGTCACCTCCGTCACCGTGGGCGAACCGGAAATCGCCCACGGTCGCGCGACCATCCAGGTCTCCATCGAAGCCGCCGGGATCCGGGGGGCTATCTGCACCTACACCCTCGAATCGAACCAGAAGATGCTCGGAATCGACTGGGTGCTGGACAAGGTTCACGAAACCGGTATCGAGGCGGTCTTCATCGCGTTGCCATTCCAGCTCGGCGTGCCGAATTTCCGGGCCGATATCAATGGCGTTCCGTTCACCCCGGACGACGACCAGCTCGATGGCACCGTGCGCGACTGGTATCCACTCGGGCGCTGGGTCGGTCTGGACGATGGCGAGAGCTCGGTGCTGGTCGCACCGCTCGATGCGCCACTGATGCACCTCGGCGGTATCACGACCGGCAAATGGGCGCGCACGCTCGAACCCGAGGGCCCCACGCTGATGTCCTGGGCGCTGCACAATCACTGGATGGTCAATTTCAAGGCCAGTCAGGGCGGACTCATCCCACTGCGCTATAGGCTCACGTCGGCTTCTGGTCCGATCGACGATGCCGCGGCCTGGAAGTTCGGCGCCGAAGCTGCCACCCCGCCGATCACCTTGCGCGACTATCTGCGCACCGGCGCGGAAACCGGTCGTTTTCTCGATGTGCCCGAATCGCTGCCGGTCATGATCTGGGCGAAACCGGCGGAAGACGGGAACGGAATCATCGTCCGTCTCCAGAACCTCGCGAACGACCCGATCGACGTTCCGGTCACCGTGCTGGCGGCTCAGCCATCCTCGGCGGTGACGACCTCTCCGACCGAAATCGACGACACCACCCTGCCGCTCGATGGCGCAACCGTCACTGTCCGAGTCGGCGCAAGCGATATCCAGTCGATTCGCCTGCGCTTCTAGCGCGAATCGCCCATACCTTATCGTTCGAAACCACCCCGGACCAACATCCGGGGTGGTTCGCCATTCCCATTCCCCAGCCCCTCCCATCCCGTCCCCTCCGTCATCCCGAGCCCTTCCCTTCCCATCCCGTTCCCTCCGTCATCCCCAGCCCCTTCCGTCCTCACTCGCTCCTTCCCATCCCGTTTCCTCCGTCATCCCGCGCCCCCTCCGTCATCCCGAGCGAAGTCGAGGGACCTCTCATTGTCCACCGCCCGCTCGAGACGCGAAACCCCATTGCCCACGAGGAGTATTAGCCCCTTTGCTTCAGCATTGGGTTGGCGGCATCGCCCCGTCTCCCAGGGATGAATCCCTGGGCTAATACTCCTCATGGGCAAGGCCGTTGCATCTCCGAAGAATTGCTGTGGGCAACGAGAGGTCCCTCGACTTCGCTCGGGATGACGGAGGGGGGCTGGGGATGTACGGAGGGGACTCGGGATGGCGTGGCCGCAGCGGGCGCTGCCAGAACCTCTCGTCCGGAACGCGCCGCACAATCGGAGCCGCCTGGCGCCATTACCTCTTACTTTTGCCTTTTGCCTCTCCCCTTTTGCCTCGTTCCCCACGACCCTTTGCCTTTCCCTTCCCCCAATGCGAAGATTCCCCCACGCTCGGACAGAGTCGCCCCCACCCTCAGGAGACCGCCTTCGTGATCGAAACGCTTCCCCCCATTCCTGAAACCTTCGCACTCGGGGTGTGTGACTATCCCGAGCACGTTCCCTGGGACCAATGGAAGCACTATCCCAAACGGCAAAAGCAGCTCGGCATCACCTATGTACGCATTGCCGAATTCGCCTGGTCGAAGATCGAACCGACCGAAGGCACGTTCGATTGGCAATGGCTGGACGATGCGGTCGAGGCGCTGGCCGAAGCCGGGCTGAACGTGGTCATGTGCACGCCAACGGCCACTCCACCTGCCTGGCTGATTCGCAAACATCCGGAAATCCTGCCGACCGGGATCGATGGGCACATTCGCAATTTCGGTTCGCGCAAACACTACGATCATGCCAGTCCGGTCTATCGCGAACATTCCCGCAGGATCACCCGCGAGGTGGCCGGCCGCTATGGGCACCATCCGGCCGTTGCGGGATGGCAAACCGACAACGAGTGGGGGTGCCACAGCACCACCCGCTCCTATGGCGGAGCCAGCGTGCTCGCCTTCCGGAACTGGCTGGAACAGAACTACGGCACGCTCGATGCGCTGAACGAGGCGTGGGGCAATGTCTTCTGGAGTCAGGACTATACCGACTGGAGTCAGATCGACCCACCATTCAATACGGTGACCGATCGGAATCCCTCGCATGTGCTCGATTTCGACCGGTTCGCTAGCGACGCCGTGCGCGATTTCCAGGCCGAGCAGGTCGCCATCATCCGCGAATGCTCGCCCGGTCGCTGGATCACCCACAACTACATGATGCACTTCATGGAATTCGACCATTACGCCAACGCCGAGCTGCTCGATTTCGCCTCCTGGGATTCCTATCCGCTCGGTCAGGTCGAACGATCCACCATGTCCGAGGAGGAAAAAGTGAAATGGGCGCGGACCGGGCATCCCGATTGGGTATCGTGGAATCACGATGTCTATCGCGGTCTCAAGGGACGGCGCGCCTTCTGGGTGATGGAACAGGGAGCCGGGCAGGTCAATTGGGCGCCATCCAATTGCATCCAGGCCGAAGGGGCGGTCGCGCTCTGGACCGCCCAGGCCTACGCGCACGGCGCCAGTTGCGTGTCCTATTTCCGCTGGCGCGCCGCCACCATCGCGCAGGAATTGATGCATTCCGGTTTGCTCCGGCACGATGAAACTCTCGACCGGGGCGGCCAGGAAATCGCCCGCATGGAGATGGCCGGCCGCGCGAATGGCGGGGTTCCCGCCCGGGTGGCGCTGCTCCATGATTACGAATCGCAATGGGTCTACGACGTCCAACCGCACAGCGCCCGCGCCAGTTACATAAACCAGACGATGCTTTTCTACTCCGCATTACGCGGATTGGGGCTGGATGTCGATATCCGGCATCCGGATACCGATCTGAGCGGCTATGCCGTCATCGTGGCACCGGCGCTGCAATTGATAGGACCCGATCGCGCCGCCCATTTGAGCCGCTATGCCGGGGAGAGCCAGCTCGTCTTCGGTCCGCGCACCGCCTATCGCACCCCAACTGGCCGGGTGCAGGAGCTGGGCCAACCGGGACCGTTGCGCGGGCTGGTCGGCCAGCGGTTGCGCAATTTCGACGGTCTCCGTCCCGGCCTCCATGTCCACGCCGGCGGGCATCAGGTCGAAACCTGGGCCGAATCCTATGAACCGACCGAAGCGGAGGCGATCGTCGCCTATGATGACGGTCCGCTCGCTGGGCAGGCAGCGGTCACCCGCAATGGCAACGCCTGGTCGATTGGCGCATGGAGCGCTCCGCTCATCACCGAGCTGCTGGAGCGCATCTGCGCCGGAGCGGGGCTCGTCACGGCCCGTCTCCCCGAGGGCGTGCGCGTCTCCCACAATGGCGGCACCGAAATCTGGATGAACTTCTCCCAAAAGGAAGCCGTGTTGCCAGACGGCTCGACCATGGCGCCCGTGTCGTTCCAGTTCCGGGGATGACGCCACGAATCCAGCGTCCAGCGCATGGTCACTGGACGCTGGATAGCGGATTGCGCGCTACGCCCGCGCCGGCGTGATGTTCTTGTTGAACCGAAAGACATTCGCCGGATCGTATTGGCTCTTGATCCGCTCCAGTCTCGCCAGTAAGTCTGGTTCGTAGGCCGGGCGCGCGGGATCGCGCACCTCGTCGGCGGTCATGAAGTTGACGTAGTGGCCCGTGGCCCAGGGTTGCACGGCGGCAGCGGCATCACGCGCCCAATCGATCAGCTCGTCGTCCTGCGCCGGGTCTTCCCACGCCGCCTGGAAATTGATCAGATAGTCGCGGCCGAGATGGCTGGTCGCGGTCGATCCGGCTGCGGCGTGCCGTTTCGCAACGCCGCCCAGTCCCGGCAGAATCAGCGAGGAAAATGCGGAACGGAAATCGGCGTGCTCCAGGATCGCCTGCCCGATATCGTCACCGAAGTCGTCGAAATAGACCGACTTCCAGTAATACCGCCGTCCAGAGGGTTGCCCGGCGTCGAACATCGCCTGCAGTTCCCGAAATGGCTTGGGCCCGATCGAGTTCATCACTGGTGTTCCGAACGACCCGATCGGTTCCATCAACCGCATCCCGTCATCGACCGGTCCGGCATACATGGCGGCGATGCCCACCACCCGTTTGCCATGGATCGATTCTGGAAGGAACGGCGCCGCTGGCGCGGTCCGCATCAGCAGCATATGCGACAGCGCATCGGGTGCCGCCGCTGATTCCCGCTGGAAGAGATCGATGATCTCCGGAGCCTGTTCGATCGGCCAGAGCGCCATGCCGCCAGCGATCCGCGGACCCAGTTGCACCGGCTCGAATTCGAATTCGGTCACGACGCCGAAGTTTCCGCCACCGCCGCGAATCGCCCAGAAGAGCTCCGGTTCGGTCGATGCATCGATGCGGCGAATCTGGCCATCGGCGGTGACGATGGTCGCCGCGGTGACGCGCTCCGATGTGTAGCCGGCGGAACGAGTGAGCCAGCCGAAGCCGCCCCCGAGGGTCAGCCCCGCCACGCCGGTCGTCGAGACGATGCCGCCCGGAATCGCCATCCCGAAAGGTTCGAGGGCCGCATCGACCTCGCCCCAGCGTGCTCCGGCTTCCACCCTGGCGCGATTCCGGGTTGGGTCATAGTCGATCCGCTTCATGCGCCGCATGTCGATCGTCAGACCGTCCTCGGCCAGGGCGGTCCCCGCGACATTGTGCCCGCCACCCCGGATCGACAAGGGCAATCCCTGGCGCACGGCAAAGCGCACCAGCTCGGACACATCCTCGTTTGTTTCCGGGAGACCGATGATCGCGGGACAGGTTTCGATCATCGCATTCCAAACTTTGCGGATTTCCTCGTAGGTTGAATCGGCTGGTGTCGATAGCTGTCCGCGCAGGCGCGAGCGCAGCCCGTCGATGGTGGCCCTGGAGCGGTTCGTGGCTGGTTGGGTGAGTGTGTTCATGAGAGCACTCCTTTTTGTCGAACGTGGGTGAGCGCGTCCGGAAGCTCACCCCAAGAGCCATTGTCCGGACAATGCGGCCGCGAACAAGTACGAAAACTGAAGCGATACCCATGGCGTATCTCGAACGTGCAGGCCGGAAGCGGAAGGGAACTCCCCGCGGCGCTGCGAACCGGCTCGAATCCTCCGGACGACGAGCGTCGCCGTTGGGTGCGGCGGTGACATGCCGGCCGGCTGGATGTGCGAAGGGAGCGGTATGTCCTATGAGAACGAAGGGATACGGTCAGTTCTGCCCGATCGCGATCGCGGCAGAGGTCCTTTCCGAACGCTGGACCTTGCTGGTGCTGCGCGAGCTGCTGATGGGGAGTTCTCGTTTCAACGATCTGCACCGGGGAGTGCCGCTGATGTCCACATCGCTCCTCTCCCAGCGCCTGCGAGAGCTGGAACGCGCTGGTCTGGTGCGGCGGACTCCGCTTCCGTCCGGAAAGAGTTCAGGCTATTGTCTGACCGAAGCAGGCGAGGCACTGCGTCCGATCATCGAGGATATCGGCGCCTGGAGTATGCGGCATATGAACAATCATTTTGCGTCCGGCAATCTCGACCCGAATGTGCTCATGTGGGATATCCGCCGCCACGTCCAAACGGAGCGAATGCCGCCCGGCAAGATCGTGATTCGCTTCGAGTTTCCGGACGCACCGGTTCAGAGACAACACTACTGGCTGGTCAAGGACGACGAAGAACAGCGCGTCGATCTCTGTGTATCCGACCCAGGTTTCCCGGTCGGCCTGACCGTTTCCAGCAAATTTGCACTGCTGACCCGCGTCTGGCTCGGCGATATCGACATCGCGGCCGCCGTGCGCCGCGGGCTGCTCCATCTCGACGGCCGCGGAGATCTCCGCGCCAGCTTCTACGACTGGTTCGCGCTCAGCCCCTTTGCCCCACTGGGCGCAAAGAACGGCCTGGAATCGACAACGGGTCGTGGGTCTTGAGTCGTGAGTCCTGAGCCCTGAGCAGACGGGCTTCTCAAGGCTCAGGACTCAAGACTCACGACTCACGACCTACAAGCGTTCGATCATGCCTGACTGCTCGAAGATGCGGCGAACGATGGCGAGGGTGGACGCGTAGGTCGAATCGAGCCCGTAGTAGGACATCCCCCGGGCGCCGAGGGTTTGGGCGCGGGAATAGGGCGTGTCCGACGCATAGTGGATCACACCGAGATCGAGCCGCCCATTCGAATGTTGGGCGAGATTGATCGCCTCGTCCTGGGGATAGCGGTCGAGAAAGAGATCTTCATAGATTGCGTTGAGATAGGGACCGGCTTCCATTTCGACGACCGTATAGCTCTCACGATAGAAGAAATCGAGATAGCCCTGGTTTTGCAGATAGGTGCCCTTGACCGTTACCGCTTTCTGATTATCGAGCGCCGCGCCATAGATCAGATAGGGCGCCAGATCGTCATAGGAAAAACAATTGTCGAGCCAATAGGTATTGCCGGAATGCTCGTCGAAGACGACATTGGCGATCATCACATCGCCGATCCGCCCGTTGAGCGTGGCGGCTTTGCCGAGAATGTAGATTCCCCGAATGCGCTCGGTCGACATCGCGATCTGACTCATGATGTGATAGGCGGCCAGACCGAGCGGGTAATTGATATTGACGATGATCCCGTCCGCATTGCCGGGCACGATGCGCTCTCCCGGCTGCAACAGACGCGGATCGAGCGATCCGACATCGATTTGCTGCAAATCGATGAGCTGCGTGCCGACATCGATCGCCCCGGTCGAGGAGAAATGCCGGATACCGGCCGCATCTTCTTCCGCGTTGCGAATCGTTCGCTCCTTTTCTCGCGCGGGATCGGCGAAATAGGACCGGGCGGCGAAATAGAGCAGGTTCTCCCAGGACGAGCGGCTCGTTCCCGCTTCGAGCGCTTCCAGCTCGGGCAGGAGCTCCTCGTGCATCGTATCGCGGATGTACTGGGTCAACGCCTGCTTCCGCCGCATGGCGGTGCCGGCGAGGGTGTTGACCAGACTGTGCGTATTCGACGAAACGAAATAGACCGGCCGTTCGAAGAATCCCAGCTCGTCCATGGCCAGTTGCACCGGCGCCCACCATTGCCGGGTAACCCGCGTGTATCCCAGGTAGCTGGCCCGCAGCATGCGGACATCCCAGCGTTTCCGCTCTCTGGAGAGCGCGCGCAGATTCGGCCAGAGATCGTTGCCCCACACCCGGCGCAATCGTTGCCAGTCATGCGGCGAGATCAGCAGGCACTCGCCCACTCGTTCCACGAGCGCCGGATCTTCCGCGTCGCCATTCGCAAACCGCTCGATCAGCTCCGACGCTTCCGGGGATGCCCGCAGAATCCGGTGGATCTTGGTCAGCTCGATCTGCAACGCCACGATGGCGGGAATCATGTCGTCCAGATCGGACGACGAGGCGATCAGCGCGCCGAGGGTTTCCTTGCCGTCATAATGCCATTTGCGGCGCCGGGCCGGCGCGGTTTGCAATGACCAACCGTGAAAGTCGATATACCCGGCCCGCTCGAAATCGATCGCGCTCTGCCCGAGCACGAAATGGCGGATGCGCATCACCACAACGGGCAACCGTTGCAACGAATACATCATCGCGTTCATATCGGGATGCGGTTCGGTCGCCCCGGCGTGGAGCGACGGCGCGGCGGTGATATGCGCCGGTTCGAAACTGGAAACGCTGACCGCCCCCGAGCTTTCCAGCAGGGTCGTATAGGTGCGGACGTAGAGATCGACTTCTCGTTGATCGGCCGGCTGCTCGCTCGGAACGCCAAATCGCCGGATCTGGTGCTGATCCATCGGTTCGCGATTTGCGCCAGGTTCGCGGGTTTCTCGCACGGGCGTTTCTTTCTAGCAGGCAGCGGTCGGCAGTCAGCGGTTAGCAGTCAGCAGGCGGCAGGCCGCAGGCGGCTGGAGCGGCGTACACGCTGATTGCGTTCCCGGGTCGGTCATACATCCCGAGATTCTACTCGTCGCGCTGCCTGCTGGCTGCTGCCTGCTGCCTGCTGACTGCCGCCTGCTGACTGC
>JBIQLF010000099.1:0-11909 GCA_044464585.1 Thermomicrobia bacterium
CTCAGGACTCAGGACCCAAGTCTCCCAGCCCGCGATTCACCACCACCCGTACGGGATATTGCGGTATGGGTCGAGCTGGGGATAGCACCCAGTCCGGTGGAGGGCTTCCACGCGCTGGAAAAAGGCTTCGATCTCCCGCCGGTTCAAAAGCGCGCCGAAATCATCGACAAAGGCATCCCGCTGGGTGAGAATGGCGCCGAGATCGGCCTGCAACGCATCGGAAACGGGCATCCCCGCAAACTGCCACATGACCGTGCGCAGCTTGGGCGCCTCGTTGAACGTCAGCCCATGATCGATTCCCCAGCGCCGCCCGCTCGCATCGATCAGGCAATGGGACAGTTTGCGGTCGGCATTGTTGGCGATATGGTCGAAAAGCACGAACCGCTCGTTTTCGAGACTGAGATCCCCCCAGAGCGTATGGGGATCGTCGATCTCCTCGGCCGGTTGCACATAGAGCTGCAGACTGCCCGTTCCGTGTGGTCCCTGGCGGATGACGGTCGGTGGGACCAATCCCCAACCCAGCCGTTTGCTCAGCCGGTAGGCCGCAACCTCCCGGCGAAACAAGGTGCCACTCCGGAAATCGTGCAATGGCGCTTCTCCGGATCGGGGCTTATAGATTGCCAATTGCTCGATTCCGCCCGGTTCGGCGACCGCCACCGCGAACGAGTAATTGGAACCCCACGGAATCAACTTGGCCGCGGTGATCTCCGCCGATTGCAGAAGTCGCAGCGCTTCATCTTCATCGAGTACCGGTGGAGTCTGTCCGGACTCGTCGTCCGGGGTTCGAAGCTGGAGAAACAAATCGGGCATGGGAAAGATCGAGCGTTCGGGATGAGGCGTATTCGTCTGCTGATTCTAATGTGCGGTTCACGCGGTTGCCGAATGCCGGGCCGCCCGACCCGGTAGCATTGAGCAGAATCGACGGTAACGAGAAGGGGTGCAACAGCATGCAACTGGGACGCGTTTTGCTCGACGGTGAATCGACACCGCGCCGGGTGGTGATCGAACACACGCACTGGTATGCCTGGGAAGGCGATGACTGGATGCACCCCATCCAGGGAGCGAGGATCGAGGGACCCGGAACACTCGCCGCACCTTTGGAACCGGGCAAGATCGTCTGCGTCGGGTTGAATTATCTCGATCATGTCACCGAAAACGACCCCAACCGAACCGTCCCCGACGAACCGGTGATCTTCATGAAACCGCCCTCGGCCGTCATCGGTCCGGAGGAGACGATCCAGATCGCCAACAAGGGAAACCGCACCGATTACGAAGCTGAGCTGGCGCTGGTGATCGGGAAAACGGCCAAGGGGGTCGCCGCCGGGAACTGGCGCGATTATGTCGCCGGCTTCACCTGCGCCAATGATGTTTCCGATCGGCTGCTCCAGAAAAAGGATGGCCAATGGATCCGGGCCAAGGGATATCACACCTATTGCCCGGTTGGTCCGTGGATCGAGACCGAGCTGAATTTGGACACAGCCGTGGTGCAATCACGCCTGAACGGCGAATCGCGGCAAAACCAGCCAGTCAGCTCGATGATCTTTCCGATTCCCCGGCTATTCGAGTTCATCACCGGCATCATGACCCTCGATCCAGGCGATCTGGTCTTGACCGGCACCCCATTCAATGTCGGTCCCATGCAACCCGGCGACCGGATCGAGGTGTCGGTATCCGGTATCGGCACGCTGGCGAACACAGTCGCGTGAACGGGTTCGGGTGCAGTGACTCGGGTCACTGCACTCGTTCTAGAACCAGGTCCAGGTGATACCGGTTCCGCGCTCCAGGAGAGCGCCCAGCTCTTCCGGCGTGGTCACCGGCGGCATGCAGGTGAAGTGCTCGCAGAGATAGGCGGCCGGTTCGCCATTCCGCAACGGCCGGTATTCGAGAAACGGCATTCCAGCAATCGACGCATCGTCACCGTCGACCGCCAGGCCGATGACCGCATTGGGGTTGTACCGGTCGAAATATGCTTTCTGAAACCCCCCGATACGCGCGTCGCCGGTCTTGGCGGCAATGGCAATTTCCTGCGCCGATGCGAGATAGGCTTCGATACCACAGAGCGCATTGCTCAATCCCAATGGCTGGCTGGCCGCGAGGGTCGCCAGCGGCCGGAGAATCGCTTCGGCTCGCTGGGCATACTCTTCATTCATCGTCATATGCCCAAGCGCGATCAGCGCCAGCGCCATGACCGAATTCCCCGATGGCACCGCGCCATCCTGGATATCGCGCGGCCGGGTGATGAGCGCTTCGGCATTGGCCGGCGCATCGAAGAAGAGGCCGGTTTCCTCGTCGCTGAACTCTTCGATGACGGTCCTGGCCAGGCGTACAGCCGCGTCGAACCAGATTCGATCGAAGGTCGTCTCGTACAGTGCAATGAATGCGCGAATGGCATTGGCATAGTCATCGAGAAATGCGCCGGCGCCCGGAACGCCATCGCGAATCGAATGCAATCCGCCGCGTTCCGGAAAGAGCGTTCGCAACAGGAATTCCCCGGCGCGTATGGCCGCTTCCGTGAAGCGGGGTTCATCGAGCGCGATTCCCGCTTCCGCCATTGGCCGGATCATCATTGCATTCCAGGAGGCAATGACCTTTTCATCACGTCCGGGCGCGACCCGCTCCGTACGGGCGGCCAGCAGCGTCTGGCGAATCTCCGGAATCCGGTTGGATACCTCATCGAGCTTCATTCCCAAGGCGCGCGCCACCTCTTCATCCGATTTCCGCTCGGTGAGGATGGTGCGGCCTTCGAAATTGCCCCCGGGTTCCACATCCCAATAGAGTTCGGCAATCCGCGCATCCTCTGGAGACAGCAGCGCTTCCAGCTCGTCCGGGGTCCAGAGGTAGAACAACCCTTCCTCTCCTTCCGTATCGGCATCGAGCGTGGAGTAGAACGCCCCCTCGGGTGAGGTCATTTCGCGCAGAACCCAGTGCAGCGTCGCCCGCGCGATCCCGGCATAGTGGGGATGATCGAGCTGGCGATATGCATCCAGATACACCTGCGCCAGCTGGGCATTGTCGTAGAGCATCTTTTCGAAATGTGGAACGAGCCATTCCGCATCGACCGAATAGCGATGGAAGCCACCACCGAGTTGGTCGTACATACCGCCGGCGGCCATCTTGTCCAGCGTCAGCTCGATCATGCGAATCGCGCGCGTATCGTTGCGACGGCGAGCGAACCGCAGCAGGAACTCGACGATCGATGGTTGCGGAAATTTCGGAGCATTGCCGAAACCGCCATTGCGCCGGTCGAATGCCTGACCGAATGCGCCCAGAGCCTCATCCAGCAATTCTTCGGTCAGTTCGGCCGCCCGGGGAGCGCGGGTTGACGCGGTCTCCAGGAACTGTCGGACATTGTTCGCGTTTTCCTGCACATCGGCACGTTTGTTTTCCCAGGCATCGACGACCGCTTCGAGCACTTGCCGAAACGAGGGCATGCCCTGGCGGGGTTGCGGGGGCCAATAGGTGCCACCGTAATAGGGAACCTGGTCCGGGGTCAGGAAGACACTCATCGGCCATCCGCCGTGGCCCGTCAGCGCCTGCACCGCGGTCATATAGATCGAATCGATATCCGGGCGTTCTTCCCGATCGACCTTGATATTGACGAAATGCTCGTTCATATACGCCGCGGTGTCGGGATCTTCGAACGATTCGTGCGCCATCACATGGCACCAATGGCACGACGAATAGCCGACACTGAGGAAGATCGGTTTTTGTTCCTCCCGGGCGCGGTTCAGCGCTTCGTCGCCCCATGGATACCAATCGACCGGATTGTCCCGGTGTTGCAACAGATAGGGGCTGGTGGAGGAAGCAAGTCGGTTGGACACATCATTGGCCTTTCCGTGGCAGCCGCAAGCAGCGCGGCAGTCGAACCACCATTTTCGCAGTTCTTCGGCAGCGAGGCGGGGTGATCGCACATCGTCGCCGGATACAATGCTCCGAACAGGAGCGAATTGGCGAGGATTGGCTCGAACCGAGCGATGACCGGGGACATGCCAGGTCCGCTGGCGACCGGAGGAACATGAATGGCACTGGCAGATTTCGAACGATATTCCCTGACGTTCGGCCCGAGTCCCGTTCACGCACTGAAGCGCTTGTCCGCGCACCTCGGCGGAGCCCAAATCTGGGCGAAACGAGAGGATGTCAACTCCGGACTCGCATTCGGCGGCAACAAGATTCGCAAGCTCGAATATATCGTTCCCGATATCCTCGCCTCGGGCGCCGATACCCTCGTATCGATCGGCGGCTATCAATCCAACCATACCCGGCAGGTCGCGGCCGTGGCGGCGCATCTCGGGCTGAAGGCGCGCCTGGTGCAGGAACGCTGGGTCGATTGGCCCGATCCGCTCACCGACCGAGTGGGAAATATCCAGCTCTCCCGGCTGATGGGAGCCGATGTGCGGCTTGATCCGGCCGGATTCGATATCGGCATCCGCAAGAGCTGGGAAGATGCGCTGGCCGGCGTCGAAGCATCCGGCGGCAAACCCTATCCCATCCCCGCCGGGGCATCCGAGCACGAACTCGGCGGGCTCGGATTCGCGAATTGGGCGTATGAGGTCGAAACACAAGAACGCGAGCTCGGTGTTTTCTTCGACACGATCATCGTCTGCACGGTCACAACCTCGACCCACGCTGGCATGATCGCCGGTTTCGCAGGACAGAACCGCCCCCGGCGCGTGATCGGCATCGACGCCTCGGCCACCCTTGCAAAAACCCGGTCGCACCTGGAGCGGATCGCTCGCCACACTGCCCGACTGATCGATCTTGGCCGCGATCTGCGGGACGACGAGTTCACGTTGCTAGGCGATTGGGCTGGGGACGCCTATGGCATCCCGGTCGCTTCGACGATCGGCGCCATCCACATGACCGCGGAACTGGAAGGCGTCATTCTCGATCCCGTCTACGAGGGCAAATCGATGGCCGGTCTGATCGATCTCGTCCAATCGGGTGAGATCGGCAAGGACTCCACCGTGCTGTATGCCCATCTCGGCGGTCAGCTCGCCAACAACGCCTACAGCGGGGTGCTCTAATCGTTATGTCAGACGAAATGCAGCGACACGAGCTTCTGGCCGAAAGCCGGATCGGCATCATTGGCGCCGGTGTGATGGCCGAATCGATGATCGGCGGTCTGGTGGCCGGCGCCATGTTCGCGCCCGAACGGATCACCGCCAGTCATCCCCGCCCGGAACGGCGCGAGCAACTCGCCCAGCGTTTTGGCATCTCGGTCGTCGAAGCGAATCTGGACGCCGCTCGTGATGCCGATCTGGTGGTGTTGACGATCAAACCGCAGGTGCTCGCCCCGGTCATGCGGCAGCTCGCGGGGAATCTCCGGGACGATCAGGTGGTCGTTTCGGTGCTGGCCGGCACCACCTTCGCCAAACTGAACCGGGGGTTGGACCATGATGCCCTGGTGCGTGTGATGCCCAACACTCCAGCCCAGATCGGCCAGGGGATGCTGGTCTGGACCTCCACTCCTGCTGTCAGTGAAGAACGGTTAGCGCAGGTGCGGAGTGTGCTGGGCGCGCTCGGCCGGGAACTGTGGGTGGAGACGGAAAAATACGTGGACATGGCCACCGCGCTCTCCGGCACTGGACCCACCTATGTCTTCCTGATGATGGAAGCGTTGATCGATGCCGGTGTGCATATGGGCTTTCCCCGCCGGATCGCCCAGGAAATCGTGCTTCAAACCGTTTCCGGCTCCGCCGAATTCGCGCGGGAATCAGGAAAGCACATGGCCGAGCTGCGCAATATGGTCACCTCTCCCGGCGGCACGTCCGCGGAAGCGATCTATCAAATGGAAAAAGGCTCGTTGCGAACGATCTACTCGAAAGCGGTCTATGCCGCGTTCCAACGCACCCAAGCGCTGGCGAAGAACGAGTAGCTGGGTCTTGAGTCCTGAGTCTTGAGTCTCGAGAAACGAGTCGGTCGTAGTGCAGGGCGTCCCTGTCCTGCAAGGGGGAAAAACAGATGTATGTCGTGGTCGCGCGGTTCGTGGCAAAGGAAGGTTCGGGCGATGCTGTCGCTGCACTCTTGGCGGAAATGACGCCGTTTGCGCGAGCCGAACCGGGCTGCAATGCCTACATCGTCAATCGTTCGGTGGACGACCCCAATACGTTTCTGCTGTACGAGCAATATGCCGACGCCGCGGCCTTCGACGCGCATCGCGACGACCCGGATTTCCAGCGGATCATCATCGGCAAGGTGATTCCCCTGCTGGCAGACCGCGGCCGCGAAATCTTCGACGTGGTCGAATAGCGCCGCGAAGCCGAATCGAAATCGTTCCTGGGCACGAAACCCGCCGGAGTTCCGGCGGGTTTCCACGCTGCCCATAGCTCAGGGCCCGATATCCGGGCCGCACGCCTGGTTTCTGCTAGACCCCGACATCCCCTTCGCCGCTGTTCGCATCGAAGAGCAATGTCCCCGGGTTAGCTGGGATGGGCTCGCTACCGGCGCCCTTGCGGTCCGACAGCTTGGGTTGCACCCAGCGATGTTCTTCCGCGTGCGTAAACCGGGCGAACCGTTCGACCGCGTCTTTGCCTTTCGGGCTCAAATCCCGAAAGAGCGCGGCGAACCGGCGTTCCCGGTCGGATCGCTCCTGCCCCGGATTCGGTTCGATGATCCCGGCGGCGCGCAGAAGCTCCATCCGCGAAACGCCCAGCGCCGCGGCCAGTTTGTCGAGTGTCTGGACACTCGGCTGGGCCCCACGGCCACGCTCGATGTCACAAAGATAAGAACGGCTCAATCCCGATCGATCCGCCAGCTCGCGCTGGCTCATCGATTGCTGCATGCGGCTAACGCGAATCCAGTCACCGAGGGTTGCGCCGGGGGAGGCGGCTTCCGCGGTTACTCGCTTGCGCTTGCCGCCGGTGGGTTGGGAGCGGTCAGACATGCGGGTCCTTCCCAACTGAATTCGGCGAATATCGAGATCAGTCTACCCTACGATTCGCTCCCCGGTCACTCCTCGGACCGGGTCAATCCACGATCGCCATCTGCAGGCCATCGACGATCGCTTCGATATGGGCCGGCCGGGCGCCACAGCATCCACCGATGATCTGGAGTCCTTCATCGACCCAGTGCCGCGCCGAATTCAGGAACTGCTCCGGTGTCGGACAACTCGACCAATCCCATTCGTAGCGGAGATAGGCGCCCATATTGGGATATGCTCCCAACGGCAACGACGTGAACGTCCGCAACCACGGCCCCACGCCATTCACCTTCTCCGACGGCAGGCAATTGACGAGCACCGCCGCGGCGCCCATTTGCTCGAACACCGCCGCGGCATTGCCGAATCGGTCGCCATCCTCCAGCACGATCTCGCCGTCCACGTCCACGATCGCTCCGATCGAACGCCGGTATGAAATCCAGAGCGGAATGCCCGTCTCGATGAAAAGCCGATAATCGGGAAATGCCAGATCCTCGGGGATCTCTTTCTGGATTTCCATCAGAATGATATCGGGTTTGTCGTCCCCCTCGGCATTGGCCAGCAGATCGGCAAGCGGTTTCAGATAGTTTTCGTAATCGAGCGGAACGTACGTCCCCTCATAATCACGCGCTTCTTCCTGTTGCTCCGGGGGCCAATCCATCGTCCGGCAGGCGAAGGCGACGCAGACATCCGGGCGCAAGCCTTTCTTCGCGCCTTTGCGCGCCAGGCGAACCGACTCGATCGCCATTTCCTTCCAGGCGTCCGCCGGCAAATCGAGCGTGCCACGCTGGATACCAGAATAGATTCGGTTGAGCGCGAAGGTATGCGTTTCGATGACATCGCACCCGGTGGCCGCAAAACGCCGGTGCACCTCGACCAGCTTTTCGGGCGCTTCAGCGATCGCCAGACTGCCCCACGTAAAATTGCCGGGCCGGTCGGCGGCCTTGTCCGGGTAGCCGACCTCCTGTAATTCCGATCCGATCCCGCCATCGAGAATGACGACACCGCCCCGCTTCAGACGCTGATCGATCGGGTAGTACCGGGTGGACATCGCGGATTTCGGAGCGGCCATGATCGAATCCATTCGTGCTCGAACCGACAGAAGCGACGGTCCAATCATTGTAGAACCCGCTCCAGGACCGCTGCAGAGAAGACGTTCTCAGGCGACTCGAAGCTGCCCGGTCGCCGCAACGGCCGCAACCGCATCGATTCCCTTGGCGCAATCTGCTCGATCCACGTCCATGTGGGTCACCGCCCGAACGGTGCGCGGGTCGATATACGGACTCATCGCGACCCCATGCTCGGTTTTGAGAATTCGCGCGAACTCGGTGGCGGACATGCCGGTATTGGCGACGCTGAAGATCACGATATTGGTCTCGACCGGCGTCTGCAGCACCTCGATACCCGGCACATTGCCAATTCCCTCGGCCAGGTACGTCGCATTTTCATGGTCCTCGGTCAAGCGTTCGACATTGTGCTCGAACGCATAGATTCCGGCGGCCGCGATGATCCCGGCCTGCCGCATCGCTCCACCGAGCCGGTGCTTCCAGAATCGCCCCTCGTCGATGAAATCCTGTGATCCTGCCAGCACGGCTCCGACCGGCGCGCCCAGTCCTTTGGAAAGATCGATCCAGACCGTATCTGGATACGAGGCAATGACCGACACCGGCGTGTCGCTGCCCACCGCTGCATTCATCAAGCGGGCACCGTCCATATGGAGTTTGATGTCGTGTTCGTCACAGAGTGAACGCAAGCCCGCCAGCACATCGAGCGGCCAGATGGTGCCACCGCCCTGGTTAGAGGTGTTCTCGATCGAGATCATGGCCGTTTTGGAACGGTGGCCATCGCGAATGCTCAGATTCCGCGCGGCTTGTTCCGCCGTGAAAACCCCTCGCGTTCCGTCGATGCCGCGCATCATGACACTGGCAAAGACAGCCGGTCCCCCACCCTCGGAGATATTCGGATGCGCCCACCGTTCCAGGATGACGGCATCGCCCGGGCGGCAATGAACGGCAAAGGCGATCGCGTTGCACATCGTACCGGAGGGAACGAAGAGCCCGGCCTCCTTGCCGGTTAGCTCCGCGACCATTTCCTGCAGCCGGTTGACCGTCGGATCTTCTCCATATTGCTCATCGCCAACCTCGGCTTCGGCCATAGAGCGGCGCATGCCCGCCGATGGCTTCGTCAATGTATCGCTCCTGAAATCGATCACGCGTGTCCTCCGATACCCTTCCATCGAAACCCATGCCCGCCATTCTACGCGGTCGTTTCGGGGCGCGGACGCATCGCATCCGGACCACTCCGATTCCGTGCTATGCTCCTCCATCGCGTGCCTGATCCGACACCGAAACCAGGCGGGAATGGCTTCCTATCTGCTCCGAGTTCGGTCCTTTTCTCCCGATGTCAAGCTCGTGCTCGTCTATTGCCTGCTCGCCAATATCGGCTATGCAGCCATCGAGCTGATCTTCAATTTCTATCTGCTGGAGCTGGGATATCGCGAGGACTTCATCGGCCAATGGCGCGCGGTCGCCACATTGTCCGTGGCGGGTGCGTCGCTCGGTCTCGGAGCGGCGATCAACCGATTCGGCAACTGGCGGACGATGGTCGGTGGGTTCGCACTCCTGTGCGCATCCAGTTTCGGGCTCGGGCTGGCGACGGGTACGACATTGCTGCTCATCCTTGCGGTGGGATATGGCGCTTCGCTGGCGTTCCTGGTCAATCCGGTGCTCCCCTTCATCATGGATCACGAGCGTCCCGAACAACGGCAACATGCCTCGGCGGTTTCACTTTCGGTGGTCAGTCTCTCCATCATGCTCGGTTCGTTGCTGGGTGGGATGACCCCCGATTTCTTTGCGCGTCTCATCCCATCGATCGCCGCGGGTTCGGTCGCCGCATATCGGGCGGCGATACTCACCGGCGCCGGAATCGCCCTATTGGCGATGATCCCGCTCTTCATGATGAAAGAAGCACGTCATGCAACCCCTCAACGTCGCAATCGGGGAGGACTGACCGAAGAGACCTCCATCGAACGCAAGCAGACCCGGCGCGATATCGGCCAGTTCGCTCTGATGGGCGGTCTCATGAGTATCGGGGTCGGCATGGTCTGGCCCTTCTACAATGTTTTTTTGAAGAGCCTCGGATCATCGGACGACCAGGTTGGGTATATCTTCGCGATCAGCGGCTTGCTGGGCGCGCTTGCGGGTTTGGTGGCTCCGGTCGTGGTGGCGCGCGTTGGCGCCCTGAACGCCGGGCTCTTTCTTCGATTGAGCGTCGTACCGTTCTTCATTCCCCTGATCTTCGCGCCCACGCTCGGTCTGGCGGTGCTCGGCTTCTATTGGCGGGCCGCCACCGCAAGCGCCGCATGGCCCATCGAAGTGACCTTCATCAGTGAGGTGTTGCCGCCGCGGGCACGCGCCGGCGTGTTCGGCGTTCGCTCGTCGGTCTGGAATCTTGGATACGCGGGCGCCACCTATCTGGCCGGCTTGCTGATCGTTCGATATGGCTACGGCCCCTCGATGATCAGCTTCGTGGTGTTCAGCACGCTCTCGGCGCTCGTCTATTACGCATACTTCTCGCGGCACGAGCGGGTAGGTTCGGGAGCGATCACGACCGCCTGGGCGCCGGCCCGGCGAGCCCGTTTGCAATCCCGGGCTGCACGAGCAGCCGCGGACATGGCAGAATCAGACGCAGCGGCCGGCGCCGAGCCGGCGTGATTCTGCGCGCGCCTCGAAGAGCGAGACGGTTGGGAATGGATTCGAAGGTTTCTCGCATGCACCGATTCGATCGTCGCACGCTTCTCAAGAGCGGAGCGGCGCTTGCGGCCTTCTCCATGCTGGACCGCGCTCCGGTGCGCGCTGCCGAGAAATCGACCAATGCGGTCGATCGCGTCATGGAAGGCATGAGCCTGGCCGAGAAGATTGGTCAGATGTTCGTCATCCAGGCAGCCGACGCGGTCATGCCGGCCTGGTTCCAGGGTTCGTTGCAAACCGTTCAGCCGGGCGGTGTGCTGTTCGTGCAACCGAATATCGGCTCGCCCGACCAGATTTCCGCCTATATCCGCGCGATTCACGATTCTGGCAAACACGTTCCGCCCTTCGTCGGAGTCGATCAGGAAGGTGGTCCCGTCACCCGGGTGCCGGGCGATCCGGTGCCGGGGGCCAGATCCATGGCCGCGCTCCCGGATGCGCATGTCCAAAAGCTCGCACGCGAACGGGCAAAATTCCTGGAAGGATTCGGTTTCGACGCCAATTTCGCCCCGGTCGCCGATGTTGCCTATTCGGCCAGCAGTACGATGGCGCTGCGCGCATTCGGAAGCAATCCGAAATCGGTGGCGGCCAAGATTTCGGCGGTCGTGGAAGGTTCGCGCGATGGTGGCATTGGCAGCGCCGCCAAGCACTTCCCGGGCCACGGCCGCACCGAGGTCGATTCGCATTTCGGTCTGCCATCGATCGATCTCTCGTTCGATGACTGGATGACCTCGGATGCGCTTCCGTTCGTCGCCGCGGCCAAACAGGGCGTCGAGATGATCATGCTCGGTCATCTCGTCTATCCTCAGTGGGACAGCGCGCCCGCCTCGCTCTCCAGCGTTGCGGTGAACCATCTGCGAGACGATGTCGGCTTCCAGGGCGTCGCCATCACCGACGATCTGGGTATGGGCGCGCTGGGCGGCTATTCGCCGTACGATCTGGCCGACAAAGCAATATCGGCGGGGATCGATCTGCTGATGTGGACCTCGGCCGGGGTCGCGTTTTCCGATCTGATCGCACACATCGAAAAGCGGGTGCAAAAAGGCGATGTCAGCCAGGACCGCATCGACGAAAGCGTCCGGCGCATCCTCATGATGAAAACGAACTGGTTCTCGTTCCCCGAAGCAGACTGATTGTGCCGTCCAACCGAGGCAGAAGGATCTCTCATCGTCGAGACGGCGACGGCGTCTATCGGACCTCGTCGCGGAGGGTGTCGACGAGGTCCCTGGCCGCGTGGAGTGCGCGCA
>JBIQLF010000100.1:0-11871 GCA_044464585.1 Thermomicrobia bacterium
CCGGGATCCAGCGCGGTTTGCCACTGCTCTGGACTCCGGACCCCGTGCTTACACCACGGTCCGGATCTGCGCTTCGGCGGCGGCCATGACCGTTTCGAGCGCGCCGGCGGCGTAGGGGGACTGCCAGACCTGATAGAGCGTTTCGTGGGCATAGCGGTCGCGGGGCGGCAGGTAGCCGACACCGCCGTTGGTGACCCCGAGCACGAGGATGGGCGTATCGGGAAACGCGGCCCGCAGGGATGTTTGCAGAACGGAATAGGCTTCGCCCGGGATGGCGACGGCGATCGCATCGCCCAGCCGCCAGACCCAAAGGGGAAAATCGAAGGTGGTTCCATCGCCGACGGCGCGGCGTTTGCCGATGAAGCGGCGCAGGCGTTCCTGGATGACCCGATCGTCACACGCCGCCAGCGATGCTTCCAGCTCGGCAACCGAGGGCATATCGATCAGACCGACCGGGACGACTATCCGGGTTGCGTTCAGGATGGACGCGGTTTCGATGGCGCCGGCTGGAAGCGGTTCGTTTGCCCAGACGCCAATATCGGCGCCCGATTTGCGGATGCCCTGATAGACGAATTGGGTGGCGGCCGGTTGCAGCGATTCGAGGGTGCTGGCGACGGCATAGCCAAGCTGGCGGCCGTTGCGGTCGGCCACGGCGGGATCGCCGACGAATCCTTCGCGCGGGCCGAGCTCGCCGGATGCGCCTTGCATGAAGAGCGCCGGAACGCCAAAGGTCGAGGCGATGATCTCGCGAGCGGCGCCGATATAGTCGGGCGAAAAGAGATCGTTGTCCCAGGAGAGCGTGGTGGGGTGACAGGCGTAATTGAAGAGGACCGCCTGCATGGCGCCGTCGTCGCTGGTGACGCGGCCGACCAGAACGGTATCGTCGACCGGGGTCTCGGGATCGAATCCACAGGCGAATTGCTGGGCTGCTTCGTCCCAAAGATCACGGTTGCGGGCGAGTCCGCAACGACCGGCGCCCCAGGTGATCCAGGCGGGTTCGAGACCGGCGCGCGCTTCCTGAATGGCATCGCCGATGGCGGCGGCCAGGTGATCGAGATAGGGTTGGATCAGATCGCCGCCGGGAAGATGCGTGAACGACGAATTGAGATGGGCGCTGGAATGCGAGTGCGAGGGCGTCAGGAGCACATGCGTTTCCGGCAGACCGGCGCGTTCGCGGATGGTCTGGCGGAGTGCGCGTTCGTCGGGGGCGGCGAACACGCAATTATCGACCGTGACCAGCACGAGCGGATCGCCGTCACCGTCGATCGGGGCGAGCACCGCCGCCGAGGTTTCCAGCGGCCGGTGCACGCCGCGCCGCTGGTCGTTCAGGGCAGCCCCCCACCAGCGCGCATAGGCATTCAGGGGCGGGGTGACATCGCGGGTGGCGACGCCGAATCGACAACGGGTATTCCGCGAAGGAACCGATTTCACGCTGTTCTTGCCTCCGGATCTCGTCGAACCGCGAACCGGTCATTGGGCTCGGAAACCGAATGGCCGGTTCGCACACATGGACGGCATTGTCGCCGATTCGGCCGGTGGGTGGAGGCGCGGCCAAACGCGAATGTGACGAGCCGAGGATCGGCGCTACGTCGTGGGCGTGGCGCCGCTCACACTGCCGCCAAGCTGCTCGATGAGACTGAGATGATCGGCTTCGCCCCAGCTCTCCGCGATTTTGCCGCAGGCAATCCGGAAGATCTGAATCCCGGAGTAGTCGACCGAGTTGCCCGTGGCGCCGATGCCGTGCCAAACGCCCTGATGCGTTGCGGTCGCATGGTAGCGGGTGACGACGAAATCGCCGGTGCTGATCGTTTGGTCGACATGGATCTGGAAATCGGGAAAGGCCGCCCGGAAGCCGGCGATTTCCGCCAGGAAGGCGGCCGGGCCGATGGTGTCATCGGCAAAACCCCAATGATGGATCTCGTCCGGGGCAAAGATTTCCGCGAGCGTTGCATCGAGCTGCTTGTTCCAGACTTCGTCCCAGTACCGGCCCACGACTGTCTCGTTTTCCTGGGGTGTGGTGGTGGGGCAGACCTCCGGCGATGTAGCCGGCGTAGCATCCGCCGCGAGGGCGGTCGAACGACGACCGGGCCGGAAGGTGGCTGCCCCGACGAACGCGCCAAAGGCGGATTTCGACAACATGCGCCGGGAGTAATGGGGATCGTTTGGCATGGCTGTTATCTCCTGAAGACGAAACGCGGTGTCGTTCGGGATTCTCTGGGTATCGTACCGGTTCGCGCGGGTGGTTTTCTGAAGCGTATCGAAATCACCGATCCCGCCATGAATGGCGCGGTTGCCAGCCGAGCAGGCGCCTGGCTTTTTCGATCGGGAAGCAGGTTGCGTGATCCGGTAACGGCGCGCGCTGGTCGATGCCGGGGAAAAAGCGATCGATCAGCTCTTGCGTCGGTTCGGCGCAGATGGTGTCGGCGGCGGTGATGTTGACGGCTTCGAATCCGAGTCCGTCCACCTCGATCGCATAGCGAATGGCGGATGCGGCATCGCGCCCATCCACATAGGACCAGAGATTGTTCGGATGCACGGCGGGGTCGGAACCGCCCCGGGTGCGTATCGCGGCCAGCTCGGCCGGATTGGCGACCCAGTGAAAGCGGAGACCGATCGCCTGCATACCGCTCCGGCGATGGAACATTTCGGCGGTGCGCTCGTCGACTTCCTTGGACAGCCCATAGGGTTCGGCGACGAGGAATGGATGCGATTCATCGACCGGCACGAAGCGTGGCGGCTGCGAGGCGACACTCCAGGCCATGCCATACGCCGAGGCGCTGGAGGCAAAGGCGACTTTCTGGATTCCGGTGATCCAGGCAGCCTGGAAAACGCTGTACGTGTTGATGGTGTTGTTGGTGAAGACGATCTCGTCGGCATGACTCCAGGGCGCTGGAATGGCGCCCAGATGGACGACCGCATCGCATTGCTTTAGAAGTCCGGCGACTTGGCCGATATCGGAGAGATCGGTTTCCACGAACCGGGCCGCCGGTCCGTTTTCCGGACCGCGACGCCGGTCGGCATTGATTACGTCGTGACCATGCTCGAGGAGCTCGGCGATCGCGAATTGCCCGAGTCTGCCACTGCCGCCGGTGACGAGAATCTTCATCTATGCCCGCCTGTCCGTGTGTCCGTCGAATTGGTGTTCGGGGATTGTAGGCTTCCGGGCTGGTGATGCGCTTGAGTTCTCTCGAGACGACGATCGTGCATCGATCGGATCTGAATCTGGATTCGAACCGTCCCGCGATGGCGCAATGCCCGAGTCCGTCGCTTCCGCCGGTGGCGAGCGTTTACGTTGGTGCTGTCCCTCGGTTCGGCCGCTTCGGCGCACCGTGCCACGAGCGCAGCCGGTCCGCTGGCGAGGATCGAATTCGCAAACGAACGCGGTCCGGCAAGACGCCGGACCGCTTCGGTCGCGTTTCGCTCAGCCCATGGGACACGGGCTGGCGATTAGCTACATGTGTTATTTCCCTGGCAGATGCTGTTCGTGCAGCAGTCACTCGTCGAACTGCAGTTACCGCCCCGCGGCACACAGCAGCGACTGCCGCCTTCGCAATACAGATTATCGCAGCAGACGAGGGCGGCGGTGCAGCCGGTCTCGTTGAGCCCTATGCAGGTGGAATCAGCGCAATATCCGTCTTCGCAGGATCCGGAACAGCATTCCTCATCGCTTCCGCAGGCGCTCGTGAGCGGACGACACGCAACGCAGGTCTCCCCGTCGCATATACCGGAGCAACATTGATTATTGCCTTCGCAGGCGAGTTCGTTCGCGAGGCAGCACCAGTATCCATTCGATCCGTCGGGTTGGCAGGTGGCGCCATTCGCGCAAACATTGCCGCATCCGCCACAGTTTTGGTCGCTATTCGGTTCGCCCAAGCAGCAATAGTTCCCCGGCGCGCAATAGGTTCCAGCGGGGCAGTCGCCGCAGTTACACTCTCCCACCGTACCGCAGGCATCGAGACAGGTGGCCTCGCACGGATCGGCCGGCGGGCATTTTCCGTCCTGTCCGCAGGCGCCTTCGGTTGCACAGCAGATCGCGTGCTCATTGTCATTGGCGAGACAGCAGCTTGTCCCGTCGCCGCATGGCGTGCCGGGACAACATTCGCCGGTAACGCAGACGCCCGGACCGGTCTGGTCGGTGCAGCACACCTGCGATGAGTCCGTGCAGCGCGGTCCGCAGGTGTGGCTTTCCGGATCGCACATCTGGCATGGATCGCCGCAATCGCCGTCCTGCTGGCATGGATCGACACACGCGCTCTCATCGGTGTTTGCGCCAACGCAGACTGTGCCGCCGGTGCAGCACTGGTTGTACATCGTATTAGGATTCGGGCAGAACTGCTCCGCGGGGCAGCAATAATCGTCGCCGTTCGCGCCACCGGTGCAGATCGTTTCGCAACAGCCATCGACCGCGCAGCAATCGTCCCAAAACGAACAACAACGCGCACCGTCGTTCATCTCGCAAATCTTGTGGCTCGGTGGATACGGGTGGCTGCCGATCCAAAGAGTATTCGTCGGACAGCACTGTTCCTCCCCATAACAGGTGCCCAAGCAGCAGGCATTGTCACAGCATTCGGTATGCTGGGAATCGCGCGGGTAGGGATCGCTGGATGTACCGGTACAACAATCGGGTCCGCACGTATTCGGCGCATCCGGCGGGCAAACGCACTGACCTCCGTCGGGAATCTGCCGGCCCGGACAGGTCACCGGCTTGGGCGCCGGGGCCGGACGCCGCGCGGCATCTGCCCCGGATTCCAGCAGCACCCCGCCCGCCAGCGCCGCGCCTCCCAGTCCGAGCAGGCCCTTGAGCACACCGCGGCGGCTTTGGCCGCGCGCCAGCGCCCGGGCTAGCGAATCGAAACGCCGATCGTCCATTTTCGAACCTCCTGAGATGTCGCCAGCGAGACACGCTGGCGGTCAGCGGTTCCGGATGGCTTGGTACGCCGGGGAGACGGTGGTTCACGTTTTTCGAATTGTTACCGGAACTATCTTATGCCCGGAGCGGCTGAAGTCAAGCGCGAAACCGCATACATTCCGGATGAATGCTGCGAACAGGACCGAGCCGAGCGACAGACGGCGGGATCAGGCGATACCGAGGCATTCTCCCGTGGCGGCATAACAGGTGTAGCCGTCCGGACAGACGACCGGGGTGCAGACGCCTGCATCGCAGAGACCGCAGAGACCGCATGCCGTATCGTCGGTTGCACAGACGCCATCGAGACAGGTCGCGCAATCGCCCGGGCAGAGGGGCGCGTAGACACAGATCCCGTCCTGGCAGGTCCCGATGGTGCAGGCGTCCGCGCCGGCGCAATCGCTGTCCGCCAGGCATTCGACCGACGCGCTGCACTGACCCGCCCGGCAAACCTCACCGGCGGCGCAGTCGGCATCGCCGCAGCAGTCGCCAGCTACGCAACCAACGCCGCCCGCGTCATCGGGACAGCAGATGGCGCCGTCGTTGCAGATGTGTTGCCGGCAGAATCCGGCATCGCAACTGACATAGCAGGCATCGTCGGCGGCGACGCAATCACCGACATCGCAACAACTCCCCTCGCCCGCGGGGATGCAGCTATTGCCATCGGTTCCAGCGCCGCAGCAGCGTTCGCCTTCGGCACAGCACCGATCATCGACCGTCCCTGGGCAGAACAGATCGACCGGGCAACACAAATCTTCGCCATAGCAATGCCCGGCGCAGCATGCGTCATCGCAACATTCGGAATAATCGACATGTGCGGGGTCGAGATGCGGATGACAGCAATGATCGCCGCAGACTTCGCCGCGATCGAGCAGGGCTGGATCGGCAGAGACATTGCAGCAGCCATCCGTGGCTGTGCAGACGCCCGAGCAGATCTCGCCCTGGCAACAGCTCTGATCGTTCGGATCGAGGCAGCCGCATTCGGATTCGACCAGCGGTTCGAGACAGATCGAAATGGTCTGCCCGGGCGGGGTGGTGATCGGGCTCAGCTCGCTCGGTTCCTGCGGGCGCAAAAGCGATCCGGGGCGATTGTCCCCGGAGCCGGGAGCGGCCAGCGCGCGATCGGCCAAGGCGCCGGTTGCGGCTGCCGCCGAACCCGCACCGAACAACCGGCGCAGAAACGCCCGCCGGTTGTGACCGGTAGCCATAGCCCGGGTCAATCGGTCGAAGGTGAGCTGATCCATACAGAGCGCCCAAACCCAGTGGGTGCAGAAAACGTGTCCCGGCACCGCCATGCCGGCCGAAACGCCCAGCCCGCGTTTCTATCCAAATCTTAGCAGTCGAACCTGAAGATCGAAACCCCATTTCCGGGAAATCGATTGGGTCGCCGCGCGGGTTATGTGCAATCCGCGGTTTCGGGGCGTCGCCTTCGATGGCGATGCCGCGGGTGTCGGGGATGACGATGCGGCGGGGCAGCCACGTTCCTATAGGTAAGGAAGGAGGAAGCAATGCTCGAACTCGGATGGCCACCGGATTTGCTTTCGGCGGACGACCGTGCCCGGTTGGCGCGATATGCGGCGGCGACCGCTTTTTTCACCGGAGATCAATGGACCGAACGGCGGAGACCGGCCGAAACCCGGTTGACGCTGAACTATGCGCGGGCGCTCTTGCGCAAGACGGCCTCGTATGTCTTTCCGGCGGAAGCGCGGTTTTCGATCCCGGTCGAGGGCGATCAGCAAGTGGCGAACCGGGCCGAGCGATTGCTGGCCGAGACGATCGGTCGCAATGGGCTGGCTCGCCTGGATATCGAATTGTGCATTGGCGCCGCGGTGCGCGGCGATGCTGCCGTGAAGATCTCGTGGAATGCCGCGACCGGTGGCGCGGTAGTGGCCGCGGTCGATCCCGCCACCCTGGTCGTGGAGACCGCACCGGACGATCCACGCCGTATGACCGAGGCGATCCAGTGCTATGGATTGCGAGGATCGCAGATCGCGGTTCTGTTCGGGGCGGATACGGGCCGGTTGCATCTCGATCCAGCACGGACCTATCGGATCGTCGAACGCTGGAGTGACGATCGGTGGACGGTGACGATTGCCGGGCAAGTGCTGCACGATCTTCCCAATCCCTATGGCTGGATTCCCTATGTCGTGCTCGCCAATCATTCGAGCTCGAGTGGCTTTTGGGGCGAATCCGATCTGGACGATCTCTACGATGTGTGCCGCGAGCTGAACCGGCGGATGAGTGTGCTGGCGCAGGTGCTGGAACTTTCGGGCGCGCCGATTGCGGTGCTGGAAAACGTCGATGGTTCCGAGGGAGTCACGGTCGGGCCGGGTGCGAAATGGGAATTGCCGGAAGGGTCGCGCGCCTATCTACTGGATTTGCTCGGCAGCGGCGGGGTTTCGTTGCATATCGACTATATCGGCCAGCTCTTCCGAATCCTGCACGATCTGAGCGAAACCCCGCGCACCGCGTTCGGTGATTCCGGGCGCACGATCTCCGGCGCTGCGCTGGAAGTGGAGATCCAACCGCTGATCCAGAAGGTGGCGCGCAAACGGCGGTTTTGGGATGCGTTCTATCAGGAACGCAATCGGCGACTGCTCGATCTGCTGGAACGATTCGGCGGCGCGGAGATCGGAGGGGTGCGCCGGACCGTCACCCTTTGGCCGGATGTGCTTCCCAGCGACCGCGAATTGGCGGTTCGCTCGGCGGTGGCGCTGGTCGAAAGCGGAATCCAAAGTCGACGCACGGCGCTGGCGGCGTTGGGGAGTGACGACCCCGATGGGGAGCTGGACCGGATCGCGGACGAATTGCCCCAGTTCGGACCGGAGCGCGCATCGTGAGTCCCCGCTTCGTATAGAAAAGCACACTCATAGCACTCATAGAAGGAAGGGCATTCATCCATGACGACCCGCGCTGATTTGCGCACCAGCTTGCGCATTCGTCTCGAAGACCCCACCCCGAATCCGCTCTGGAGCGATGCGGTGCTCCATGCTGTGCTGGGGGAAGCGTTGCATCGCTTCAGTGCCCGGTTTCCCCAACAGCGAACCGCGTTGGTCCTTGCGGCCGGCGGGGAAGTGGTTTTGCCGGTGAGCGGACCGGCAACGAAGCGGGATATTGCCCAGGTGCGTTTGCCGGACGGCGCTCCGCTGCCGCCCGCGGTCGATGGCGACCGCGCACCCGGTTGGGCGTTCTGGAATGGTGCGCTGGTGCTGAACCAGCCGGCGGTTGCCGGAAGCTGGCAGATCGACTATCTCGCGTTGCGGCCGCTTCCGGATGACGATGTCACGCCTGTCGACCTGGCCGCTGGCGACGACGACATCGTCGTGTTGTTGGCGGCGGCCAGCGCGTTGTTGCGCCGGTCGGTCGAAGCGGGCAAACGGGGGATGGAATCGTCGAGTCTGGCGTTGGTGCGAGTTGCCGAAGCCTACGAGCGCTCCGCTGATTCCCTGATCCGGGCTCGTCATCGCCGCGCATTGGGCGGGATAGTGGTTCACCGGTAGCGCGGCCGGAGCCCCGTTCCGTGTCCGGGCGTCGGTACGTGGACGAGAAGACCCGACCGGCACAGACGTGCCGGTCGGGTTGGTGGACGATGTCGGAATTCAGCTTCCGGACTCTGCCCCGGCGGCGCCGAAGCTCTGGAATCTTCCCGATGCGATTCCCCAGGACCGCCGGGATGTTTTCCCGGGAGCGATAGGCCCTGGAATCATCCAGCCGGTGTCGCCGCCGGGCGCGCGTCCGTCGCCGGAGCCGTCCACGGGGTAAACGGCAATGGTTCCAGATTCGAGAGCGTACCGGCGGTCAGGGTCGGATTCACCGATTCGGTGATATACGAAACCGTGGCGCCTTCCGAGGCCGTGCCGGTGAGGGCTTCGGTCACCCGCACGATCGCTTTCGATACTCCCTTGACCTCCAGATCGGCCGACCCGATCTGAAGATTTCGGGCATCGAGGGTCGAGCCATTGAACACCTGCATACGCACGGTGGTCGCCGTTCCGGCGAGGTGCGCGGTCGAAAGCAAATCGAGCTTGCCGGTAATGTTGTCCGCCGTGATCGAGGGAATGAAGACCTCCGCGCCGGTGGTCAGCCCCAACTGCAACGAGGTCTGATCCGGCATCGGATCGACATGCAGATCGACGGTTCCGGCCAGATGGATTTCCGAGATCGAAGGGGTGACGATCGTGTATCGCAACTCGCTCAATCCGGTCACATCGAGTGCCGAGGTGAGCGATGAACCCAGCGTGAGTGTGCCGTTTGCGACGTTGGCATCGAGCCGGTCGACGATCATCGAATTGCCTTCGATCGTGACCGATGGCGCCGGTCCAAATGCGAGCGTGGCTTGCCCGCCGCCATTGATCTGCACCGAGGTAAACGGTTCCAGCGATTTGGTGATCGTCTTGTGCTCTCCCTGCGCGAGCGCTTGCTGCGACGACGCGGGAACGACCGCAAAAGCGACCAGTCCGATGAGCAGCGCGACGGCCGCGACCGAGAGATGACGGAAACGTCGATCCATAGAGCGACTCCTTTCGAACGATGAGTGGTGCGACTTGCCTCTGGCGGTATCCGAATCGCACCTTCAAGTATGCAATCGTGGAGCCAAGATCATGCCAATTGGATGGATTCGCGCCAGCGAAGGCGCCAGCAGCCGTACCGAATCGACCGAACGAAATCGTTGGGTGCGGCAATCGTTCTTCGACCAAATCGAGGAGCGCGCGGTCGCCATCGCGGAGGATGTCGCCCTGCTGGCGCGGCGCGCGCTCGAAGCCGAAATCTGGACCCGCTGGGAAACCGCGTCCGACGAATCGGTGTGTCCCATCTGCGGTCCCTATGCCGGACATGTCTGGAAACGGGACGATGGTCCCCAACCGCCGCTGCACCCCAATTGCCGCTGCACGCGGGTGTACGCGTTTACGACGTGGACGGCGCGCTTGTAGCTGGCAGGCAGCGGGCGGCAGGCAGCAGGCAGCAGGCAGCGGTCAGCGGTCAGCAGGCAGCGGGCAGCAGGCAGCAGGCAGCAGCCAAGATTTGAGTGATAGCCCTCGACGGTAAGTGTTTGTCGATAGGCAGGGCGGATGCCATTCGAAAAGCGTTCGGCTGGCTGCCGCCTGCTGCCTGCTGACTGCTGCCTGCTGCCTGCTCTAATGAAAGGAGACGGTATGCCGCAACAGTCCGATATCGTGCTCGGCGGGACGCCCTATATGCTCGTGCCTGGGAGTTATCGCCGGGGGGCGGCTGGGACGCCGGAGGGGCGCGCTGGCCGGGTGACCATGGTCGATTTCGTTGGCGGCCAACGCCGTGCGTTGCAATTGGAACGCGATACCGGGTGGGATTCGGCCGGCGTCGGACCGGCATTTTTCGGGCAGGGAGTCGAACCCTGGCCGTGGAGCGCGGCATATACCGACACCGTGCTTCGCCCGGTCATGGCTGGCCAGCGGGTGCATACGCAGCCGCTCGGCGATGCGATCTATCTCGGGATCGGGCGATATGTGTACCGAACAGTGTCGCTTGCCGCCGGAAGCTGGGCGAATCTCACCCAGGTTGCCGATCTTGGGGCCGGTGCGGACATTACCGGGCTGGCGCACTACAACGGATATCTGGCGATCGCCTGTGGCGCCACGTTCGATATCAGGGTGCTCGACCCGGGCACCCTGGCGCTGACGACCCTTTCGGCCGGACTGAGTGGCGCCTGGATCGCGAGTTATGCCAGTCGCCTGGTGGTCGCCGATCCCTTGCCGGGCAACGAAAGCATTCTGCGGCTGACGACCGGTGGTGGGCTCGACAGTCGTGAGCTCGATGCGCCGATCGTGAATATGGCGCTGCACGGCGGCAAGGTGGCCATCGCCACCCGCTCGGCGCTCTGGTTGCTGGGCGGACGGGGCGACCCGGTCGAGGGGGTCTGGCTGGGCGAACCGGAACCGGTTTATACCCAATTGGGCGCGGCCGAAGACGATTTCCGATTTCTCTGTTCGTTCGGGGGCAAACTCTATACCTGGCTTTCCGGTAGCGCGGTCGAATGGAATCCGAATGGAGGGGCGAGCAAACAAGGCTGGCGCGCGGCCGGTTTGGACGGGCGGCGGTGTTTCGGGGGAACTGTCGCGGGCAACACGCTCATCGTTGCTATCGAGCAACGCCTGGGTTGGTTTCAGCTCTGGGCGTTCGATGGAACCGGATGGTGGTTGATGGCGGAGCGCGACGCGGTTCCATTCGTCTGGCCGGTGGGGATTTCCGGCGCCGGCGCGCTCGATCTGCTTGCCTTTCGCGATGGAGATGCCGGGGTGGTCTACGACACCTATCGCCTGATTCCGCGTTCACCGGGCGCTTCGAGTTATGCCGCGACAGGCACCTTCACCACATCGCTGCTCGATGCCGGAGAGCGGGATACCGAGAAGTCCTGGCGATCGATCGGCGCGACATGTGCGACGCCCGAACCCCGGGGCAACCGGCTCTCGACCGATCCGGTGGATCTCTCACTCGCCTGGTCGATCGATGGCGGCAAGAATTGGACGACTGCCGCCACCGTGACCGTGAGCGATCCCACCGAACGACTTCACGATCTTTGCGCGGAGCTGCCGCCGGGCGCCGCGGTTGCCCGCTATCTGCAACTGCGCGTCGTGTTCGACTCGGTCGACGACTGGTCACCCGTGCTGACCGGACTCTGGGCCGACTACACCATGCTCGACCAATCTCCCCGGCGGCGTCGCTGGAGTCTGGCCGTACAGGCGCGCGATGGCGCGGTCCAACGGGACGGTTCGCTCGCCGCGCTCGATGGCGCCGGACAGATCGATGCACTCTGGCAATCGTGGGAGACCGGGGCAACCGTTACCTTGCGGGATATCGACTACGATCGTGCACCCATCGAACGCCACGTGCGCATCGTCGCGATCGACGAGCAGGCTCCCAAACCATCCGATTCCGGCAACTGGGGCGCTTCGACCGTGCATCTGCAACTGCTGGAGCTGTAACGCGCC
>JBIQLF010000101.1:0-11500 GCA_044464585.1 Thermomicrobia bacterium
ACGTCCCAGTTCCTCGTTCCCATCCCGTCTGCGACAATCGGGTATCGTGGTTTCGCTCACGTGTGATCCGGGTATCTGCCCGGTTTCGTCGAAGGGATCTTCCATGACTACGCAACTCGACGGTCGACTCTCACGGCGCGGATTGCTCGGCGCTGCCGGGGGCGCCACCGCATTCGCGCTCACCGGTGCGCTGCCGCATTTGGCCTCGGCCCAGGGCAGTCCGGTCCCCGGCGCCGCCACTCCCTACGATGGGGAAAAGGTCACGATCACCTATGGGTTCTGGGATACCGCCCAGGAAGCCGCGATCGCATCGCAGATCGAAGCCTTCAACGCGCATTTCCCCGATATCACGGTCGAACCGCAGATCGTTCCCTGGAACGACTACTGGACCAAGCTTCAGACCGGAATTGCCGGTGGGGAAACATTCGATGTCTTCTGGATCAATTCGGCCTCGTTGCCGGTCTATGCCTCGGCTGGCGCGCTCTTGCCGATCGATTCGATCATCGGCGGCGATGGGGGACTCGATCTCGCCAACTATCCGGCGCCGATCGTGGATATGTACACCTGGCAGGGCGTCCACTACGGCATTCCCCGCGACTTCGATACGATCGCGCTCTTCTATAACAAGGACATCTTCGATGCCGCCGGGATCGCCTATCCGGACGATACCTGGACGTGGGACACCTTCCGTTCGACCGCCGAGACGCTGACCGATTCCGGCAAGGGCACCTGGGGCGCGGGACTGCAAACGAGCTGGCAGGAGAACTATTACAATTTCATCTTCCAAAATGGCGGCAAGCTGCTGAGCGACGACTTGAAATCCTGCGTCGTCGATTCACCGGAGGCGTCCGAGGCGTTCGTCTATCTCGCGGGTTTCTTCGCGGACGATCTGACTCCTTCGATCGCGGTTCAGCAATCGAACCCGGTCGCCGACACGCTCTTCCCGGCCGGACAGGTCGCCATGCTGCCGGGCGGTTCCTTCCGCGCCGGCGCCTACGGCGCGGCTGATGCGGCGATCGATGTCGCACCCCTGCCGAAGGGCAAGCAACGCGCCTGCGTCACTCACGGATTGTCGAATGTGATCTGGGCCAACGCCGGGCATTCGGGCGCATCGCTCGAATTCGTCAAATGGCTGGCTGGCGACGAAGCCGAATCGATCCTGGGCCAATCTGGAGCCACCATCCCGGCGTTCGCCGGATTGCAGCAGCCCTGGCTGGATGCCAACCCGGATATGAACCTGCAGGTCTTCATCGACGCGCTCGACTATGCCCAGCGTGTGCCCGATCCGCCGGTCGGGTTCGAGTGGCAGGTCGAGCTGCAGGATGTCGTCATCGATGGATTCGCTGGCAATATCCCGGCTGACGAAATCGGCGCCAAGGGCGCGGCAGCGGCAACCGCGGTTCTGTAGTTCCAGAGCGATCCGGATGCCGCGCAAGGGTGGCCGAGCGGTCGCCCTTGCGCGGCATCGCCAGGACGCATGAAGCGAGCCTGACATCGCGCCCGAGATGAGTTCCGAGCGCGGAGGGTCGAAGCCGGACCAATCGCATGCGCACCGCCCGGGGCCGAAACCCCGGGCCGCCCAAACAAACCCTCTTCGCGGTTCGAGCGGGTGTCGCCTGGTGGGGAGCGTTTCGACGCTTTGGTAGCGCCCATCGCAGCCGGGATGACCGGTCGAATCGAGCGGCAGGCGTCCGCTCCGAAGGCCGAATCGGCAGTCTCCTGACAGGGGTTTTTCCCGCTACAGAAACCGCGATTCGGTACGCGTCTGGCAGGAAAGTAATGCGCGAGTGAACGCCAGAACATCGGACGGCGGAACCCATACCAACTCGTCCGAGAATGGCACCCGTCGTCAGCCCTCCGTTTCGATCGATCGTTGCCGAACCGGACAAGAGACCGCTCCATCATGACCGAGATCCAGCTTCCAGTCGGAACCGGTGTGCAGGCCTCGCCCCGCTTCGGTCGCCACGCGCGCGAAGCCGCATGGGGATATCTCCTGATCGGACCGGTGATGCTCGGGTTCGCGGTCTTCTTCCTGATCGCGCTCGGGGCCTCGTTTTATCTCAGTTTCACCCAGTGGAATATGCTCACCTCGCCGGTCTATGTCGGACTGGCGAATTACCGGGCGGTGTTGCACGACCACGATTTCCGCATTGCGCTTGTCAACACCATTGCCATCACCGTGCCTCATATCGCTCTGCGGCTGATCTGCGCGCTGGCGCTGGCGATCGCGCTCAACTCGAATATTCGCTTTCGCGCGTTCTACCGAATCCTCTTCTTCCTGCCGGTGCTGACCATGCCGGTAGCCATCGGCACGATCTGGAAATGGCTCTACGATCCGGCCTTCGGTCCGATCAACAGCGTTCTGCGGCGCATCGGCGTTGCCGGTCCGGAATGGCTCTCCAGTCCGCGCTGGGCGGTGGTGGCGGTGGTGGTCGTGCTGCTCTGGAGTGGGGTGGGGTATGACATGGTCATCTATCTGGCCGGGTTGCAGGCGATCCCCCGCGACTACTACGAGGCCGCGTCGCTCGATGGCGCGGGCGCGTGGCAACGTTTCCGCGATGTCACGCTGCCGCTGCTGACCCCGACCATCTTCTTTCTTTCGGTCATCGGGGTCATCTATTCGCTGCAGGTCTTCGACCTCGTCTATGTCATGACCAGGATCGACCAAACCAATAAATTACCGACGGTCGTCTATTACATCTACGACGAGGGCTTCCGCAATTTCCGGATGGGCTATGCGATCACGGTGGCCTGGGTGTTGCTGGGGATGATCCTGATCTTCACCCTTTTGCAATTCCGTTTGCAGCGCCGGTGGGTGTTCTACGGATGAGCAAACGGGGGGATATCCGGTTTTCGCGCGTTGCGCTGCACATCGTGCTGCTGACGGTGGGCGTGCTCTTCATGCTGCCGTTCGTCTGGTCGATCTCGACCTCGCTCAAACCGATGAGCGACCTGTTTCAGGTGCGCCCCAGCCTGATCCCAAGCGAGATCCGCTGGCAGAACTACCGCGATGTGTTCGATTCGGTGCCGTTCCTGCGCTTCTATTTCAACTCGGTCGCAGTCACCCTCGGGCGCACGGTGGGACAGGTCGCGCTGGCGGCGGTGGCGGCGTTCGCCTTCGCGCAGCTGCGGTTTCCGGGCCGCGATCTGCTCTTCTTTGTGCTGCTCGCCGGATTGATGGTGCCCGATCAGGTGCTGATCGTGCCGCGCTTCGTGCTGATGCGCGAATTCGGCTGGCTCGATACCTATCAGGGACTGATCATTCCGCTGATCTTCAGCTCGTTCGGGGTGTTCATGCTGCGGCAATTCATGCTCGGCATCCCCCGCGATTTCTTCGAGGCGGCCATGCTGGAAGGCGCGAATCCCTTCCAGATTTTCAAGGATATCTATCTGCCGCTGGCCACACCCGCGCTGGCGGCCTTTGGGTTTCTCGCGCTGCTCGCGTCCTGGAACGAATTCCTCTGGGCGCTGACCGTTACCAGCTCGACCGATATGCGGGTGCTACCGGTGGGGATCGCATTGTTCCAGGGACAGTTCTTCACCAATACCGCCGTACTGCTGGCCGCCGCCAATCTCGCCACGTTCCCCCTGCTGATCATCTTCCTCTTCTTCCAGAAACGCCTGGTCGAAGGCATCACGTTGACGGGGTTGAAGTAGGTCCGGGGTCCGGGGAGATCGTAATCGACGGTCTCGCTACCGTCCCGCGATGGATCCGTGGTTCTTCTCCGGGCTCATACGAATCCGCTCGAATCCGTCGGTATGGGCTCGGTATTCCAAGTGCTCCAAACCTTGAACGGCTGGGCTCATACAGAACCCGGGTGATTCCTGAGGGATAGTAGCCCAGCGTTTCAACGGTGGGGCCATGCCGGAGCGATGATGGGTATCCCGCAGTGTCCAAGCGGATCCGTATAACACCCCTGCGTCATCCGGATTTCGTATCGGTGCTCCGGCCCCCGGGCTCGCTTCACACGATCCAGCTGCGCTCGCGTGCAAAGGCGCGCAGGCAGGCGATCTGGGCATCGTTCTCGACGGCGCGATCGCACACGAGGCGCAGCCGGGCGATCGCCTCGCCGGTCGTCATTCCTTGCCGGATCAGCCATGCGGCCAGCACGGTGCCGGTGCGTCCCTGTCCAGCCAGGCAATGCACCAGCACGGTTCGCTGGTTCGCCTGCGCGGTATCGATCGCACCCAGCGCATCCAGAAGCTGCCGGAGCGTGGGCGCCGCCATATCGACCATGGGAATCTGGGTGTAGTCCATACCGGCAGCGGCGACCGCACGTTCGTCCAATGGTGTTTCGGTCAGCGAGACGATGGCATCGATCCCGTATGCCTGGAGTTCCCGCAGATCGCACTCCAGCCGGTCTCCCCGTGCTCCGCCAGGCCGACTGCTTCCAGCCAACCTGGCATGCTCGATCCAGTAGAAACGATCCATCGATCCCTCTCTGGCGCTTCTCTATCGGATGCCCACAATACTCACGAAAAACAACGGAAGGCGCTGCAGTGATCCCCTCTTGACTTCCAATTTACAGCCAGCTATTGTGCCAGCCCAGGCAAGCACTGCATTCGTCTCACTGCAATCAGTAGGCAATCCTTGTGCCCAGCGCCTCGTGTTTCAGAGCTACCGCAGGATAAGTGGAGTGGTGGAACGACGTTTCGTCTCGGCACAGTTGAAACAGTCGAATTGGACGAGATTTGGCTTCGCGCTGACCGCGTTTACCGCAATTGCCGGATTTGGTTCCGCAATTGGCTTCATCGATCTCTCGGGAATCCCAGCTTGGTTCTTGTGGATCTATGCGTTGGTCTTTGGGGTCATCTACCCATTTTTGATTTATCCGATCATCAGCATCATCCACAATATTGCGGAGAGTTGGCGAGAAGCACGGACGATCGACTCGCAAAGTGAAGTCAAACAGCCTGTCTCGATAACTTTTTTGGAAGACGACGATGAGGAAGACGAATGGGATGCACCGTCTGGAGAAGGAATACTCTTCGACACCACTCGCCAAGTACTGGATGAGCAACTCAAAACGCTCGATCAAATCAACCATTGGATCAGCACTCAGTTTACGGTTGGCACGACCGTCCTCCCGATTACGGTGGCGCTCTTTGGACTCAAAGCCAACTGGGGGTTCAAGTTTCAGGAAGTCAAAGGGACTAACGGGGTCGCGGCAGTTGGCCTGGAACCCACCTATGAGCCGATAGTGCACATGCCTCCCTCGATCGCACTCCCCCTCCTTGCCGCGTTCGGTTCGTATTGTCTGATGCTCTTCATCTTCATAAATTGCGCTCGCCACGGTGAGGCAATTTCCGCCGTTAACCCCGAGCGAATTCTGGATCTGCGAAATTCCGGCGTATCGGCTAATTCCATCCGGCGCTTCATTTCCGTTCGTGGAATTCACCAGCGCAATGAAAACAACTTGCTCTTGGAGAAAAAGCGACGAGACCAGGGTATGATCGGGAGTTGCCTGGGTGCAGAGGTAACGTTCCTAGTCCTTGCTGCGTCGGTGCTGTTGCGATTTCTCTAGCCAAACGACCCAGCGGCACTCTTGACAATAGCCTCATCAAGGTCGCTGGAGAGCTCCACAACCACCTCGCCGTTCTTATTGAGGAATTGATACGTCACGCCCTCGGCCTCCCGCTGATGAGAGCTGCCTTGGCCCGGCGCTGGAATTGGACGCACCTGGTCGCATTGAATCTGATGTCTGTTTCGACGCGGCCGCAACCGCCTCCGGCGTCGAGATTGTTCGAACATTGACATTCTCCCGAGCAGAGCGGACATCGCTCCACAGCAAGGCGCTTTTTCCGGATGCCGTCACACTATCACGGCGGCTCCACGAAGGGAAGTGCCCTTTCGTCACGCCTTCCGCTACCCTAGCGAGGATCGGAATCCCGGCTCCTCGCGATTAGTTAGAACAACGACAGCCTGGGTTTCTGCGCAGTGCAGGAGCGAATCACAGGGGCATTGCAACGCCCAGAACCACCTGCCATCGCAAGTGTGTCCCAATCGATCAGTAAGCGCAGAACCCGTCAATCCAAGCGCAAATAGTAGAGCAACGATGTACGCACGTCGACTAGGTGCGTCTACGTCGATCCTTAGTTCGTCGACTCGGTGTGCGGAATCCGTGGAATCAGCCAGCCGAGGAAAGCTTCCTGACTGCGGGTTTGCATATAGAGGGTTCCCGGACCGGTAAACGTAATGACGACACCCTCCCCACCGAGCACCGCCGATTTCCAGCCGCCGAATTTGTTCAGCTCGTATTTCATTCCCGCCTGGAATGCCACGATGTGCCCACTATCGACCACGAAGGTCTGCCCAGCGCCCAGCGTTTCCTCGTGAATCGCGCCATACGCTCCGGTGATGAGCGTGCCGCTTCCGGAACAGCGCAGCATGAAGAGCCCTTCACCGCCAAAGAAGGTGCGCGCGCCACCCCAGTTGGTATCGACATTGATTCCCGTGCTCGATCCGAGATAGGCGCCCGATTGCACGATCAGATCCTCGTTTTGCAGCTCGCGCACCATCACATCGCCGGTCAAGGCCGGAGCGAGCATCACCTGGGCATCGTTCGAGGTGGCGGTATAGGTATTCTGGAAAAACGTCTCGCCACCCAGCACCGACCGTTTGAGCGATTTGAGGAAACCGCCGGTCGCGCCGGTTTCGACCTTGACATCGCGCATGGCCACCATCGCACCACCTTCGGCGCGCACCTGCTCGCCACTGTCCAGTGAAACGATGCAAACGGCAAAGGCCGGTTGGTATTCGATCCTGGTTTTCATCGATTGTCTCCTCGGTCGCGCCCCCATGGGGTGGGCAGTGCTTCTTCGCCGGCACGGGACCGGCAGCCATGTATGGGCGCAAGGATAGAACCGAATCGATTTTCGGAAAACGCCGGAAATGGCGACGGGCCGCCCGCGGGAGGCGACCCGTCGCTAGGAGTTGTCGTGTGAACCCGGAGCTATAAGACACTCAGGGGGTCGATATCGATCCCGTTCTGCTCCACGATGAAGTGGGTGTGCGGGCCGGTCGACATTCCGGTACTGCCCACCGGGCCGATCGTCTCGCCCTGCGAGACGTTCTGCCCAACGGATACATAGGGTTGCTCGGCCATATGCCCGTAGGTGGTCTTGTAGCCGTTGCCATGATCGATGGTGACGTAATACCCCAATCCGCAATCGCACCAGCCAGCCGCGGTCACGGTTCCGGCCGCGGCGGCCTTGATCGGGGTGTACGAGGGCGCGGCCAGATCGATCCCGTTGTGGAAGTTGCAACCGAGACTGGCGCTATACGGTTCGAAGGAGTAGGGCGAGCACCCGAACGCCTGCGTGAAGGTATAGCCCGAGAGCGGATAGATGAATGCTTTCGCGCTCGGACTCTGGGTCTGGCTCGCGGCCGATGCGGCCTTCAGGAAGGCGCCCATGGCGAATCCTTCGAGACTGCCATTGCGGATGTAGTACCAGTCGTCCCCGTCGCTGTCGTAGAACGGCCCGTCGACCACCTCGGCCGAATCGCCCGTGTTCAGCGAACCGCTCTTACTGCTCGAAACCGATGCGCCGGTGCGGACATTGACAGCCTCGCTGGCGCTGACCGCGGCGCCAGCCTCGAACCGGGCAACCCCGGATGGTTTCGTGCTCGACGACGATGCGCTCGAGCTGCTCGTGCCGGTCAGGAATCCGGCAAAGGCATACCCTTCCATTGCGCCATCGGAAATTAGATACCAGCCGTTACTGGACGCGTCGTACCACGGGCCATCGACGATGGTGACGACGTCGCCATCGCCCAGCGTCGCCAGCTGCTTGCCGCTCGTGGCGGCTTCGTCCCGGATGCGCAGGCCGCCGCCATCATCGGTCAGCACGTTCACGCGCTGCCCGGCGGAGAAACTGGGAGTGTCATAGCCCAGATATCCGCTGCTGGCCACCCCAGAGGTCGCACTCGATCCGCCGGTCAGGAATCCAGCATAGACGAATCCGGAAACATCGCCGTTCGACACGGCATACCACCCATTGCGGGCATCGTCGAAATAGGGACCATTGATGACCGTCAATGCGCTGCCATCGGATGCCGAGGCCACCGCCTCGCTCTCGACGCTGGGGCCAGACCGGATATTGAGCGCGCCGCCATCGTCGGTCCGGACGGTCGCGCCTTGCCCGGCATCGAAATTGGGCGTATCGAAACCGAGCGGACCCACCGATGCGCTACTGGAGCTGGACGCGGACGAACCGCCGCTGCTCAGGAACCCGGCAAACCCATAGCCCTGGAAGGAACCATCCGAAACCAGATACCAGCCATTACCGGATCCATCGTAGATCGGGCCGTCGACCACGGTCACCACGTCACCATCGCCCAGGGTGGCGATCGTTTCGGCGCCCGTGCCGGGACCGGTGCGGATGCGCAGGCCCTGTCCGTCGTCGGTCACCACCGCGACGGTCTGTCCCGCCGAGAACGACGGGGTGTCATAACCGAGATAGCCCGAGCTGTTGCGATCGCCCGGGGACGACGCTTCGGAGTGGGTCAGGAACCCACCATAGGCATAGGCGGTGGTGGCGCCATCGGTCACCAGATACCAGCCGTTGCCCTCGCCGTCGTAGACCGGGCCATCGACGACCTGGATCACATCGCCATCGGCAAGTTGTGAGATCTGTTCGAAATCCTGTCCGGCGCCGGCGCGGAGCAACAACCCACCGCCATCGTCGGTGGCGACCCGGACATAGCCGCCCGGATCGAGCGCGGGCGTTTCGTAGCCCAGCCAGGCACCCACCGCGGCGGACTGGGCTACGGTCATCGTTGGACCAAGTGCGAGTACGACCGAAAGGACCGCTGCGCCTGCAAACGCGCGATAGCCGAGCCTTGTCGCCACGCGTGATGGAACTGCCATCAACACGTAACCCTTCCCTCCTGACAACGGACCCCCGAGCTACGGGTCTCGAGTCGTTGTTCTCGCACGCGGATATGTGGGCAGGGGTCGCCCACGGATGCGAGAAGACAGCGTTTCGGGATTCAGGAATGACGGAAGCCGGCCTTTGGGGAAAGGCAACGCCCGCCAGCCACGCGCCCCCCGACGCAGCAGCCAGCCCTGCTCTCGAACCAGTCAGTCCTCGCACACCAACCGCGGAGACTCGAACTCGTGCCTCGGCCGGAGCCGAGCGGGACGCACGGAAGGATTCGAGATGGCGGGTGCGAAACACCGCCATCACCTTAGCAGCGGCGTATACAAGGGTTCAACGTGAACGTACGGGAAGTTCGCTCGGAGCGGCGAAATTGCAGCAAGCGCTGGGAACCCCAATTCGTCGAGGGGTGCGGTTCAGATTCGGGCAATGCGATCGTGCACTTCTTCCAGGGACGATCGTCGACCACGCCGTCGTCGAGCGTGTCCCCGCCCGCTCGCCATCGAAGCACGTATAGTTGTATTCGATCTGTACTCCGAATCGAACTCAGGCAACGCATTCGCTATGGTCACCACCCGATATACCACCGCCGACGAACTGTTCCAACTCGGGCCGGACGCGCCTTATGTGCTCATCGAAGGGGAATTGGTCGAGGAGGTGCGTCCACAAGGGCGGTTGCACGGCAGGGTTCTCTCGAAGCTCAACTCCATCCTCGACACGAAAATTGTCGATCCCGCTCTGGGGGAGCTTCTGGTGGGCGATGTGGGGTTCCTGCTGGCACGGAATCCGGATACGGTGCTTGCCCCGGACTTGGCATTTGTGCGAGCGGAACGTTTAGCGAACGCCGGAGACGGGTACCTTCCATTTGCTCCCGATCTGGCGATCGAGGTTGTTTCACCCAGCAACACGCTCACCGAGATCGCCCGCAAGGTCGAACTCTATCTCCGGCATGGATCGAGCGAGGTTTGGGTGGTGCGACCGCGCGAGCGCGGGATCGTCATTCACCGCGCTGGAGTTGTCGCAACTGTCGTGCATGATGGCGAATCCATCATCAGTCCACTCTTCCCTGGGAAAACCATCGATTTCAGCAGCGTGTTCTCATCACGCTAGCGACACCCCGATCTCTGGGCCAACCCGGATTATTCACGGAGACGTTCGATGATGGATCGAACGCCGCATTTCCCTGGTGAAAAATCATTGGTCGCGATCGACAATGACGTCGCCGAACGTATATGAAGTGAGGAATTCCCGGAACAGACCAGACGCCGCCTCGAAAGAGAGCGGCGTCTGGTCTGTTCGAATCAGCATGCGTTCACGATCGCCCAGCGGCGTTCACCGGGCGGCGATTACGGCGCCGGGGAAAGCACGGCCTCGATTCCCTGCAGAATCGGCTCGCCGTCGATGGTGATCTCGCGCGCTTGCGTTGCCAGTGCCGCAAGATCGGCCCCGGGCTGGATATCCGCGGCAAAGACCAGCGTGAAGGTGGCAGGATCGGTCGTGGGGAATGCCTGCACCATGCGCGGTCCATATTGCCCATCGGATGTGAACATGATGGACCGATCGGTCACGACAAAACCGGACATCGTGGCATTTTCTCCCTGATCGTCAACATAGAGTGATGCCAGGCGAGTTGCGGTCTGTTCCCAGGTATCCCCTTGGAACTCATCTCCCTGGATATAGACCGTCATGGTCTGATTTGCGTCGGTCAGGACGATTCCGCGCTCATCCTGCGAAACGATCGACCAGCCCGCGGGCCAGGCGACCTGCAGGTTGTAATTCGGAACGAGATATTCACCACCTACGCCAGCGTTCTGCGAGGTAATGGGGAGTGCTTCTCCTGCCCGGGCGGCCAGCGCGCTGGCAATCGCCGCGCCATCGACGCCATCGAGCACGGCCACGCCATCGACCGTGATCATGCTCTGGGCGGCGTTCATCTCATCGGCAAAAACGGTCACGGGAGCCAGGAAGATCTCGAGGCTGGCGTCGTCGCCGAGTCGGATATAGACACCGACCTCCTGACCATCGAGATTGAAAAGATACGCGCGGTATTCGGCGTTGGGCGCGGTGTCGGCGCCACCGGCAACCTCGACGGCATTTCCGGGATCCTGGGCGAAGGTGGTCAGCACCGCATCGGTTACGGCCGTCATATCCGCGGCCGCGCTGAGCGATGCCAGTATGACGTGACTGTTGTCGTTGGTGAGATCCAGCCGATTTTGCGGATCGAGTTCCGGCAAATCGATTGCCAGCGAATCCCCGAGCGTCTCCGCGGGATCCACATTCTGCCAGGGGGCAGTCCATTCGACCGAGGTCTGACCGAGCAACGCTTCATCGCCCTGAGCTGCTGCCGTGGCCGTCATTCCACCGGCGATGCCCACCACCATGATGGCGGCCATCAGGAATGAAATGATCGATCGCCCACTGGGACGAAGATGTCGAATCCGGGAACGATGCACTCGGTTCTCCTGTCACTCGCGCTCTCCACAGACACGCGCGCGCCACACGGCGCGCGCGTTTCGTTTGTCTATCGAGATCAGCGGGTCACTCTAGTCGACCGCGACGGTTCCTGCAACATATCGCAGAGCGCCCATGTTTCTTAGCGTGTCCGGCAATAGGTGGGTAC
>JBIQLF010000102.1:0-10750 GCA_044464585.1 Thermomicrobia bacterium
TTTGATGGTGACCCGCCAGGGACTCGAACCCCGAACCAGCTGATTAAGAGTCAGATGCTCTGCCATTGAGCTAGCGGGCCGCGTACGTACAAGGATCAATACCTTGTCACCCAGCCCGGCGCACGGACCATTCTGGCCGCACCGCACTGTCGCGCCCGGGATTATAGCCGATCTGCGTGGACGATTTCTAAGGCGGTCGAGAAGATCCGCGTACATCGGCGTCCGAACCGCCTGGTACAAGAGAGGCGAAGCGCTGACGCTGCTCGCCATTACTGAAGAGGGGAGGAGCCGGGCGCGGCGACCGCGGATCGATCGCTTCTCGTACAGAGCGGCTTGCGTCGACTAGGGATGGCACTCACCTTGGAAGACGAGCTTCTCGACTACACGGCTTCTAACTCTACGCAGTTTCGCATAGCTATCCAAGGAGCCGTCTCCGCCTCACTGAATCGCAGAGAAATGCGAAATGTCTGCGATCTCGGGAAGCTCTTTTCTTTGGGCACACGATATGGTTGAATGTGCGCGATCGGGAAACGTTTCGGAAATGCAAAGAGAAAGGTCGGTTGGCGAGATGAAGTTTCGTCGGGCTTCGTTGTGCGCATTACTACTCATAACATTCATATCCACCATTTCGTTCACCGTACATGCCCAGAGTGCCACGCCAGTTGCTGACGCGGTAGCCACAGGGAGTGCCAGAGTCATCGGCATGCAGATCGTGCCGAATGATCTCGTCGTGGACGACACATTGGTCGGAGGACTTTCCGGCATCGACTACAATCCGCAGACTGGTCAGTGGATTGCCATCAGTGATGATCGCTCGCAAAATGCGCCATCGCGTTTCTACACGCTCGATCTCGAGTATTCATCGGAATCGCTCGATTCGGTGACGATTCAGCATGCTGTGACGCTCTTGGCGGTCGATGGCGCACCGTATCCAGCCAAAGCACAAGGAGGAAATGTTGCCGATATCGAATCGGCCCGTTTCGATCCGTTGACCGGTCTGATCTGGTATGCGACGGAGGCCGATGTATCGTTACGCCTACCGCCATGGGTTGCTTTGACGACACTCGATGGACAGTTCGTCACTCAGCCAGCCTTGCCATCGATGTTTGCACTCGATCCGGAGGGCATCGTCGGCCCGCGCGATAACCAGGGGTTCGAGGGCCTGGCCTTTTCCGCTGACGGCAACACCGTATGGCTCGGATTGGAAAATGGATTGATGCAGGATGGTCCGCTGGCCACTCACGAGCATGGCGCTACCACGCGCATTTCGAATATCGACCGATCCGGTCATCTGCTACGGCAATTCGCCTATGAGCTCGAACCAATTCCGGTGGAAACTCCCGCTTATTTCGATACGGGAGTGTCCGATATCCTCACCGTCGACGACACACATTTGCTGACGCTGGAACGAACGACAGTACAGGATGCGCAGGGCGAGTATCACAACTACATTCGCATCTTCGAAATCGATATCGACGGCGCGACGGACATCAAGGGACGTTCCTGGCTGGATGGAGAAGCGTTCGTACCGGCCAGCAAGCACCTCGTCCTCGATCTGGGTACGACCGGAGTCAAGCTGGATAACATCGAAGGAATGAGCTGGGGGCCGCTGTTGGAAAATGGCCATCGCAGTTTGGTGCTCGTGTCGGACAATAACTTCAGCCCGACCGAAATCACCGAGTTCATTCTCCTCGACTACGGCAGCTAGGACGAGCGTGCCGTTGAGGCCGGCGAGCAGGCAGCGCGCCCACCCAAGCCGGCTATCCTCGATTCTGCTGATTCGAACGGGTTCGATACCGATGGATCTGCGGATCTGGTGGATCGCAATGACGGGACCAGGTTGTGTCTGAGCGACCGTAATACTCAAGAAGCGGTGGCCGATCTCGGCAATCACCCCGTCGATTAGGGCTGCGTGCGCCGGCGAAAGACTGGGCTTCTGATGACAACACAGAGTCGGACGACCCCGGCTACAAGCCGATAAAAGAAAGCGGACGGGAATGAACTCAGTTCATTCCCGTCCGCTTTCTTCTCAACAATGAAACGAATCGAAGAAGATCAGACGAGCTTTACATAGAGGACGCCATCGACATCCCATTGCGTGACCTTCATCTTGTTGTTGGTGGCAACGCGAGAAATCGAAGACTTGAGACCTCGAATGCTCTGCCCTTCGCCCGGTTCGATGCGTGCAACCTTACCCTTTGTAAGCTGGTTGAGAACAGCAAGCGATTCCTGAGCAGCTCTGGTCATTGCCTTTGGCGCAGCGGGTGCGTCATGCTCGCTGATGATTTGAACTTTGGCCACCGATTCCCTCTCCTGTGTGATAGTGTCGCGTATCCATCGATAGATACTATCGATGTGAAATGATGGCATATCAGCGAATGAATGACAAAACCTCGGCCATGTACCGGTCGAGGCTTTGTCGTATCTCTTCGGCATGAAGATCGTATCGTCGATTACTTTCGATCGAGTTCAGGAAGCGTTTTCCACCAGAGCTGCGATTGCTCGTAGGCATGAGCCACACTGAGCACGGTCGATTCATCGAATGCCTGTCCGAGGAACTGCAATCCAACCGGCAGATCATTCGAGAAACCGCATGGCACCGAGATACCCGGGATGCCGGCCATATTTGCGGGAATCGTGAAGACATCGGTAAGGTACATCTGATAGGGATCGTCGATGCGATCGCCGATACGGAAAGCTGTTGTCGGCGATGTCGGGGCAACGATGACATCGACCGAGGAAAACGCCTCGTCGAAATCCTGTTTGATCAACGTACGCACTTTCTGGGCTTTGACGTAATAGGCATCGTAATATCCGGCACTCAATGCATAGGTGCCCAGCATGATACGCAGCTTGACTTCGCGCCCGAATCCATCCCCACGGGTTCGCTCGTACATTTCGCGGATCGTTGGTTCATCGATCCGAAGACCAAACCGAACTCCATCGAAGCGTGCCAGATTGGCACTTGCTTCGGCGGGAGCAGTGATGTAATAGGTTGCCAGCGCGTATTTCGTATGGGGCAATGAGATCGGACGGATTTCGGCGCCCAGGGTTTTCAGATCATCGATGGCCGTGGTAACGGCGTTTTCGACCCCGGATTCCATTCCATCGACGAAGTACTCGGATGGCACCCCAATGCGCACGCCCTTCAGATCCGATCGCAATGTCTCTCGGAAATGCGGAACCGGCTGCGGAACAGCAGTCGAATCCATTGGGTCGGGACCGGCGATCGCTTCGAGGACGATCGCGGCATCTTCGACCGAGCGTGTGAACGGCCCGATCTGGTCGAGGCTGCTGGCAAAGGCCAGCAACCCGAAACGCGAAACCCGGCCATAGGTCGGTTTCAGACCGACGATCCCGCAGAAACTCGCCGGTTGGCGAATCGAGCCGCCCGTGTCCGAACCGATGCCGAACAGCGCTTCTCGGGCGGCCACAGCCGCTGCCGGACCGCCCGAGGAACCGCCGGGCACCCGCTCGACATCCCATGGGTTCCTGGTCGGGAAGAACGCCGAATTTTCAGTCGATGAACCCATGGCAAATTCGTCGGTGTTCGACTTTCCGACGAAGACCGCTCCGGCCTCGCGCAGCTTGCGCACGACGGTTGCATCATAGGGCGAGCGGTAGCCTTCGAGGATGCGTGAACCCGCGGTGGTGTCGGCATCGACCGTACACAGCACGTCCTTGAGGGACGATGGGATCCCCGCCAATGGCCCAGCCTCGCCCGCCGCAATCGCCCGGTCCGCCGCCGCTGCTTGCGCCCGCGCCACCTCCGGGGTGACGGTGATGTGGCATTTGAGCGCTGGTTCGAGCGCTTCGATCCGCTCGAGATGAGCGGTCGCCAATTCCGCGGCTGAGATACTCCGGTCACGGAGCAGTGTGGATGCCGCTGCTATGGTCAGATCGGTCAGGTGCGAGTTCGTCATGCGTCCGCGTCCTCGCCGCCGAGCGGCGTCCGAACGACGAAACAGTCATCCGCAACTCGGGGAGCATTCTGGAATACCTGCTGGCTGGTCAACGAGGGTTCGACCGTGTCGTCACGCCAGACGTTCGTCATCTGGATGACCGATGCGGTTGGCGAGATCGAATCGGTATCGAGCTCGGAAAGCGCATCGATATGCCCGAGGATGGTCGAGAGCTTTTCTTGCATATGTGCCCGTTCGGTCTGGCTGAGCCCCAACCGGGCAAGCGTCGCGACGTGGTCGACGTCGTCCAGCGTCAGTGTCATGGGTGGAATCTACCCCTGTCCTAAACGAGAAGACGGCGCACATGGGCGCCGTCGAGGGAGTCTAGCATAGCAACACGCCGGGAAGGGGTGGGTGCGATCGATCCGAGATGCAATCGGTCCAGGCGACTGGTCGCATTGCATAGGCTAGACTGGCACTCCCTGTCTGCCGGCGTGTTTGGGATGTGGTGAGTGGGCGTGTTGTTGGTATGAAAAAGTCCAGTCACCGGAGCACACCAGGACGAACGGCATACTCCCGCAGGGCCGTGCTCTCTGTCTCGGCGCTGGGGCTCCTGACGCTTGCTGGATGCGCCGACCAAACGAGCGACCGCCAATTCGCGGGCGACCGGCGAACGGATGTCGCCGGAGCAACGGAGGACGCCGGTTCCACCGGAGTCCCTGTGGCCGGGTCTCCGACGGCCATACCGACGCAAATGCCGGTTTCCCAGCTTCTCGCACCGCGCGCGGATCGTACGAGCGCTATCGCGACCCTGCCGGATCGGCTCGTGGTCGTCGATGTCGTGGAGGCGACCGGACGAGAATCCTGGAGCGATGCTGGGCGCGCGGTCTGGGCCGCCGAGCTCTCGCCCGCGTCGACTGAAGTTGCGCTGTTGACATCACGGGCTGAAGCGCCGGTGGATTGGGCGGTCGAATTCGTCGACATGACGAAGGAGGAGATCGTTTCGGTCGATATCGGCAACCGGCAGCGCGGCGGAGACCAAGATCCGGATGTGGTGGCCGGAGGGCGTGGCGGTATTGCCTGGTTGCCCGATTCCAGTAGCGTGGTAATCGCCCTGCCGACGGGCGGCTTGTTGCAGGTGTTTGCTGATGGATCGCAAGTCCGAGTCGCAAAGGCGGCAGCGGCCAAGCGTCCCTCGGCGCTGGCGGTCTCACCGGACGGAAGCACGATCGCATTCGTCGATCGGCCATCCGGGTCGGACGGCAGCGGTATCTTCGCCGGTTCGATGAAGGCCAAACCGATCGATCCGATCGTGGTGTTGCCGGCCGATCGCTCGGGAAACCGATACGCCCGCGAGGTCGCTTGGGTTGGTACGACCGCCCGGGTCGCCACCATCATCGATCGGGAGGAGACCGGTACGACCCAGGGAGATCTCTTCGTTCTCGACACCCAAACGAAGATGCCGAATCTGGTCTGGACGTCTCCGGTGGGTCGCGATGTTGCCTCGGTGGAGGCATTTGCAATTTCCCCGGATGCGATGGTCACGGCATTTCTCACGAATCCGGTCCGGCGGCCTGGGACCAAACCGAGTTCGGTCTGGCTCGGGCAAACCGACGGTCCCGCGATCGAACGGTTCGATCTGCCGGTCGGGCTTTCCGGTTCACGACTTGCCTTCACATCGGAAGGGGTGGCGATCACCGGGACCACGAGAACTCCCGATACCGGGGGATCCGTGATCATCGCGTTCCTGTTGAATCAGAGCGGGACCATGTCGCTGCTCTATCGGCAGGAATCGGCGGCGACCCCGGTCGCCTCGCCGGTGGCCTCCCCGAGTGCCAGTCCGGCGCCAGCGTCGCCTACGCCTGAGGAGTGAGCTCCTCGGCGTCGAAGATGTTGCGCGCGGCCTCGATGACCGTGCGGTCGTCCTCCGATCGTTCTGGCGCCGGCGGTTGTGCTTGCCGCGGGGAAGTCGCTCGATACTCGTCCACTGGAGATTCCTGGAGTCTGGACGCGGGCGCTGGCGGCGGGGCCGCGCCCCGCATCTGGGTGGTGACTGTGACCGTCTGGTTCACGAGGCGACCGATGACATTCTGAAGAAGCTCGCGGGTGGCGTCTTCGTTCATCTTTTCCCAGTGAAATTTGTAGCTCGTTACGAGCGTGATCGAACTCCCATCCACCTGCGCCGGATCGCAGCTCGAAAGCAATGCCTCGATGCGCCGGTCCCGGGCCTTGACATCTAACCGAATTTTCGGCCAGAGATCGTGCAGCAGATCCACCGTGATATCACCAGTGGCGTGAGGTCGAGCCGGTGCCGATCGGGCCTGCACGGCCGCCTCGTCGGTGGCGGGATCGGTGCCCTTCGGAGCATCGGACTGGTTCCCCGGTTCGGGTCGCGTTCTCGTCGGGGACGTCGCTCGCTCGGTTGCCCGCTGACTGGGTTCGGTAGGGGCGGAGCGCTCGGGAGTCCGGGAGCGTTCGGCGGTGGGCGCGCTTGCGGCGGCGGCGGAATGTTCTGGCGCCGGCGCTGACTGCTGGATTCCCTGCCGTGTCGGGTTCGCATCGAGTGTTGCCTGGACGAAGGCAATTTCCAGCGGGAGCTGCGGCAGCGACGCGTGGCGAATGCGGTAATCGATCTCGCTGAATCGCGCGGAATGCCGGGCGATTTCGCCAAGGTCGAATCGTGTGGCGAGCCGGTCGATTTCCGGATCCGAACCCGGCGCGCCGGACGCGACCTGAAACATGACCGCCCGGAGCAGCGAAACGAGTTGCCGGTTGAGCTGCCGCGGATCTTCGCCGGCGTCGAATGCATCGTTGATGATGGTCAGACCGGCGCCTGCGTCGCCCTCTGCCAGCGCATCCGCCAGTCGGACGACCCGCTCACCGCGAGCGACCCCCAGCAGATTGCGGACATCGTCTGCCCCGATCGGACGATCGGTTTCCGGGCTCTCCTGCTGCCGGTATGATGCCAGCTGATCGAGCAACCCGAGCGCGTCGCGCATGCTGCCACCCGCATGTTCGGAGACAACGAGCAGCGCATCGCGGTCGATCGGCACAGCCTCCTGCTCGGCCACCCGGGCGAGATGTTCCACGATGGTGTCCCGGGAGAACCGCTTGAAATCGAACCGCTGGCAACGGGAAACGATCGTCGGCAGGAGTTGTTCTGGATCGGTCGTGGCCAGAATGAATTTTGTATGGGGAGGCGGCTCTTCCAGTGTCTTCAGAAACGCGTTGGCAGCAGCGCCCGTGATCTGGTGCGCCTCGTCGACGATATAGAACTTCGTTTTCAGGAATGTGGGCGCGAACTTGACGCGCTCGCGCAATTCCCGGATATCGTCGATACCACGATTGCTGGCAGCATCGATCTCGATGATATCGGTCGTGGAGCCGGTATTGATCGCGACACAGGCAGCGCAATGGTTGCACGGCCGCGCATCCGGATCGGGATCGAGACAGTTGACCGCTTTGGCCAGCAAACGTGCGGTCGTCGTCTTGCCGGTGCCTCGCGGTCCGGTGAACAGATACGCATGAGCGACGCGATCGAGCCGAATCGCATTTCGGAGCGTGCGGACGATCGCCTCTTGCCCGACCAGATCGCTTGCCTCGAAGGTTTGCGGCCGGTATTTGCGATAGAGCGATTGGGTCGAGCCAAATGATGTGCTCGAATCCGTGGATTCCGGGGCAGCGGGCGGATCAGGAAAAAGCGATGATGCGGACACGAAGGAGCTGCTCCAGGCAATGTTCTGGCCGATGGCGCGACGAGCGACGTTCGTGCCAATGTAGCATGACTCTGTTTTGTGGTCCGCTCCAAACCGAGGGGGTCAGCACATGAGCGTGCTCTATGTCGTAGCCACACCGATCGGGAATCTGGAGGATCTCTCGCCGCGCGCGCTCCGGGTGCTCACCGAGGTCTCGCTGATTGCCGCAGAGGACACCCGCCATACCGGGAAGCTCCTCAAACGCTTGGGAATCGCGACCCCGATGGTGAGCAACCATGACTTCAATGAGCGGGCCCGGCTGGCGCAATTGCTGGAGGCATTGTCTGCCGGGGATATTGCGCTGGTGAGCGACGCCGGCACACCGGCTGTTTCCGATCCTGGAGCGATGCTCGTGCGGGCCGCGGCCGAAGCCGGGCACGATATCGTTCCGATCCCGGGTCCGTCGGCGGTGATCGCGGCGGTCTCCGCATCCGGATTGATCGATGGACCGTTCACGTTTCTCGGGTTCCTGCCTCGTCCGACCGGAGAGCGCCGCGCGTCGCTGGAGTCGGCATTGCGGGGAGGGATACCGTTCGTGCTCTACGAGAGCGTCAATCGCATCGAATCGCTCGGCGGGCTGCTTGCGGAGCTCGGACCCGACCGCCAGATCGCCGTCTTCCGAGAGCTCACCAAGGTGCATGAAGAAGCGATTCGCGATTTCGCGGCGAATCTTCCTGCCAGACTCGCTGCCTCGGTGCGAAAGGGGGAGTATGTGATCGTGGTCGGCCCCGGATCGGAACGAGCCGACGTCGACATCGATGCACTCATCCAGGAACGGCTTGGCGAGGGCGCCAGCCCGTCGGCGCTGGCCCGGGAGATCGCGCGGGAAACGAGTATGAACCGTTCTGACGTCTACGAGCGGATTCTCGATGCGACCAGACGCGGTCAGGGTGCTTGAAATGCGAGCTTCCGGTGATGCAAGAGCACGCTCTGCAGGATGCCGATACCGATGAGGAATGTCCACAACGACGACGAACCCTGGCTGATGAGCGGGAGCGTCACCCCCGTGACCGGCATGATGCCCATGTTCATGCCCATATTGACGAACGTCTGGTAGAACAGCATCGCCGAAAAACCGATCGCCAGCGCCTGCCCGAACTGATCCCGGGCTGCCTGGGCGACCCGCAGGCAACGCCAGAGCAAGATCGAATAGAGCGCGAAGAGGCAGACGATACCCACGAATCCGACCATCCCGCTGGCATGCGCGAAGATGAAATCCGACTCGCGCACCTTGAGCAATTCCAGCCGGCTCTGGGTGCCTCCCTGCAACCCGGAACCGAATAGCCCTCCTGCGCCGATGGCGTAGCGTGCCTGGATGACATTGTAGCCATCGCCGGTGGGATCCTTGAAGGGATCGAACGAGATCAGCAGGCGCGCCTTCTGATAATCGCGGAGCACGAAATGCCAACCCAGATAGGCAACCGGGATGATGGACACCAGCAACGGGCCCAGGAATTTCCAGCTTACGCGTGTGGTTACGATGATCGAGAACCAGATGACACCGAATACGGTCGAGGTGCCGAGGTCGGGTTGGACGAAAACCAACCCCGCTGGCACCAGCGCGATCAGGAGCGAGACTGCAAAATTACCGACTTCCCGCATCTGCTCGCCACGAGAAGCGACGAACGATGCCAGCGCGATGATGGTCGCCAGCTTGGCGAACTCCGACGGTTGCACGGTGGTGACCCCGAAATTGAACCAGCGGCGTGAACCGGCAATCGACATGCCGATACCGGGTATGAGCACCAGCACCAGCGTCCCAAGCGAACCGGCATAGAGCAACCAGGCGAGACTGCTCAAAAATCGGTAATTGAAGCTCGCGACGAACACCAGCAGCATAGCGCCAATGATGGCGAAGACCGCCTGCCGGACTCCTTCGTTGAGAATGGTGACCTGACCGCCTCCCTGGGCACTCCAGATCGCCACGACGCCGAAGCCGATCAGCAATCCGGTCACGATGACCATATAGAAATCGAAATCTTGCAGTTTCCTGGGAGTCATACTGATTCCAAAATTGGGGTATCAAGCAGCGACGCTGGGATGGCGATGCGCGTGGAGAGCCGTTCCGAATACACCTGCGCAGGCGAAGTGTCCCATGCCGGTGCATCGCGCACCAGAGCGGCCAGATCGTGTCCGCTCGCGAGCCGATAGTAAACTAGATGCTGACTTCAGGAGAGGCGTGTGTCGGAATCAGAAGGCAGAGAAATCGTTCCAATCGATGTCCGTTGGGCCAATGTGGAAGCGCTTGGGGAACCCGGGCAGCGACGGTTCCGGTTGCTCGTTTCGTCCGGTGTCGAGACGACTGTTCTCTGGATGGAAAAGATGCAGGTCGATGCGCTTGGCCACGCGCTCGAGCAGCTGCTCTACCAGCTTCCAGACTCGGAGACCGAAGGGGAATCGGCCGATTCGGAACCGGAATTCGATTTGACTTCGGAACGACAATTCCGGGTTGGCAAGATCGAGATCGGATATGACGAAGCGCGGGACCGGATCGTCATCATTGCCTACGATCTGGAAGAGTCGGAGATGTTCGGGCCGGCCGCCATCTGCCGCCTGAATCGGGCGCAATCGGCCGAGATCGCCGAAGAGGCCGAACGGGTCGTGGCCGCGGGGCGGCCGCGCTGTGTCATGTGCGGAATGCCCATGGGACCAGGACCGCATGCATGCGCGAACCAGAACGGCCATCTGACCGAGGAATACATGCTCTGAGGCGGGTCGTGGGCATCCCGCCGGGCGCGCCCGGCTTGACAGGCAGGCGGCGGATTTGTAGAATGCCGACTCTGGCCGCCAGCAATCGGCGCCATGCGGAAGTGGCTCAGTGGTAGAGCATCTCCTTGCCAAGGAGAAGGTCGCGGGTTCGAATCCCGTCTTCCGCTCCAACGATCGAAGACGCTGCCCCGGCTAATCCCGCGGCGGCGTTTTTTGTGTGTCCATCATGGTTGGCATGGCTTATACGAAATCCGAGTGCTTCCGAAGGGGTATTCGCCCAGCGTTTCAACGGTGGGACCGGGCCGGAGCCATGGTGGGTATCCCGGAGGGTCCAAGCGGATTCCGTATTAGAGTGTCCGGCAATAGGTGGGTACTCAGGAGGAC
>JBIQLF010000103.1:0-10571 GCA_044464585.1 Thermomicrobia bacterium
CCACGGCGCAGAATCTCCTGCGCGATTGGATTTGCCGCGATTGCGTCCTGCACATCCTCACGTTGCCATTTCGGGAAGATCAGGCGCGCGATTTCAAGCTGAGTGTCGGCCGATTCGATCTCCGACCAGGTGCGAGCCCAGGCGTCGACCAGCTTCTTGCGCCGCTGGCTCTTGGTCGATTCGATTTCGCGTTCGAACGCTTCGATCTTCTCTCGATATGCCTGCTCTGCGGCTTCCTTGTCGCTGCGCTCTTTTTCCCGTTTTGTTCGAATCGCCTCTTCTTCGGCCTGTTTCACCGCTTCAGCCTCGGCGGCCGCTTGTGCCTGCCGGACCTGATCGGCTTTCCACGACGTTCGGTGTTCGCGCAGGCGCAGGCGTCCGTAGCCGGCATTGGTCTTTGCCCCGGCGCCCCATTGCTCCAGCGCGCGCCGCAGCAACTCCAGCGCCGCCTCGGCCCAGTCCCGGTCCGGCGCCTGCACCGCGACGAGGAAACGCCCGCGCGCGGTGAGGAAGTAGCTGGGCACCGGATCTTCGAAATCGACCGGTGGGTTGCTCGGATCTCCGTAGTACGACTGGTGATGCACTGTAACGACATCCAGCGCGAACGGTTGGGTGGTCGAATCGGGGTCGAACCATGCATCCAGCCATCGCACGCAGGCTGCCCACTCGGTGTCGCCGAAGAGATCGGTGAGCTGCTCGCCGGTGAATCCCGCAGCGGCCGCGTTGGCGACCGCATAGTGGCTGGCGAGTCCCTTCAACGATGAGCCGGGAATCACCGGCATCCCCCAGAGCCGGTCGACGGCGATGGAGGATTCGAGGATGTTCTCGGCTCCGATCCCGGTGATCACCCGGTCGACGACATCGAATGTCGCGGCGAGTGTGACGCCGGGAAGCGTTTCGATCTGCTGCTCCCAGCGCGCGTAGGCGCGCCGATAGTCGTCGGAGGGGCCGCAGCCTACAATTGACTCGAATCGGGTTTTGTTCGCGGCCGATGTAAAGGTGCGGGGCTGGGTGCTGATTGCCTTGGTCAGGAGCAGGCTCGCGTTCTGTACCATGGCCTATACGCCTCCGGCTGGTTGTGGACCCGCTTCAGCGGCAGGCGCCTCCGGCCGCGTGGCGCTTTCGGCGGCGGTGACATCGAGGACCGAGACGGCGAACCGCTTGTAATAGATCCACGCATCGAGGATGGTGAGCGTGTTCAGCATGTACTCGCCGTTGCTCGGCTGCCGCGCGAGCACAGCCGTGATGGTCGGGTCGTTCGCGTTGCCGCCCAGGATGCCGATCATGTGTCGTTGCACGAGGTTGTAGGGTCCTGCCCCCGATTCTCCCGCTGCTTTTGCGTCCACGAACGCGGCCGTGATGGCGAGCCCGTGGGTGAGCACGAATACCGGCGTCTGGTGGCATAACGCTCCGTAGGACTTTTGGACGGCTGGATCGCTGTGCGTCTTGACGTTCTGGACATCGGCGAGGGCTTGCTTCATGTAGTCGAACTGGAGGCTCATCGCGCTCCTCCCGATCCCGCGGGCACGACTGCCGGCGCGATCCGCGCCCGCGCGATCCCGCGCCCGACCGAGGCATTACCGCCGATCTGCAGGAGGTTCTCGATACCCTTGGCGACCATCTGCCCGAGCGCGTCATCGCCGGCGTTCTCGTCGAATTGCGTTCGGTACCGGGCGATGCCCTGATCGGTGACGACCAACGGACCGGCGCAGATCGTTTCTGCCGGGATGGCCTCCTCCAGCCAGAGCGCACCCTCGGCGACGATCTTACGAACGGGATCGATCCGATTGCGGGCGGTGACCTCGGTGGCGGTGTGGGTCAGGAACGAAAAGGTCGTGTCGGAGACGACGCCCGCGTGCGAAGCGAAGAACTGCCGCCAGGCATCGTCATCGAAGCATGCATGGGCGATCTGCTCGACCAGCTTCTCCAGCGTATCGTCCCCGGGCGCCGTAATGTCGAGTTTCAGGTCCTCGAGGCGAACCGCGTTGCCGGTGGCGAGCGTGTTCCGCGCTGTCGCTCCCGGCAGGACGACATTGCCGTCGCCGACCTGGCGAACCGGCGAGGTCGCCGGAAGTCCGGGCATACCAGCGTCCCGCGCCCAGCGATCGAGTGCCAGCGGTGAGGTGACCCAAGCGAACCCGCCCCGGAGGGCGCGCACCGGAAAAAAGAGCAGCCGCAGATCGGCGACGATGATTCCGCCCGCGTGATCCGACGCGTTGTCGGTTTCCGGTCCGAAGGTGATCGCGATCTTCTGCTTTACGGTGGCTTCGGCATCGCCCGCGTTGCGCAATGCATCCGTGGATGCCTCCCGCAACACACCCTTGACACTGGAACCGGGCAGATAGGGCCAGCCGGTTACGACCTCGCGGATGACCGGCAGGTCGATCACGCCGGCGCCCTGGCCGATCCCCACATGGATGGGACTGAGCGCGTGAACGTAGAGCATTCTGGTTTCCATCGAACGTCTCCTCAGCGATTTACATCGTCCCTGGCCACCACCGGACTGGACCACAGCCCCGGTAGCGCCAGACCAAAGCCGTCGTCGCGGTCGACCTGATGATCGGAAACGGGCGCGAGCCACAGACTGTCCCAGATTTGGCGGATCGCGTTCGTGTCTGGGCGATACCCTTCATCGAACGCGAAGAAATAGACGCCGCCGGCCGGCACGGCATAGCGCGTGGCGCGTGGACCGGGCGGCTGCTCACCTTGCGTATCCGTCTTCTCGCGCGCCGCCAGCCGCCAGCCGCTCACCGGAATCCGGCGGTCGATCGCTGCGCCAGCAAGCTTCAACTTGACCTTCTGCCCCCGGAGTCCGGTGATCGTGCCGTTGCCGATCCAGTCCGGCAGCCAACCGTGGAGAAACAGGGCCGGTGTCACCAGCAGCAACCGCAATCCATCGGCCCGCGCGATCTGCTCGTCCGTTGGATAGGCGATCGGCGCTGGCGGCCACGGATGCGACGTGCGGGCGCGTGTCACACGAGCCAGTCGCCGCTCCCCGCCCAAGGGCAGGAACCCGTCCGCCAGGGTATTCGCCAACCCGCCCCTGATGGAACAGACCATCGCCAGCGCCGGCCAGCCATGCGCGGCAGCATCCGGGAATGCCCGCGATTCGGTGGTGAACAGCGCGCCCTCGACATTGGTGAGACTGCTGGAGTCGATGCTGACATGAACCCGAGTGTCGACCGGTAGTTCGCCAACGCCGCGCAGCCGTTGCGGCGCGTCTGGCTCCCCGGGCGCCGAAACGGTAGAGGGAATCGCGTGACCGGCCGGGTCGTTGAGCCAATCGACCGCGTCGCTGAGCGCCCACCACTTGGGCACGCCGATATCGGGCTTGACGTCGTGCATCCCCGAGAGCGGTCGCAGTTCGGTGTTGTGCAGCGCTCGGTCATACCCGGTTGCCTTGTCGGGGAGTGTCTTGGGTGGCCGGGGCAGGTCGCACCCCTCGCCGAGCGCCGCGTTGGGGGCGTCGGGTCGCAGCACCATCGGGTGCAGCATCCGGGAATCCTCCTTGTCGCGATAGAACAGCACGTCGCGCGGGGCGGGAACGTATGGAGTCCAGTTACCGGCGGTGTCCTGTGCGGCGAGGAGCGGGCCATGCACCGCCAGTTCTCGACGGACCCGCCTGGCGTCTGCCCCATCGCACTGGTTCCAGTCGATACCGGCGCTGGCGCCGATGGCAGTCCGCAGCGCGCCAGCGATCGTGCGTGGCAGCGGCCACGGTAGGCTGAACGCACGGGCGCCGGGATCGGCGGAGAAGGGGCGTGCGTCGCGCAGCACCAGCGGGTCGCGCGGCTGAATCAGCGCGGTCACCACCGGGGATGGTTCCTCGAGGGCATTGTTGCGTCGTGGGTCGGTCATGATCTCGCCTCCGCGGACTCTGCCGGATCTGGTGATGCGACTGGCAGGAGCGCGCCATTCCATAGCTGTGCTCCCTCCGATCGTTCATCGAGCAACAACCGGTAGATGCGCCGGGAGATGATCACCTCGCTCACAAAGGAGCCGAGCGCGCCAGTCGCCGACTGGCCCCCGGGTGGGTGCTCCAGGCGATTCCGAACGGCAGCGACGATTTCGTCTCGGATCTTCGCCTTGCCATGCTCGGGCTGTTTGCGTTCGAGGATGCGGACCGTTTCCTTGACCAGTAGATCATCGAGCGCGATCTCATTCGCAAATACTCCGTGTTCGCGCGCGGCCTGCAGTTCGCGACGCAGCGCATCCAATTGGTAGGCGGCGCCGTCGGGCAGCGCGTCGTGCCGATGGAAATCCAGCGCCGTCGCCCAGTATGTGCGGACGGGATCGCTCTCCCATGAGTGGACGACGGTCCGGGGGGCGCCGCCGCCGGAATGCGCCTGGAAGATGACGGCGAGCGCGTTGCGCGGACCCTTCGCGGCTTTTTCCGCATCCCTGCCCCGTTTCAGCAGCTCCTGCAGGTGGTCGGCATAGTGGCCGATGCCGATGCCAACGCTGAGTGTGGGCGGGTTCTCGACATCGTGGTCCTTCAGCGCTTCCGTAATGATCTCGGCAAATTTCCGCCGCAGCGCATCGGCGCATGGCAACGCCGTGTCGACCGGCAGGAAGGCGAGCACATCGTCGCCGCCGGCGTAGATCAGCGCGCCGAAGTGCTGGCGCACGATCTCGCCCGCTGCCTCGGCAAACGTGCCGAGCTGGAAGCTGAGCTCCCGATGTGCCTCGATCGAGCCCAGATCACCGATTGCTGCGCCCATGCGGTCGCCGTCCGCGCAGAGCACCGCGAGGTATGCGGGAGGATCACCCATGTCGCGCATGCCGGCACGGAACGTTTGCATGATATCGAAGAATTCACTGACTGCTGCCTGCAGTTCCGGCTCTTTTGGAGTGCCTTTCCACACGTCGAGTTGCTTCTTTGCCGTTTCTTCCGACAACTCATAGAAGAGTTGGCTGTCATAGGGGAAGTCCGCATAGTGAGCGAGACCAGATTGCTCGGTGACCTTGAATCGCTCGGCGAGATCGGTGTCCGCGAGCCGGTTCGCGGCGGCGGCCAGGTCGCCGAGCAAGAGATAACTGTCGTCACTGATACGCCGAGCTGCCCGTAGGTAGGGGTCGATCGCGACGCGGGCAGTTGAAACGAAGCGCCCCTGGCCGTCGAGGCGCTTGATCAGCGAGATCGCGTCGAGTGGTTCGTTCCGCCGCACGCGGATCAGGCGCGCTGTCTCCGCGTTGGAGACGACGACGGCTTCTCGCGAGGGGTCGAGCGCGCTTTTCGGGCGCCCGTCGACACCATGGGCCGGGCCGAAATCACGCAGCGTCTTGCGTCCGGCGAGCAACTGTTCCACCTGCAGCCGGCGTGTTTCATAGGAAGCGTGACCGTCCGTGGCGCTGGGATCATAGGCCGTCCACGCGGCATACCACTCGACGAAATCATCGAGTTGGCGCTCGGCCGTGGTGCGATCGAGCACCCCGGTCGGAAGATTCGCCAGGTGCGCGTCGATTCGGATCCACATCGCTCGCAGCGTCTGGTCGACAGCTGCCTTTGCGTTGGTGGCGAGGGCTTCCGGGTCACCAGTGGTGGAAACGAGCAGCTTGTTGGCAACGGCGTGATGCTGTTGCAGGGCTTCGGCGGTCGGGAAGATCAGTTTCGTGCCCGGATCGTTCTCCAGGGCTGTAGCGGCGGTGCGGGACAGGGTGCTGAGCATGTCGGACCCCTGAAAGAGATCCCGAGCCTTGCGGCTGGCGGCTATGAAATCCTGCACTGGTCCGATGGCGATTGCGAGGAGGAATGTGGTTGGTTCGACGTGCTGATCCATCACCACACCCTCGTCCCACCGAAGAAATCCATGAAGGCGTCTCGCGCTGAGCGCCTGCCCTTGGCCGGTGCGGTGGACGGCGGCTCATTCCCGGGAAACGGCCACCGCGGTAGTCGACCTGGGTCATTCATGGGACCCACCCGGAGCAACGTGGTCGTTCCGATCTCCTCGTCCTTGAGATGTACGCCGGGGGCCGCGGGATCCCAGACGTGCGGCGCTGACAGAAGGAGCGCGACTGGAACATAGGTCGTGTCGTCGACCGCGATGATCGTGAGGATGATGGGCGAGGCCATTCGGGTGAAGTCCTTTGTGGCGCCCTCCAACGTGGGTGGCTTCTGGCGGCCATGTCGCATGTTCTGGAAGAGAATCGGCAGTCCGAGGTCGGCGCGCGGGAAGTCGCGGCCACTAGCGCCGGGAGTTCGTGTGTAGGCATGGCCTTCGCCATCCACTCCTCCAGCGTTCAGATCACCGATCTCACGTACCGCGCCTGGTTCTGGCCAGCGACTTTGGCCCGGTCTATCGCCGCCACGGTTTCGACCGATGCCGCGCTCCTGCCGGAACAGAAACATGGGTTCGACAGCGTGCCGCCAGGCAGTGATTGCGGACTGTTGGTCTGGTTTGATCTCGAGGAGCGCCCCGCCGAGTTTCGGAACCAGGGGAAGCCCGCTACCCACCTCGACCAGCAAGTCGCGCCTCGTTTGAAGCCACTCGATGATGCCAGCCCCATTCGGGGAGAAGCTCGACGCGGACAGTATCGCCATGTTCGGTTCTGTTCCGGCCGGGAGCACCTGAAGCACGCCGCAGCCGCGGCGCGTGCGGGAGCCGATGCCGCCGAAGGTGATCCAGGCCCACAGCGCCTGCTCTGTGGCGCGCGTGCATGCCTCTTCCCCAAGTCCGGAGACAACTCTGGCGTGGGACTGGAGTGTCAGCGTGAGCCGGAAGGTAATATCGACCATGCCGGGCCGTGCGTCCCGAGGCGGATTGTGCTGCCGGGTGAACGGGAAGAGGGCGTAGTCGGGGCCGAGCTGATTCTCGCCGTGGTCGTCCTTTCGTCTCCACACCATGCGCGGCCTCTTGCCAGGCCGCGGGATCTCCTGATGTGTGAACGCCGTTCCAGACTCGACCTCGGTCACTTCGATGCCGATCGCTCCGGGACCGTACGAGATGTCGTCCTTCTTTGCGGCAGACCCCCAGAGCGAACGCTCACGTGCGTGCAACTCCTCGACAGTGGGAACCGCGGCGGCGTTGCAGGCGCGCCACCAGAAGCGCAGATGCCCCCGGATCGCAGCAGCCCGAATCAATCGATCGCGGTCGATGACGCCCGGCTCGACGCTGCCGCCAAACATCGGCGTGACGACCTTTAGCCGCAGGTCGGCGAGCACCAGCGGCGCGTTCGAACGCGAAACGGGCGGAACCGTGGAGGAACGAGGCGATCGCATAGCGACAACTCCCCTTTCGAAGAATCCGGCGCATCCCGGAGTCTTGATGCCGAGTCATAGTTCTCTTGCTTGTGGGTTCGGAGCTCATCCTACCCGATGATGCGTTCACTGGCAAACTCAGATCGGACATGGATACGCGACGTCGCAGAGCTCCATGCGTCCAGCAATGGGTGCAGGGTTTGTTCTTGCTGGCTGCTGCTACTCTTTGGGAAGATATCGGCAACCAGGCAAGGCATGGCGGCATGACGGCTACTCAACTCGTGACAGCAGAAGAGCTCTACCAAATGGGCAGCGACGCCCCATACGAATTGATCGAAGGGGTGCTGAAAGAGGTGTCGCCATCGAGCTTCAAATCGGATGTTCTCAGTGTGCGCATCGCGAGCGTGATTTTTAGCTACGTCGATGCTCATGAGCTGGGCTATGTCAGTGGTTCCAGCGGCGGATTCATCCTGAACGAGCATCCGGCGACGGTTGTCGCTCCGGATGTTGGGTTTGTGCGTGCAGAGCGCTTTCCTGATGGAATGCCGGATCGGGGCTTTTGCCCGGCGCCGCCGGATCTGGCGGTGGAGGTGATATCGCCAACCGACCGGAACGCGGATATCGCCGGGAAGCAGGAGCTCTATCGCCGGGCGGGGGTGCCGTTGGTCTGGTGGGTCGATCCGGAGAAGCAAACGGTTACGGTCTATCGGTTCGGACAAAGCCCCGAGGTGGTCGATGCCTCCGGGACGCTCGATGGCGGGGATGTGCTACCGGGATTTGCGTTGGAGGTGCGCGTTCCTCGGTGATCGAATGTAGCCACGCTTGGCTGGCCAGGAGCGCCAGCTCAGGGATGGAATGAGCGCTACCAGTCTGAGCGCGCTGCCGAGCAGCGTCGATTCGATAGCGAGCTCCTCGATATCCGCGAGCGAATCCCTTCTCGTTTATCGATTCGCGTTCGCGCGGAACCGCGACCGCGGTTTCGCCCCGGCATTGGGATTTACGACGACGTCGAGCTCAGGAACGCACGAGCACCGGCACCGCATGACTATCGCAACGATTCCAGCTTCTCGAATGTCGATTGGACCGGGATTTGGGACTGGACCACGCTGCCGCGAACGCGTTCGACTCGATACGCGCCACCGGCCCGGGTGGTGATGATGCGGAAGCGGTCGTCGATGATTTCCAGGGCAGTGCAATCATCCAGTGCGATACCGATGCCGCCATTGCGGGCAATCATTGCCTGGAAATGTTTGTCTCGGCGCTCGCCGTTGTAGTGCGGGCAACCGGTAAACGGCAGCAGACCCAAACATCGCACCCGGATATAGTCCCAATCGTCCGGATGGTAGAAGCTCATCGAATCGCTGTGGCCGTATTGGAACCAGCAGAGCGCTCCGGCACTGAGCCCACAGAGCACCGTGCCGCGGCCGGCGGCTTCGATGAGCAAGCGATCGACCCCGAGCCGCCGCCAGCGCCGCATCATCTTCAGTGTGTTGCCGCCTCCCACATAGATCAGATCGGCGTTCGCGATGATTTCGGCGATTCGATCAAAGGGCGGTGGGTCGCTCAGCAAGGAGAGCGCGCCGGTCCTGCATCCGAGGCGATCCCCGTAGATACGAGCGAAGGTGGCCGCATAGTCGACCGAGTCGCTGCTGGCGGTGGGGATGAAAAGCGCGTTGGGTTTGGAGATCCCGGTGAGCTCCACGATACGCCGGTCGATTGGCAGGGTTTCGCCCTCGCCCAATTCTCCGCCGCCGATTGCCACGACCTTCATCGATTACGCCAGCACGAAGGTGAAGAATCCGGTGCTGCCTCCGGCGTCGTCCTCCGGTTCGACAAGATCCATGATCAACCGCGAATCGAAGATACCGTCGGTCTCGTTGCGCGGTTCGTTCGGGAAATAGAGCTGGGAGGTCAGCACCGGTTGGTCCGGTTGCTGCACCTTGACATGAATATGCCGGGTGCGTCCGGGATAGAGTCCGGGAACGATGGTGGTCAGCTCGTAGCGGCCCTCAGCATCGGTGAACTGGTGACCGCGCAGGGTATAGCCGACATTGTCGTAGTTGCCGGTATCGTCGCATTGCCAGAAATCGACCAGGGCATTGGCGACCGGCTGGCACGCCGTGGAATAGACATAGCCGGTGAGCGTCAGCCTCGTTCCGGCCATCCCCGGTTCGAGAAGCGACGTTCGTTCCGGCGAGCCCGGGGTGAAATAGGGCCCCTCCGTTTGGGGAATAGTTTCGGCGAAATCGTCCGCATCACCACAGGCGGGTGTGGGGGCGAGCAGGGGTGATTCGGTGTCCTGCGCGAAGCTGATACCCGCCCCACGACCGGCGGCAATGGCGAGTGCGAGCGGGGCGGCCAGCATGCCGAGCTGGCGGCGGGTGAGTTTCTGGTCCATGGTCGATCCTTTCCTGTTGTTTGGAGAGGATACGAAAATGAGAGTCGAGCAGTTCTCCGATCCGCCGGTTTCGGCGCCTTCAGCGTCATTCCGAGTGCGGTCGAGGAGAGGCCGACCTGCGATAATGGGAACGTATGATCTAGCGACGGGGCTGGAGTCCAAAACAGGCATCCCCGATCTCGTTTGCGAATCGCTGGACGCTGGTCTTCCCTCGATCCAAGGAGTCGAACCATGTGCGGTCGATATGTGCTCGAAGCGCCGGAAGATCTTTCCGAACGATTCCAATTGCGGCAATTAGAGATCCAGCTTCCCCATACCTGGAATGCCGCGCCGACCAATCGGCTCCCGGTGATCGTCGAACATCAGGAGGGCGAGCGGGAAGCGAAGTTGATGCAATGGGGTCTGATTCCCCGCTGGGCCAAACCAGGCGATAAGCGGGGACTGGCGCCGATCAATGCCCGGGCGGAGACATTGTCCGAAAAACCGATGTTCCGGAATCTGGTCAAGCGTCGCCGTTGTCTGGTGCCCGCCAATGGGTTCTATGAATGGAAGAACCTGGGCGATCACAAGCAACCGTGGTACATCACCCTGCCGGACGATCCCCTCTTCGCGTTTGCCGGTCTCTACGAGAGCTTCGCAAACGACGAGGGGGAGGAGATCGACAGCTACACGATCATCACGACTCAACCGAACGAGCTGATGGCGAGGCTGCACAACCGCATGCCGGCCATCCTGCACGAACAGGACGAGGAGGAATGGCTCGATCCGGAGGTGACCGATCCGGCGCAGGTCGAACGGCTGCTGGTCCCCTATCCGGCCGATGAGATGGATGCCTGGCCGGTCGGCCGCACGGTCGGGAATACGCGAAACGATGGTCCGGAGCTGATCGAGCCGGTCGAGGAGTAGGCTCTCTCGCGGCAGGCGGCAGGCGGCAGGCGGCAGGCGGCAGGCGGCAGGCGGCAGGCGGCAGGCGGC
>JBIQLF010000104.1:0-7357 GCA_044464585.1 Thermomicrobia bacterium
CATTCCGGATTCCAGGCGACGACGCGCCGGTCGAAGAGGTGCCGATCGAGATCGTATAGGTTTTGCGGGCGGGCGGCAGGCGGTATCGCCTTCAGGTCGATGATGTGCCGTTCGTTTGCGCGAAAAGGGCGCCCGGGGGAGGCGCCCTTTCCAGATGCGTTGGGTCTGCCGGCGCAGACGCGGGTTATGCCGCCGCACCCGCGAGCGCGGGAACGAAGCAGCCGACTTCGGTGTATTCGACATCCTCGAGGTTCATCGGTCCGTGGTCGCCGCACATCGGGCAATTGGGATCGCGGTCGAGGATGAGCTCGCGAAATTCCTCTTCCAGGGCGTCATACATCAGCAGGCGACCGATCAGCGAATGGCCGATACCGAGCGCCAGTTTGAGCACTTCGGTCGATTGCAGCATGCCGATGGTACCGGGCAATACCCCCAGCACGCCGCCTTCGGCGCAGTTGGGCGCCAGATCGGGCGGGGGCGGATCGGGGAAGATGCAGCGATAGCAGGGACCGTCCGGTGGTGAAAAGACGGTGGTCTGACCCTCGAACCGGTAGATGCTGCCGTGCACATTCGGTTTGCCGAGGAGCACGCAGGCGTCGTTGATCAGGTATCGGGTGGAGAAATTGTCGGTCCCGTCGAAGACGATGTCGTAGTCGCGGAAGATATCGAGGATGTTGCTCTTGTCCAGCCGTGTTTGGTAGGTGATGACCTTGACATCCGGATTCAGCGCCTCGATCGCCATTTTGGCCGATTCGGCTTTGGGCATCCCAACCCGATCGGTGGTGTGGGAGATCTGCCGCTGCAGATTGCTCTCATCGACGACATCGTCGTCGATGATGCCGATCGTGCCGATCCCGGCGGCAGCCAGGTAGAGCGCCGCCGGAGCGCCCAGACCGCCCGCGCCCACCATGATGACCTTGGTGTTCAGCAGGCGTTGCTGCCCCTCCTCGCCAATTTCGGGCACGAGGAAATGGCGGCTGTATCGCCGGCGCTGTTCCGCGCTGAATGTGGCCGGTTTGGACCAGGGAAGCGCCGCGATCTTCCAGGCGTCGAAACCGCCGTTCATGCTGGCGACGTCGGAATAGCCCAAATCTTCGAGGGCTTTCGTCGCGAAGACGGAGCGCGCTCCGCCCGCGCAATAGACGACGACCGGAGCCGATTTGTCGGTTGCGATCTGCTCGATGCGCGATTCCAGAAAGCCGCGCGGAATATGAACCGCGCCGTCGATCTTGCCCTGTTCGACCTCGTCCGCCTCGCGAATATCGAGGAGGATCGCGCCTTCGCGCCGGAGCCGGTCCGCGTCGGTCAAATCGATGTTCTTGATCTGTTTCCGAGTTTCCTGGAGCAGATCCTGATAGGTTGCCATGGTGGTTGGTGTCTCCGTGCGCAGCCGAGATGGGGTGCTGCGATTGCTAAGTTCCTAATAAAGATAATCGAAATTGCCGGGACGATGCGGCTCTGGCCGTCCGGGGAACGCGTGTGTCCGGGGAGTAGTCGAACCGGCAGGGTCGTGGTCGCTAGCACGCGATGATGCGGCCGAGAGGAAAACCGCTCGTTGCCAGTGCATCCGCACCAGAGCAGCGGTATCTTAACGATGGATGGCTTATCCGGTCTGCAATGTGAAATCGAGGTTTGGTGTGGACGACCCGCGATTCGATTCTCTCGCGCGGCTGCTTGCGTCTGGTCAGAAGAGGCGCACCGTATTGAAGGCGATGTTGGGGTTCGGTGCCGGGACGCTGGCGACGGGCATATTCGAACCGGCCGAGGCAGCCAGGCGTCCCACACCAACTCCCAAGTCCCCCCAATGTCCAGGCCGGCAGATATGGAGCGACGGTGCGTGCATCTGCCCGGCGGGCGAGCAGTGCGGACCGGACTGCTGCCCGGCAGAAGCGCAGTGTTGTGACAACGAATGCTGCTACGGAACCTGTTATGGCGAAGAGCTTTGTTGCGCGTTGCCGCGGGAATGGTGCGCGGTCAGCGGCGAATGTTGCCCGGACGGATGGGTGTGTCGTTCAGCGTGTGGCTGCGTTCCGGCCGATCGATGTTGCACCGACGCCGACTGCCCGGACGAGGGATGTTCGGCTGGCATTTGCCAGCAGGATGGACGCTGCGGACTCATGTTCGATTGCACGACGCAGGGTAGCGAGACGTGCTGCGCTGGTGAAGGCGCCATTTGTTTTTCGAATGGTTCCTGCAGCGCGGTTTCGTTCGGAGCTTCGTTCGTCTACCATGGGGTAAATCAGGGGAATACCTATTGTCAGATCTGGGCGAACTTGTCGGGTTTCGAGCCGTCGACGAGCTATTACGTCGAAGGGCTGCAGTATTTCGATGGCTCAATCTATCAGACGATCGGGCGCACTATCCAGACCGACGCCTCGGGAAGCGTACAGCAGTACATGGGCGCAGTCGTGACCGACGGATATGGCTCGGTGGCCCTGCGCATCGAGGGGGTCGAGTCGGCGCAATCGGCTGTTTCTTGCTGATTTTCCCGCGCATTGTCCTTGGGCCCAGTGTGGGCGATCCGATCTCCGGACTGGGCGTTCGACGGAGCGCCGCAGGTGCCGCGCTGAGCGGACGACGATCTATTTGCGGTATGGTAACGAGCATCTGATACGGAATCCGCTCGAACCTTTCGGTAGAGGCTGCTTGCTCCGAGGCGTTCGCCCAGCCGTTCAAGGCTGGGCGAACGCCCCTGCGTCATCATCCGGATTACGTATGAGACAGTGCCCGGAAAGCAGTGTTGCGTGGGCCGCGGCGGACGGGTAGTTTGGGAGTTTCCATGGACGAACCACGATTCGATTCGATCGCGCGGTCGCTTGCGCCCGGACTGAGCCGACGCACGGTATTGAAATTGCTGGGCGCACTTTCCGGCGCCGCTGTTGCCGGACTCGAAGGAGGACCAGCGAACGCTGCCCGGCGACCGACGCCCATGCCAAAACCCATTTCGTGCCCCGGCCGGCAGCTATGGAACGGTCACGAGTGCGTCTGCCAGACCGGGGAGCTGTGCGGCCCCGATTGTTGTCCGGACGGATCGACCTGTTGCGACAATGCCTGCTGCTATGGCACTTGCTACGAGGAAGAGCGTTGCTGCCCACTATCGCAAGCGTGGTGCCCGATCAGCGGGGAGTGCTGCCCCGAAGGGTGGTCATGTTGCCCACAATTCGGGTGTCTTGCTCCAGGTTCGTGTTGTAGCGACGCCGACTGCCGGTCGGAGATGTGCGCCGAATCGACCTGTCTCGAAAACCATATCTGCAGCGAAGCGAGACCCAACTGCAACCTGGGCGGCAGCGCCGCGTGCTGTGGGGCCGATGCGGTTTGCCAGGGGGACGGATCGTGTTCGCCAGCGTCGATCACGCTGGAGATGGTTTCGTCGCCCGTATTAGCTGGCTGGTGCAGTCCTTCGATCGTGCTGGCAGGGTTCTTGCCGAATCACACGTACGATGTGGAATTTGGCGGGCTCAGAGGAGATGCGCCACTTATCCCGATCTGGCGACAAGTAATGACCGATCAGTCGGGGGCGTTCGGCTCTACCTTCGACATCGTAATGCTGGACGGGCTGGATCGAGCGTTTGCCACGATCGAGAATGTCACGTCAGGGCTGGTGCCTGTTACCTGCGACTGAGCGGGAGCCGGTCGCGCGTGCCGAGCGGCCCTGGGCGCCAGGCAAATGCCGGCGCCCAGGGCTCACGCATCCCGTGGAGTTCATATCGACCTGGTGTACCGCGCTAGGATGCGCGCGTTCAGTGGCGAACCCGGCTCGTTCGAAAGACGATCCACGCGTGAGTCGCCAGCCCGACGCCCCAATCGAGCAGCACCCACTTGATCCAGAGATATTCGGGGGACTTGCGCAGATTCACGATCAGCAGAATGAGATTCACGATCGCGAAGACCGCGGCATGGAGATAGAAGCCGCGCACTTCGCGCGCGCGTTCGGTCCGATCGATCGCGGTCATCGTAGCAATCCTCCTGCCGTGGACCAACGAGCGCGGTTCCTCGGTCTGGCCCGGAATGACAGCCTGGTCAGGAAAGCAGCGTGAGTCTCCTCGCTGCCTTCTTGCCAGTCTTGCTCAGGACTCACGCCCCGAACAGCGCATCGCCCAGCTCGATTCCGGCATCGATCAGATCTTCGGCATGGATGATCTCGTCGGAGAGGATCTCGCCGCCGCTGTCGCGGATGGCGCCGAGCAGACCGCGCGCCCAGGTTTGCTCGAAGGCGATCACGGCCGCAGCCCCACCAACCGGAATATCGTCGGCCATTTCGTCGAAGAGATCTTCGCTGTCGACCAGCTCGATCCCCTCTTCCGCGCCGATCTCGGCACCGATCTCCATGCCTTCCTCACCACCGGCGCCGAGTCCGATCATCGCGCCGATCAGACCGCCGAGCAGGGGGCGTCCTGGCAGGATCTCGCTGTCGATATCGATGAGCTCGAATTCTTCCTCGGTGGGGCGGTTGACGATGGCGACGTCGATGATGGTGATCAGCCCCTGATCTTCCAGGCTGAGAAATGCATCCGCGATCGAGCCATCCCAGGCTGGAGCGTGCAGCAAGACGGTCATGAATTGAACTGGGCCGATGAGGGCTGGTTGGGTGTCGGACATTCGAGGTTTCCTTCCAAATCGATCGATCGGTTGTGGGTGAGTTTCCACCGCGGAAGCATACTGGCGCGAGCGACTTCTGTATACGCGCTCCTGCTGGTGGCCCGGCTCGTGGGGCGAGCGAGGCGGACGCTCGTTTCCTGGAATGCTGAGAATGCCTGTGCCCGGGCCTCCAGTCTGTTGGCTGGCTTCGGGGCAATCGAGCGATTCATCTGCCCTGGGGCTCTGCTGTTCATGAGGCCGCGCTCCGGTCGGGATACCGGAGGGGCAGCAGAGCTCTGCTGCGTGTCAGGTAAACCAATGGAGCCAGTCGTGCGGCCAGCTCCAGAGAATTTCTGCCGGTGGATCAGTAGATCAGCATGGACGGGCCGCGTCGAGCGCTCGGTCCAGGTCGGCACGCACATCCGCGATGTCTTCGATCCCGACCGAAAGCCGGATCAATCCGGGATTGATCCCGACCGCGCGCTGGGCGTCCTCGTCGAGCGCGCGGTGGGTCGACATAGGCGGGGAAACGGCCAGACTGTAGACGTCGCCCAAGGAGGTGCCGGGAAGAACGATCTCGAGCGCATCGAGAAAACGGAAGACTTCGGCGCGGCCGGCGCCAGCGATTTCGAACGAGACCATGCCGCCACGTCGTGCCTCGTTGAAAAGAGCGGCAGCCTCGGGCGAACAGGAATGACCTGGGTAATAGACACGTTCGATGCGCGGATCTTCCCCGAGCCAGGCGGCAATCCGGGCCGCGGTGTCGCTCTGCTGGCGGATGCGCAGCGGAAGTGTTTTCAAGCCGCGCAGGGTCAGCCACGCTTCGAATGGGCCGATGATCCCGCCCACGAGGCGATGCACCCGGGAGAGCTCTTCGATGCGATCCGCATCCCCGCAAAGCACCCCGCCCAGCACATCGCCGTGGCCGCCAAAGTATTTGGTGGTCGAATGCATGACCAGATCGCACCCGAACCTGGCGGGATTGACGATGACTGGCGACGCGAAGGTGTTGTCGCAAATAACCGTGGCTCCCTGCGCATGCGCCAGTTCAGCAATGGCCGGGAGATTGGCGACATGCAAGAGCGGATTCGAGATCGTTTCCAACAGCACCGCCCGAGGTTGGGTCGATTCGATGATCCGGGCGACCCCGTCGAGATCGAACGGATCGACATAGATCGTTTCCACATCGAGTGAATCGAAGATGGCATTCAGTAATGCCACGGTGGCGCCGAAGAGCTCGCGCGACGCGACGATCTTCGACCCGGCGGTGACACAACTCAAGAGCGCCGCGTGCAGTGCGCCCATGCCACTGCCGAAGACGATGGCTGCTTCGGTGCCTTCCAAGGCGGCCAGCGCGACTTCCAGCGCGTGGATGGTCGGGTTGCCATGACGGGCGTAGCTATATCCGGGTTGCTCGCCGCCGAAGACTGCATCGAGCGAGTCCATCTCCTCATGGAGAAACGTGGTGGTCGAAAAGATTGGGGTCGTGGTCGATCGCTCGATCGGGAGTGGGATACGCTCGCCAGCATGGACCGCGCGGGTCGAGGTTCCGAGCGTCTGTAAAATCGCCGAATCGATCTGATGCGCCACCTGGTGTCTTCCCCTCGTCGCCCGTTCAACTGCCCGGCCTGAATCCGGACCGCCCGTGAGTATACGGGTGCGATGGTGGTGCGATCGGGCGATGGGCGCGATCTCCGGTGTGGCGTCGTTGGCGTCCGGCCAGTTGCCGGGACGAACATCCCGCTCGTTCCTACCCGGGAATGCCATCCGGAAACGGTCCGGACTATCCCGCTCCGGACGCCGGATCGGATGAAATCCGCGATCGCGCGAGCTGGAAACTCTCCGATGACGCGATCGCGGTGACAGCTTCGCTCAGGGGCTGGTCGAGACGGTCGAGAAAGACGATCAGGAACCGGGAACCGGTTCGATGCGGATTCATGTTCGACGGCGCGATGATCGCTTCGACTCCGATGACATCGCGGAGAAAAGCGGATGTGGCGCGGGCCACCGCACGTTCGCGGAAGCAGGCCGGCGCGTTATCGATTCCCAGCTCCGCAATGGCAGCGTGGTTGGTCAGATCGTAGACCCGGTCGAGCGCGATATCGATATCGAACATTCGGCGCGCTGGCAGGTCGTCCGCCAGGTCGGGAGCGCGTTCCCGCCGGATATGGCGGGCGAATTCATCGATCAGCATGGCGCGGTCGGTGGCGAGGTAGAGGGTCGGTTCTCCGGAGCGGTTCCAGTGGTTTTCACGCGCGCGCCGGGCAAAGCGGGTGTCGAGCGGTCCGTAGGGCGAACCGCCGGGAAGATGGCGGTATACCCGGCCGTGCCAGGGGCGGACCGCTCGTTCGGCTGGCATCTATGGACCGAGCCCTTCGTAATCCGCGGCCAAAAGCGCGAGCACGGCATCGATCTCCCCGCGCTCGATGAGCTGGAGCGGGGTCGCTTGCCCAGCCGAGGGAATGGGAAGCGCAAGGAACCGGTGGAATCCGTTCTTGCCGTAGATCATTTTGCCGAGGTCGGTCATCTCGCGCAGTTCGGACAACAACTTGCGACCGGCATGGTTGCGCGGCAGCGCGCGTTTCGCTTCCCAGCGCTCGATCGTCTTGGCGGACACATCGAACAGCCGGGCCATGCGCTCACGGGAGAGATCGAGCTCCGAGCGAACCCGCACCAGGTCGACATCCTGAATCGAAGATTGCAACGAATGGGCATCCATAGGGAATGTATAGACAAAGGTCGGGGTGATTGCAAGCGGCGAGGGCCTGAGTCTTGGGTC
>JBIQLF010000104.1:7457-8745 GCA_044464585.1 Thermomicrobia bacterium
TTCGAGGAACCGGGTAGGCTGTGGGGGCCGGTGGTGCGATAGGTGGACCGGTTGGGGTTCGTTCGATGTTGGGATAAGAGGAAAGCATTCTATGAGGATGGGCTTTGGCGTGCGTCTTTTCGCGATTTCGGGTCTGTTGCTTGCGCTGGTGGTCTCGTGCTCGTTGGCGGTCGCCCAGGGTGAGCAGGCTCCGGTATTGGGTTGGCAATTCATGCCAGTTGAGGGCGCGGTGTATGGCAGCGCAATGTCAGACGATGGAGCGAGCGTGGTCGCGGTCATCGGGTATGGATTCGAGCCCGGTGGCGCGGTCGTCTCGCTCGATGCCGAGACGGGCGAGATGCGGTGGCGAGTCGATGTCGACGAAGCGCCTTCGTCGAATCCGATCGTCACAAACGACGTGGTCTACGCCGGGATCGGAAGTCTCGTCACCGGGCGCAGCGCGGTCTATGCGTTCGAGCTGGCGACTGGTTCCCGGCTCTGGCGCACCGATATTTCCAATTCCAAACTTCCGGCCACCCCGGTCGATGGGGTAGCGCTCGGTGGCTCGATGTTGGTCGTGAATCGGGCAGACGGGGTCGTGCTCGGATTGGGAGCCGCGACCGGCAAACTCCAATGGGAACGGCAATTGAAGAAGCCGCCGCGTGGAGCGCCGGCCGTGGTGGGCGATGCGGTGTTCGTTTCGACTGGATTCGACGGCGCCACGATCCATGCGCTCGATCTGGCAACGGGCGAGAGCCGCTGGTCCACGGACGAACCCGAGAATCCCGTGACGGGTCCAGCCGTGGCGGACGGAATGCTCTATGTGGGTTTCACCAGCGGCGATCTGGTTGCCTACGATGCGAGCACAGGAGACGAACGCTGGCGGGCGGCTGTCGGTCTGCGAAGCGAGTCTGCGCCGCCGTATCCTGGACTGCCGGTGGTTCGCGATGGTGTGGTGTTCATCACCAGCAACGGATTCGATGGCGCCGCAACAGAGGCGTACGATGCGGTCACAGGCGCTCGGCTCTGGATTGCGCCGGCCGGTGACTTTTCTGGCTCCGCGCCCGCACCGATCGAAGGAATCGTGGTGGTCGGAAGCGACACGGGCGATCTGATCGGATTCGATATCGCTACGGGTGCGGAATCGTGGCGCGTCGCGGTGCCAAACGCGGTCGATATCGATCTCGATCAGGCATCGCCTCCTTCGATCGGCAACGGCTGGCTCGTGGTCAGGGACGACGAGGGTGGGGTCGTGGGATTCGAATGGCCTCCGGATCCCGCGGCACGCTGATTCGCCGGTAAAGGCCAT
>JBIQLF010000104.1:8845-10542 GCA_044464585.1 Thermomicrobia bacterium
CTGAATTCAGGTATTTACGTGTTGCACGCATTCCAGAAGAAGTCGTCTCGCGGGATCGTGACATCCCGGCGAGATATCGAGCTTATCCAGGCGCGATTGAAGGCAGCAATCGAAGATGACCGACGACGCTCGTAGTCTCAACATTGATATCACTGCAAGCAGCGGGAATGTATTTGCCGATCTGGGCTTTGCTGAACCCGGTCTGGAGCTTGCCAAAGCAAAGCTTGCAGCGGCAATTTCCCAAATTATCGAAAGCAGGGAACTGACCCAGGCTGACGCGGGCCAGATTGCGGGGCTAGATCAACCGCGTATCTCGGCCATCATGCGCGGACGGCTCGGTGGATTTACCATCGATCGTCTGTTCAGAACGCTCAATGCGCTCGGTCAGGATATCGAAGTGACGGTCCGTTCCTCGAATGGAACGCGAGCGGCGCATCTGACAATCACAATTGAATCTGCCAGGCCGGGATAGCCGTCAGCTGGCCTTGTTGACGCCTTCCATCAGACCTTTCGCATACCCGATGGCATAGAGGCGGCCCAGTACTTCGTAGCCGGGGGAGTGGTTGTCTTCCCCGGCCATGGTTGGGACGTGATCGACCCGGAACGGACCAGTGAACCCGCAATCGCGCCAGGCGCGCATGGCCTCGAACATGTCGGTTTGGCCGAGTTCGTGGAAGGTCTCCCGGAATTTGGCTGGGGTGCCGTCGACATCGCGGAAATGGATGAAGAAGACTTTGTTCTGCCCGGCGAACCGGCGGATTTCTTGGGGGATATCCGCGCCCATGGTCGAGATCGATCCCTGACAGAAGGTGATCCCGTTGTTCGGACTCGGCACCAGATCGATGACGCGCTGGAGATTATCCGGGCTGGTGAGGATGCGGCCGACCCCCCGAATAGGAGAGATCGGTGGATCGTCCGGATGGACGGCCAGATAGACTCCGGCTTTTTCGGCAACCGGTACGACCCGTTTCAGAAAGATCGCCATCCGCTCCCAGAGTCCATCCTCGGAAATCTCGCCGAATTCGGTCGGACCGCCTTTTTGCATCAGCTCGTGGTCGTATCCGGTGACCAATGCGCCACCGCGATCGGGTAGCGCCATGGAGGTGCGCAGCCAGCCGATACCCGCCATGAAGTTGTGACACATGACGGGGATACCGGCGCGGCCCATGTTGTCGATCAACTCGCAAAAACGGTCGAGCGCCCAGTCGAACCGATCGGTACCGAGTTTGATGTGCTCCATCAACACCGCGGGCGCCGATTCGATCACCTGCAGGTCGATGCCGCTACTGGCGAAATCTTGCTTCAGGCGCAGGAGTGTTTCGAATTGCCAGACGGGCGGATCGTTCGAGCCTTCCGGCAGGCTGACAACGGCGGCGGTTACTCCGGCTTGTTTTGCCAATTGCCAGAGAACGGTCGGTCTGGCGGGAAGAACTTCGGCGATCGTGAGACTCCAGGTCATCTCAGGGGCGCTCCATTGCGTGCATCGCGAATCGATTCGCGGGCATTGTCGCAGGTCTCATACGGAATCGGCTCGAACTCTTCGGTATGCGCCGGGTACGCCGAGGCGTTCCCGACCTCGAACGGTTGGGCTTATACCCTCTGCTACGGCATTCGAATTTCTTCTGAGAGCGGCTGCGATACGAGTTGGCTGCAGACTCGAAGTGCCGTGACCTCGGGGGACTCGCTGCGGCGAGGAG
>JBIQLF010000105.1:0-10505 GCA_044464585.1 Thermomicrobia bacterium
GTCCTACCGTTGAAACGCTGGGCGAATACCCCTTTGGAATCACCCGGATTCCGTATGAGCCCAGCCGTCCAAGGCTGGAAACGCCTCGGAGTACCTGGCTCAGCCCCAAGAGTTCGAGCGGCCTCCGTATTACCTGTTGCCGCGCTCGATGGCAAGGGCCGTTCGCCCCTACCTCACAACCACTTTTGCCTATTGCCTCTTGCCTCGCCCCCCCTAATAACCCCCCTCCGGATAGAACCCCCAGCCGATGCCCGGCACGTCCGGCGGTGAGATACAGCCATCCCGCCCGATCCCGGGTTCGACTTTGATGGGATTGGTCTTGACCAGCGACTCGTACCAGGTGGTGTTCGGAATCGCGCAAGCGATCGCCAGGTTGGCCATCCCCCCACCGTGCACCTCGGCGCGCATATTGAACGATTGCGCCAGGTGGGCAATGCGCATCGCGCCGGTTACACCACCCTTGTAATGCGTGCTCGTGCGCACCATCTCGCAGGCATCATGCGCGATGAAATCGGCAATATTGAAATGCGCGCCGTCACTCGTCTCACCGGAGAGCAGCGGAATATCGACCTTATCTCGCAATCGGCGATAGGCATCGATATTGAATTCACGCATCGGTTCCTCATACCAGAAGAATCCCGCCTCGGCCAGCGCCCGGCCGACATAGATGGCGTCGACCAGATCGAACCCGGCCGACCCGTCGTACATCAGCTCGATATCGGGACCGACATGCGCGCGCAACGCCTGCCCGAGTTTGGCGTCCTGCTTCGGATCCCCCCAGGCATGCAGCTTGATCGCCCGGAATCCATAGTCGATGCACTGATCGGCGATCTCCAGGAACTCCTCGATCGAGGAATAGGTCACCGTGCTGGCATAGCAGGGAATCCGGTTGCGAAAACCGCCCAGCATTTGATACAGCGGCATCCCGGCCACCTTGGCATTGAGATCCCAGAGCGCGATATCGATCAGACCGAGTCCATAGATCGGCATCTCCTCCAGCCGGTCGAGCTCCCAGATCCGGTGCCAGATGTATTCCTTCATCAACGGATCGTGCCCGATCAGATCGGGTTCGATACTCCGCTCGATCATGTCCTTTACCATCGCGCCGTGACTGGAATACGCCACGCCAGTCACGCCCTCATCGGTTTCGACGGTGATCCTGGCGGTATCGTGCTGCGTGCCCGAGCCGGGCAACCCCTTGCGCCAGACGAACTGGTATTTGACCGGCACGATGGAGGTCTCGACGTTGATCTTGGTTATTTTCATATGATTTCGTTGCTCCCTTCGCAATGGCGTTCGTAATGGCAGATCTCCACGTCCGCCCCAATCCCCAGTCGTAGGCGATGCAATGGGTGCTGCCCGTCCTATCCGCGAATCGATCCTGACAGCAATCCCGATGTGAGCCGCCGCTGGAAGATGAAATAGAGCAGGATCGGTGGCACGGTCACTACCACGATCCCGGCAAAGAGCGGCCCATAGAGGGTGGCTTGTTGCGTGCGCTGGGAAAGCGTGGCGATCGCCAGCGTGGCGGTGCGCATGTTCTCCGACTTCAGCACCAGCAGGCTATAGAGGAAGTCGTTCCAGATCGCGACGAATTGCATGATCCCGACGACCACCAGCCCCGGAACCGAAAGTGGCAGCACGATCCGCCAATAGGTGCCGAACAACCCTGTTCCGTCGAGCCGGCTGGCGTCGATCAATTCATCCGGCACCCCATTGGCAATGTATTGCCGCATGAGAAAGATGCTCAACGGGGGCGCCCACCAGGGGATGATCAACGGCCAGAAGGTGTCGATCCAGTGGAATTTCACCATCAACAGATAGAACGGAATGATCGTCGTCTGCCCGCTCGGCATGGCTGCCGTGATGAGCACGAAAACGAACAACCAGTTCCGCCCGGGAAAATGGCGTTTGGCAAACACGAATCCCGCCAGCGAGCTGAAGAAGAGCACACCCAGCGTCTGCGCCACCGACACGATCAGGCTGTTGCGCAAATACCGCGCAAAGTTGTAATCGGTAAAGATCGTCCGGAAGTTCTCCCAGATCGGCTCCACCGGCCAAAGATGCGGCGGAATCTTGAACATCTCGCCCCGGTCCATCAACGAACCAGAGACGAGGAAATAGAACGGCGCAACCATGACGATCGACACGATGATGAGGACGGCATAGAGCGCCAGACGCGCCGCGACCCGCGCGAGCATTCCACTGGCCAGGCGCCCGGTGCGAACCCCCTCGCCCGCGATCGGCAGCGTGTCCATCCGGTCGGTTCGGCTGGCCATCACTTGGCCTCCCGGCTGCGGGTGATGAGGAATTGCATCACCACCACCGCGATCATCACGATACTGAGAATGAACGTCAGCGCGGACGCATCGCCCACGCGCGCGGCGCCTTGGCTGCCAACACCTATGCGATAGATATGGAGAAGCGGCGTCAACGTGGCATTGGACGGCCCACCCTCCGTGACGATATACGGCTGGCTGAAGAGCGTCATCGTGGTAATCGTGCTGGTAATCAACAGGAACACCACGATCGGCCGCAAGAGCGGTACCGTGATCTTCCAGAACATATTGAACGCGGACGCCCCGTCGATCTTGGCCGCGTCGTAGATGTCATCGTCGATCGCCTGCAATCCACCGAGCACGATCAGCGTCGAAAATCCGATCGTTCCCCAAAGGGTCAGCGACACGATCGGCACTTGCGCGAGCTGTGCGTCTTTCAACCACTTGTACGGCCCGAGCCCGGCATGCCCCAGAATCGCATTCAGCCATCCATTCGATGCACCAAAGAGCAGCTTCCAGACGACCCCGATCCCCACCAGCGAGCTCACGGTCGGGATGAAGATGATCGTACGGAAAACCCCGCGCATGCGGAGGAACGAGATATTGAGCAAAACCCCGAGCACCAGCGGCAGCAGAATACCCAGTGGCACGATCAAAATCAGAAACCGAAAGGTATTGACGAACATCTTGCGCGTGACCGGATCGCGCAGGACGAATCGATAATTGTCGAGACCGACCCAGGTCGGTTCGCCGATGCCCGTCCATCGCTGGAAGCTCAATTGGAGTGACCAGAGAATCGGATAGGCGAAAAAGATGGCAAACAATATGAAGAATGGTGAGATGAAGAGGTAGTCTTGCCAGTGTTCCTTGAGCACCCGCCGCACAGCGCCTCGCCGGCGCGGCATCTGATTGGGCAACACGGGCTGTGGAGTCGTCGAGCTCATCGATCTGCTCGCTGGGTATCGAAAAACAGGCCTCTCGGTGCAGCAAAAATCCGCGAGCGGCCAAATCGGGCCGCTCGCGGAAGCGAACGATTATTGGTACCGCGTATTGAGCTCGCGCACCTGGTCGCCGAGCGCCTTCAGCCCTTCGGCGACGTCCACCTCTCCTTCGAGAATCGGCATGATCCCAGCGCCAATGGTGGTCAGTGCCTCGCCAAAGACCGGCTGCTTGTACCACGTGCCGGGATACTGGTCGACCGCCTTGGTCCAGACTTCGTTGAAGTTGAATTCACCGAAGGCCTCGCTGCGTACCGAATTCCAGGCATCGCTCTGCAGATAGGGCAGGAACGGCGGCAGAATGCCCCATTGCCCGCAGGCCTCCGCGCCTTCCATCGTTCCCAGCGCGGTGATCATGAAGTTCTTCACCTCATCCGGATGCTGGGTGTAAATGGTGGACGCAATCGCCGCACCGCCCAAATTGGCGGTCAGCACCGAACCCTCGCCGGCCGATGGCAGCAACGACACGCGCCACTGGCCCAAACCGCCCCGCTCATCGGTCGCATTCGGTTCGATGCCGAATCCGCGATACCAGACGGCTTGCGGCGTCATGGCGACATTCCCGGCGGCAATCTCGGCGAAATAGTTCTCCTCGAACGGAATCTCGTCGATCGAGATATCGGCCTGATAGAGCTTCTGGGTGGTCGTCATCGCCTGGACGCCGAGCTCATTGTCGAACGTCACCTCGGTGCCATCGGCATTCGTGATCCCGCCGCCAAGCTGGCAGAGAACGAACGTGAACAAGTCCGCCGACCGCAACGTGCCATCGGTCGGTATGACCAGCGACGCCGCACCGGTCTTATCCTTGATCTCCTTGCCGATTTCGATGAAATCGTCCCAGGTCCACGAATCGGGAATCGTCACGCCCGCTTCGTCGAGCTTGTCCTGCCGGTAGAAGATACCGACCGTGGCGATATCGCCAGGGAAGGCCGCATAGGTCTCGGTCGACGGAATGAAGCACTCGGCCAGCTTGCCCGCGGCGAGCTCGTCTTTCAGCGGGGTGATGATGTCGGACACATCGAGCAGCACTCCCGCCTTCCCGAGCTCCTGCACCATATCGATCTCGGGCCAGAAGATATCGGGCATTCCTTCGCCATTGGCCGCAACCGCCGCGCGGATGATCGCAACGTCATTCTGCTCCATCATGTTGAGCTTGACGTTCGGATATTTGGCCTCGAAGATCGGCTTGACCATATCGAACGGATGATTCGCGTGAACGAAAACGTTCAGCGTGACCTCGTCCTGGAATCGCGAGCTCATGGCTCGGGAGAGCGAGGCTGGGGCGGCCAGCGTGTGTCCCCCCAACATGGCGGCCGCGCCAAGACCGGCGCCGGCGCCCAGCATTCCACGGCGAGTGAGCTTGGTGTTCTTCATAGATCCTGTCTCCTTCGACTCGAACGACATGCTCCTGCGCGACCCAACCCTGAACCGCGCGTTCCCCGACCTCGCGGTCATCAGAACCAGTTCCGTATCACCCGATAGCAGGTTCCTCCTTCGGCGCCGCGCCGGCTATGCATCCGGCCGGTCGATCTGCTGCTGCACGACCGAGGCGGTATACGCGACATGCCGCTCCATCTCCTCTGCGGCTCGATCGCCATCGCGGCGCGCGATGGCTTCGACAATACAGCCGTGATGCCGCATCGCCTCTTCGATCGAACCGGGATGATCGGCAATCAGCCCGACCACGTCCTGCATCATGCCGCGCACGCTGGCGACCATGACCTCCAGATAGGGATTGCGCGCCGCCACGCTAATGAGCCGGTGCACGGCCTCGTCGACCTCCGCAAAACGATCCCAGTTCGGCGGACTCTCCGGTTCGATCTGATAGCGAGCGATCAGATCGGCCAGCTCGTCGATCTGCTCCGGGGTCGCGCGCTCCGCGGCCAGCCGGGCGGCATCGGTCTCCAGCAACCGCCGGAACTCGAAGAGCTGATCGACGGCGTCACCCTCGGGCGCAACCGACAGCACGATGGCCCGGGTTACCGATTCGACCGGCCGATTGCGCACATAGAGCCCGCTTCCCTGTCGCGCTTCCACCAGCCCCTGCGCGGACAGCACCTTGATGGCCTCGCGCACGACACTGCGGCTGACACCGAAGGTCTCGGCCAGTTCGCGCTCGGTCGGCAGGCGGTCTCCCTCGGAAAGCTCGTTGTCGCGAATCGCCACCTGGATCTGGTGAACGATCTGCTCGTAGGGGCGGACGACGGTTACTGCACTGAAACTCATCGGGTGCTCATAGTTACGGTTATCAGGTTGTCAGACCAATTGGAGAATACGGCATCGCGCCCCCTCGTGCAACACCGCCCGGAATCCCGAATGGCAACCCCATATGTGGCTATCGAGAAACGGATGCGGCCATTCCCGCCCGAACCAACCCAACCTCGTCCCTAAGAAAAAGCGATCGCAGGCGAGGTCCTTCCGCCCGACGGCTACCGACGGTTCACCCGCCTTTCGAGCAAGTCCAGCGATTCACAGCAGAGCTGGGCTCGGACGTCAAAGCTCAGAATCGGGATCCCAGGGGCCCGGCACCAGCACACCGAGCCGGCCGCCAACGCGCAGAAATCGCACCGAACCATCCTGGTTCAGGATCAATTCCCCGAATCCGCCCGAAAGTGGTCCCTCTTCGATGGCGAAGATCGTTTCGGAAATCGGAGAAAGCCGGGCTGGAGGACGCTCGGTGATCTCTCGGGTAAATGGATCGATATTCATCCGATGCATCACCAGGCCATGACCATTGAGCTCGATGAGGATATCGGCCAGCCCGGTGAAAAAATGCCCCTCGAACCGCGCCAGCTGGAACTGGTCGAGCGCGCGGGGAGCAGGCGTAGTGCGCCGGAACCCGACGACCTTCTGCAGCACATGCGAATAGATCGCCGAATGCACCGATCCTCCCGTTTCGCCATTGGTCAGGATGGCCAATGCGAAATTCCGCTCGGGGATCACGCACAAACGCCCCATGAAACCGTTGGTTGCCCCGGTATGCTCGACAGCGCGAACACCGGCGATCTCGCGCAACGACCAGCCGAGCCCCCAACGCCGGGTGAAATCGGCTTCGGTCTGCAGCTCGCGCATCATGCGCGCGGTTTCCGGTTGCAACAACCGCGCATTGCCCCAGACTCCATCGCCGATATGCAGCTCGGCAAACCGGATGAGCTCGCCAACGGTGGCAATGATTCCGCCCGCGGGATTCGCCCGGCGCGGTATCTGAAATGGATTCGCCACCCGAAGCCGCTGCTCGTCGTCCACGAAATGCCCGACCGTCACCGAATGCCGTATTGCGTCCGCGGCAAAATAGGTCGCCCGAGGCATCTCCAGCGGTTCGAAAATGCGCTCCCGCATGGCGGATTCGAAGGTTTGGCCCAGAACGTTCTCGATCGCCCGGCCGATCAGATCGAATCCCGCATTGCTATAGGCCCAGAGCTCGCCCGGCGCGGCGTGTTGCGGCAGATCGCCGAACGCTTCGACCGCTCGCTCCAGCGCATCGTCGCCAGCGCCATGATCGTCGAACCGGTCGCCATAGAATCCACCCCGGTGGGTCAGCAGATGGCGCAGGGTCAGGGTTTGCCGCGCGCGCGGATCGGTCAGGCCCAGTTCCGGCACATAGCGCACCACCGGCACATCGAGATCGAGCAATCGCTGATCGACCAGATGCAGCAACAGCGTTGCCGTAAAGACTTTGCTGACCGATCCGATCTGGAACAGCGTGTCCGGCCCGACTGGTTCGCCCGTTTCGATGTTGGCACAACCAAAACCAAAGCGCTCGCGACCCCCCTCGTGGAGGATACCAACGGCCACTCCAGGAACGCGATAACGTTCGATCTGTTGATGAACGAGCGGTTCCAGCTCACCTGCGAACGGCATCGAACGACACGGTCCCCAAAACGAAGCGATTCTGCATGGAATCGATTCTACTCCGTGGCGCCCCAGTCAACGGTCGATACCGGCCGTTCGAGGCGCAGAACAGCGCGATCGCATGCGACCGTATCACCCGCGTGGCTCGAGCAACCGTCCATTCATGCGCAGGAACCGGATCGTTCCGCCCTTCCCTGGAATCAGCTCTCCGATGGCGCCAACCAGAGGCCCATCCTCCACGACGAATACCGATTCCCCCACCGGGCTGATGCGCGACGATCCCAGATCGTGTTCTTCTCCGGGGGCGAACGGATTGCGTGCCAAACGGCTCATACGCAACTGACCGTCTTCGACTGTGATGATCGAATCTCCCAGCGGATGCGCGAAATACCCGGCAAACCGTTGCATCTGCTCGGAAGCGAGTGCGACCCGCGCCGGTTTTGCAATGCGCACGCCGAAGCGCTGTTCGAGTGCCCGTTCGATCACCGCCCCATAGAGCGGTGTGCCGAACTCGCCATTGGTCAGAACCGCAATCGCGTAGTTCTTCTCTGGAATCAGAATCAACCGGGAGAGAAAGCCGTTGGTGCCGCCTCCATGCTCGATCGTCTGCAACCCACCGAGCGAGCGCATTGCCCATCCCAAACCGCGGCGGTATTCGTAGTCCGCCTCGACGCGTGGCGTGGCCATTTCCCTGGCGCTTGCCTCGGAGATCACCCGGCGGTCGCCGAGAGCGCCATGGCGCAGATGCATGACGCCAAAACGGATCAATTCGGGCGCATTGGAAACGATCCCGCCAGCCGGATTCGAACGCCGCGGAATCGGCCAGGGATCGGCCACCGTCTGCCCATCCTCACCCCCGACCTGATGTCCCACCGAGACCGAATGCCGGATCGCCTCCCGCGCGAAATAGGTCGAGCGCTCCAGCCCGAGTGGCTCGAACACCCGCTCCCGCATCGCCGATTCGAACGTTTGCCCCAGGATGTTCTCGATCGCCCGGCCAACCAGATCGAACCCCGCATTGCAATAGGTATAGAGTTCGCCCACCTCGGTTTTCTGGGGAAGATCGGCAAACGCGCCCACCGCCCGCTCCAGCGCATCGTCGCCATCGCCCCGATCGTCGAATCGATCCCCATAGAAACCGGAACGATGCGTCAAGAGATGCCGGGGCGTGATTCGATCGCGCGCGCTGGCATCCGCCAGGACCAGCTCCGGCACAAAGGAAACGATCGGCACATCGAGATCGAGCCGGCCTTCGTCCACGAGCGTCATGGCCAGCGTCGTCGTGAAAATCTTGCTGATCGACCCGATCTGAAAAAGCGTTTCCGGGGCGACCGGTTGTCCGGTTTCGATATTCGTGATCCCGAACCCGGCGAACTCGACATCGTCCCCGTCGAAGATACCGATGGCCACGCCCGGCACCTGCCACGTTTCCATCTGCTCGTGCACGAACCCTTCGAGCGTGTTCATCGATCCCAAGACTGCGCACTCCCCTGCTTTTGCGACCAAACCGCCCGCCATTCTACCCGTCCCGAACGACTGCGCGATACGCTCATCGACTCCGTGATAAATTCACGGGCGAACTCGGCGTCGATGATTTCGAAAGGTGGAACATGACCCAGGAACCAAACCAGACCCTGCACGAGCGCTTCGTGGCCAATCTCATGCGTGAATCGAACGACCCCTGGACATCGTTCGAAATCGGCATTCCGATGCGCGACGGGGTCGAGCTCGCCGCCGATGTCTATCTGCCCAAAGGACAGGCGGGGCCATTCCCGGCCATCGTCGAATGCACCCCCTACGACAAGGCGGGCGCGTTCATGATCGACGATGTCTCACTCTATTCCCGCAATGGCTATGCGGTCGTCATCGTCGACCTGCGCGGCCGGGGCAAATCCGAGGGCGAATGGGCTCCTCCCGTTCACGATGCGCCCGATTGTCATGATGTGGTGGAATGGACCGCCGCCCAATCCTGGTGCACCGGCAAGGTCGGGATGACCGGACTCTCCTATATGGGATGGGTGCAATGGGCGGCGGCCTCAGAGCATCCACCCCATCTGGCGGCCATGATCTCCACCTCTGCCGCCGGTCGCTGGCAACAGGAGATCCCCTATACGGATGGGTGCCTGCAACTCTATTTCGGCTGGTGGGCATATATGGTCCGCCGTCGCATCACCGAATTCCACGGTCTCGAAACCAACGATTGGGAAGACATTCTCTCCTGGCTCCCCATCGAGCGGATCGGCGAGTTCATCGATCCCAGCGGTCCCATCTGGGAAGATATGGTCGGCCGGGACACCCTGGACGACTTCTGGAAAGCAGTCCGGTTCGACGACCAGTACCACACCTTCGATGTGCCGGTGTTGCACGTCACCGGTTGGTATGACCTCGAGGATCTGCTCGGTGCCTTCCATCACTACGAGCACATGATGGCCGCCTCGCCGGCGAAAGAAAAACAGCGGCTGATCGTCGGTCCCTGGAGTCATGTCAACTCCCGTATGCCGCATCACAGCTACGCGGGCGATTTTCTCTCCAACGACGCCGCCCTCGATATGGACGCCGAGCATCTGCGCTGGATGGATTACTGGCTCAAGGGCGAGCAGAACGGCGCGCTGGACACCGCCCCGGTGCGACTCTACGAACCGGGCGCCAATCGCTGGCGCGAGGAGCAACGCTGGCCGGTTTCGACCAAAGACGATGTGCGCTATCTCGGGTTCGATGGAACCGCCGGTTCACTTTCGAGCGCCGAACCCGCCGCGGATTCCCCAGCGCAATCGTACCGGTACGATCCGCTCGATCCGGTGCCGACCCAGATCGACATTCGCAAATATCCGGTGGAGCATGTACCGCTCGACCAGACCAGCAACGAAGCGCGGCCGGATGTCATCTCGTATACCTCGGGGCTGCTGACCGAACCGGTCGTCATCTCCGGGTGGGCACATCTGCTGCTCCGTGCCATGAGCGATTGCGAGGACACCGAATTTCACGTCAAGATCACCGATGTCCGCCCGGATGGTCGCTCGATGAAGGTGACGCAAGGTTGCAAACGCGCGTCCTATCGCGATTCGCTGGAGCAGCCGGCGCCGATCACCCCGGACGAGCCATTCGATATCGACGTCGAGCTCTGGCCGACCCACCACGCATTCCTACCGGGCCATCGGATCCGCGTGACGGTCACCAGCAGCGACTATCCCTGGTTCGCTCGCAATCTCAACCAGTTCGGCCACATCCGCTATCAGGCCGATCCGAAGATCGCGACGAACACCATCCTTCCCGGAAGCAGGATCGTCTTGCCCGTGGAATGAGCCAGACGTGAATCGGGGCGGCCCCTCAGCCGCCCCACCCTCCTCGATCTCCCCAACCCCGGTCTCTCTCGGCC
>JBIQLF010000106.1:0-10488 GCA_044464585.1 Thermomicrobia bacterium
GTCGATCGAGCTCTCCGCTCGCGGCCGTGTGAAATGGCGATTCCGGTAGAGACCGGCGACCGAAACGATCGCCCAGGTCGATTCGAGCAAAATGAACCCCCACTCCCGGCCAAGAATGGCGATAACGGCCAGGATTCCCGAACCGATTGCGTTCATTGCGAGATATCGCGGGTCACGAACGGACAACCACCCAACCTGCGATGCCGCGAAACCCGCCAGCACGAGAATGGCGCCCCCGAGTTGTAGCGCCTGTTCGATCATACCCTCACAGCCGGACAGCTCCCGCCGGCGGACCCGTTCGGAATCCGCGGGCGAGATTGATCATCGAGATGACCGCCCAGACACCATTGAGCAGGAGAAATCCCCATTGGTGTCCGAGAGCGGCCACGAGCGCGAGCAGCGCGGAACCGACGAAGTTGATCGTCAAATAGGATCGCGCCGCACCATCGAGCCGGCCGGTCTGTGTGAGCACATAACCGAGCAGAACCAGAATGGCGCCGGCGATTTGCAGTAGCTGTTCCATCGAGTCCTCACCCAACCGTGGCATCGCCGAGTTGGGAGTATCTACGTTCGCTTCTTGCGATTCGCCTCCACCATTCGATGCAGCTCTTCGACGAACCGATCCTCGTCCCGGATGTCGATTTTGTACTCGTCATCGTCGAGCGAAGGAGCCACCGGCAGCTGGATCGTGATCCAGCCCTCCTCGGCTCCGCGGCAGACGAGATCTGTCACTCTCGACTCGAACCGTCCATAGGTCATATCGGGTTCGAGCACCCGGAAATACTGCTCGCCGAGTCCGTTGCGCGTCCAGATCATTCGCACCAGCTGGCGGTGTTTGATGCGCATGTCCGAAGCAACCATTTCCGTTGCCATCAGCCCCCGGAGCACCGCGGACATCTTGCCCATTTCACGCATCGGGCTGCCACAGACGGGACAATCACCGCCAGGGGCATCCGCGTGGGAAAAGCTCCGGCGACAGCTATTGCACCAGAGATAGGTTTTCGAGTTGGGTGTTTCGCTCATGTGGCAACTCTACCCGACCAGCCCCTCGAACGAGAAACCGGCGGTCTGGAGACCACCGGTTTCCAAATGATTCGTTTCTTGGGGAACCGGCTATTCGCGAATACTCCGCGGTTCATGCGCGAGTGCGCCGCCACCGCGGCCGACATTGGCAGCCGCGGGCTGCTCTCCGGCGCGATCGGCCCAGCGCTGAATCAGATAGGTGATGAAGATCCCACCGATCATCAGGAGGACCGCAAAGGAAACCTCGACCGTATCGGCCAGAACCCCGAAGTTCTCGCCGAGGTTATCGACTCGTATCTCGCCCAGTTGTCGAATCAGATCGCCCATCTCTGTTCTCCCGTGGTCCGATCGTTACTGGACCGTCAACGTGCCAACCATTCCGGCCTCCTTGTGACCGGGAATGTTGCAATAGAAATCGTAGACACCTGCCGGCGCATCGATGGTGACCTCGCCGGTATCGCCAGGATTCACCGTCACAGAAATGCCCAGCTCGTCGATCGAGAAATCATGCAGCGCCGCGCCTTCGTTCGGAAGTGTCACCTTGACGGGCGTGTTGGCCGGAATGGTGAAGTCGGTCGGATCGAAATAGACATCGTGCATCGTGACGGTGACATCCTGGGCAGCCGCGCTGTCGCCGGCAGCGTCCGCCGTATCGCCCGGAGCGGCCTCTGTTTCTGGAGTGGTCGCCTCGGCCGCCGGTGCAGCCGCTGCCTCTCCTCCGCCACCGCCCTCGGTGACGATCAGCTTTCCGACCATACCGGCTTCCTTGTGACCGGGGATATTGCAGTAGAACTCGTATTCGCCGGCCGGCGCATCGATCGTCACTTCGCCGGTATCGCCCGGATTCACGGTGACCGAAACGTCGAGCGCGTCGATCGAGAAATCATGCAGCGCGGCGCCATCGTTCGGCAGGGTGAACTTGACCGGAGTGTTCGCCGGGATCGTGATTTCGGTGGGATCGAAATACACGTCGTGCATAGTCACCGTCACGTCTTGAGCGGCCGCGGCTTCACCGCCGCTCGCTTCCGCCGGAGCGGCGGGCGCGCTTTCCGTGCTGTCGGATGCGGGTGCGGCGGCCGCGCCGCCAGCGCCTTCCTTCACGATCAACTTGCCAACCATACCCGCGGCCTTATGGCCCGGAATACTGCAGTAATACTCGTACTCGCCAGCCGGCGCATCGATCGTTACTTCACCGGTATCACCGGGGTTCACCTGAACGGCGATACCGAGCGCATCGATCGAAAAGTCATGCAGCGCGGCGCCATCATTTGGCAGGCTGACCTTCACGGGAGTATTTGCCGGAATGGTTACTTCCGCGGGATCGAAATAGATATCGTGCATCGTGATGGTGATCGCCTCGGTCGCTTCGCCACCACCAGTGGAGGGAGCAGCCGTCGGCTCGGTCCCACCTTCGGCCTCCGCAGTGGCCGTGGCGTCAGCACCCGGCGCAGGAGGCGGTGTCGGGTAGCCGCCGCTCGCTTCGATTGCCGCGTTATAGGTCTCGTTCCAATCGCCGTGCTGAATGAGCAACACGAGCTGGTCGATCTGTTCGTCGTTCAAGGGGCCGCCGTTTGCCGCACCGAAGGGAGGCATACGAAAGGTGCCGTCCGGATTCTTCAAACCGTTCGTAATGGTGTTCCGGATGATGTCTTCGCGCCCGGCCACACCGCCCGCAACGGGTGTTCCTTGCGAGTTGATGCCCTGCTGATTGAGGGAGGTGTTGATACCGCCCAGCGCCGCACCGATTCGCCCCGTGCCAGCCACACCTGGTTCGGTGTATCCCTCGCCGGCCGGACCATGGCACGAAAGACAGAGCGAGATGAAGTTCTCACGCCCGCGCTCGATCGCGACCTCTTGCTGTTCGGCTGCCTCTGTCTCGATGCGATTGTTCTCGTCACCAAGATAGAGGAAGAGGATGGTCGATAATGTCACCAACCCGACAACGACGATCGTCGCCATCCGTTGAACCGATCCCACTCGCTCGTTCTCCTTGCGTTCGTCCGCGGCATCCGGCCAAAGCCGGTCAGAAAGCGTTTCCGGTCGACCTGACTATGGGTACGGAACTGTCTGGTCGGGGTCGAAGTCGTGGCGGGACGTCGGTTTGCCGGTGTTCACCTGCACATCGCCCGTCGGCGTGACCGTGATCGGGAAATAATCGAGTGGGCGAGGCGCCGGGCCACTTTCCTTCACGCCGTTCTCGAAGAAGATCGAACCGTGGCATGGGCAGTGGAATCGGTCTTCCGACTGCACCCAGGGGACGGTGCATCCCAGGTGGGTGCACTTCCAATACAGCGCGATGAGCCCCTGATCGAGATGGACGAGATAGAACTTGCCGGGTGTGTAGGTAAAGGGCGGAGCTCCGGCCGCTGGCACATCCGACGCCGGAACCGTTAGCACACTCCCGAACGATCCGATCTTGTTCGGCCAGAAGAAGCGCACGAACCCGGCGCCCAGCTGTCCCAGCACGATCAGCACAGCGCCCAGCGCGGCATTGCGCACGAAATTCCGTCGCGAAACGACGTTGTTGATGGCCTTCGGCACACTACTCAGGTGACCGAACACCCACACTGCCGATGCCGCCGCCAATCCAACGATGGCTCCGATACCGCTGCGTTTCACCGAACTCTCTTCTCCTCTGTCCTGGTCATGACCAGCGGACCTGGCAATCGACGCGCGTCGCCGATCGGCCTAGTGATGTACGAGCGGAAGATTCCAGGGCCAGGACAAATCCTGTCCGACACCACGGAACGAGGTCCCGAAGATCGTCAACACCCAATATCCAACATAGAAGCCGGTAAAGAGGGCGATGATCATCTCCCGCCGGGTCGGTTTGAAGATGAAGTGGACCAGAATCATCAAGGTGGCGATTCCACCGAGCATCACGATCGACGGCAAGATGATTTCCGTGAATTCACGCGGCCAGCCACGCTCGAGCAGATAGTGACCGATGCCGAACACGGTACCGCGTCCACGCCATTCGTCCAGCAGGATCAAGCCAATGATCACGACGATCGTGAAGACCGCGGTGAACCCGATGATCTTGCGCCCCTTGGCCGATGTTCCCAGGATTCCGACGCCCAGCGGGCTGCGGTCCACATACGGGATCGCGGCCAAGGCAACCAGCGTCAGCGACGGAATGATGACTCCCGCCAGACCCGGGTCCATATGCAGCAGGAGTTCCTGCATATTGAGAAAGTACCAGGGCGCTTTCGATGGGTTGGGCGTCCGGTTGGGATTCGCCCGGTCGAGCAGCGGCGCATTGATGAAGATCGACAAGAATGTCAAGAGCAGCAGGAAGACCGCCGCGCAGACCGCCTCGACCACCACCAGCGACGGCCAAACCATCACCTCGTCATCGGCCAGGTCGGTCGGCCGGGCCAGCGCGCGCCCGCGCACCAGCTCGAGCAGCTTTTGCCGTTTTGCTTCGTCGATCTGATTCTGTGGCTGCGCCGGTTGGCCTTGAACCAGTTCCGCCATATCGCCTACTCCTGTCCCTCTACCTGCTCGACTGCTCGTACTGCGTGGTCACGACTACAGCGGACCGGAGATGCCGCCATCCTTGCGGATGCGCCAAAAGTGGACGGCCATCAGGAAGGCCGCAACCAACGGCAGGAATAACACGTGCAAGGTATAGAAGCGAATGAGCGTTGGCTGCCCGATCTCCTTGCCGCCCTTGAGCATGAAGTCGATCTTGGGACCGACGATCGGCGCCGCGCCACCGATCTGGGTACCGACCGTGATCGCCCAGTAGGCCAGTTGGTCCCACGGCAGCAGATAACCGGTGAACGACAAGAGGAAGGTGATCACCAGCAAGAGCACCCCGACGACCCAGTTGAACTCACGGGGTGGCTTGTACGAGCCGGTGTAAAAAACCCGGCCCATATGTAAGAAGACCGCAATCACCATGCCCTGTGCCGACCAACGGTGCATATTGCGCATCAACTGGCCGAATGTGACGCTCGCCTCGATGTCTTTCATGCTCTGGTACGCCAGATCCGTGGAGGGGACGTAATAGAACATGAGCAACACGCCGGTGAGCGTGAGCATCAGGAACATGAAAAAGGACAAGCCGCCGAGACAGAAGGTGTAGGTCACCTTGGTCGCATAGCGCTTGATCTTGACCGGATGGATATGGAGGAAGACGTTGCTGGCGATGATCAGCGCCTGGTTGCGCTGATTGTCCGGATAGCCGTGACGAACGACCGAACGCCAAACCGACGAGCTGGTAATGCGATCGGCAAGCGTTTGCTCGCGTCTCATTCGGTGCCCTCCTTCTCGGGAGATCCCCTACCCGGGACGTTTCATTCAACCAACTCCGTGGCTCGTGCAACCCCGGGCGCCAATTCAGCGCACGAGGAACCGCAACCGAACCCCGGCCATTGCCATTGTTGCCGATTTGCCCGATCCGTGCTTGCTTGCATAAGCCAGCCGGTTTTTCACTGCTCCCCAAGCGATTGGGGTGGGCGCGACAGGACTCGAACCTGTGACCTCACGGATGTGAACCGTGCGCTCTAACCAACTGAGCTACGCGCCCTTTTCGGCGTCGCGATGATACCACAGCAGACGCCCGGTCCCGGCTTCTTTGGACCGGGCGGATATCGCGTTCCCGCCGCTCAGGCAAGCAGCGCCACGCACTCGACTTCGACGAGCACGCCAAGCGGCAGCCGGGCGACCTGAACGGTCGAGCGCGACGGCGGATCGGTATCGAAGTACTTCGCGTAGATCGCATTGAACGCCGCGAAATCGTCCAGGTTCGCCAGGAAGCAAGTCGTCTTCACCGCCTGCCCCAGCGACGAGCCGGACGCTGCCAGCACCGCGACCAGATTCTCGAGGACCTGCGTCGCCTGTTCCTCGATCCGACCCTCGACCACCTTGCCCGAGACCGGATCGACCGGGATGACGCCCGAGGTGAAGACGAAACCGCCCGCCTTGACCGCCTGCGAATACGGTCCGATCGCGGCCGGCGCCTTGTCGGTCGCTACGATCTCTTTGCCCATGAAGAACCCTTTCGTATTGCCTCCGAATGATCGGTCGCCCAATTATCGAAGAAATCGCGCTCGCCGTCGGCGAGATATCGCTTCGCCTCATCGATTCGGAATTCGATGCCGATGCCGGGCCGCTCCCAGACTTCGATGGAACCGTCCACGACCAGCGGATCGGACAGCCCTTCCACGATATCGAACCACCAGGCCGGCTCGCCCGCCGGCAGCTCGAAGGCAAGAGCGTTCCCGGGCATCGCCGCGCTCGCCTGCACGAGCGCGGCCAAGCCGAACTGCCTATCTCCGGTACCATGCGGCGCCATCGAAATGCCATGGAGATCGGCATACCCGGCGATCCATTTCGATTCCGCGATCTTGCCCACATCGCACGGGTCCGGACCGGCGATAGTGATCGCCTTTCCTTCTATAGGCTCCTCGAAGCTCTGGCGAAGATCGTGTTGCTCGCCGGTGTGGATCGGAATCGTCGTTTGCGGCGCTACCTCGCGATACAAATCGGCACCCGGCCAGGGCGTATCGTCCCCGGTGATGCGATCTTCCATCCGCATCGACCCGAGCGGCTCCATCGCCCGGGCCAGCCGGATCACATCCGGCACCGAAAAGCCAGGACCGCAATCGGGCATCAGTCCGACAGGGTTGGGCGCCTTCGGCCTGGCTCTACCCGCCGATCCCCTCATCGGTCATCACGCGCACGATGAGTGGATTTCCGATCGTCGCGCATTCGAGGCCGGTGATCCTCATCGATCCCCCTCCTCCGGTCCGATTCGCACCTGTCGTGGCCTCTGCCAGTTGTAAAGCGGCCCCACCCGATCGATCGGTGTCACCCGATCGTATCCAATGCATTACTCTGTACGGACAATACGGTGACTTTGCGGAAAATTGAATCCGGGCATCTTCGGCGTATATGATTCCGCATCCGGCGGTCCATTCGCCATTGTTCATGTTCTCATCGGCAAAGGACGATATCGCGACAGCCTATGAGCATCTCGCTGAAAAGCCTCTCTATCCCGAAGCCCACTTCCGAGGCAATGAAGGACGCCGCTCCCGCCGATGTGTTTCGGATCGGCAAGCTTCTCACCTCGGTTTTTCTTGCTGTCCTGCTATTGGGAGGAGCATCGGTCATCGGACTTCTGCTCTATGGCGTTTCGCACTCGAATCAAATCTATGAGGGCGTATCGCTGGGCGGGGTCGATGTGGGCGGCATGTCCAGATCGGCCGCGCGGGCGGCGATCAGGGACGATTTCACCGCGGCCGCCAATGCGCCAATTCTTTTGGTGAGCAACGACCAGAAGTTCTATTTCGCGCCCGCCACGTCCGGAATCTCGGTCGATACCGAAGCGTCGATCGACGCCGCATTCGGTTATGGTCGCTCCGGTTCGATCTGGTCGCGAACCCAGCAATGGGCGGGGGCGCTTCTGCATGGTCATCGGATTCCGATGCAGCTCGATCTCGATCTCGCCAAGATCGACGCGACCCTTCAGGGCGCCGCAAACCAACTGGTTCGCGACCCGCAAGCCGCCTATCTCTCGTATGACGAATCGGGAAATGCCACGATCGTTCCCGAATTGCCGGGAATTTCATTCGATACCGAGGCGACTCGCCAGGCGATCATTGCGCGCGTGCGGGACCGTTCGAGCGAGCCGGTCACGCTGGTAACCTCGATCCAGCAGGCCGATACCGTGGCGGAGGATTTGGAAAGCGGGCTCTCGCAAATCCAGAGCGTGATGCAAGCGCCGCTCGAAATCACGGGACTCGATGCATCATGGAAAATCGAACCCGATCAGATGCAGGCCCTGCTTTCCTATAAAAAGGGCGATGAGACCATCATTGTCGATCGCACCGGAGTCGCGGCATTCGTCGATCAAATTGCCGATTCGGTCGATCAGACGGCCAAAGACGCGGGTATCACCGTCGATGACAATGGCAAGTTGGCAGCGCTTCCCAGCCAAATCGGGGTCTCGGTCGATCGCGGCGCATCCACCGACGCGGTGGTGAAGGCACTGCAGAATGGCCTGCATTCCGTCGATCTGGTCTATTCGACCACCGATCCGGAAATCTCCGATGCCACCGCCAACGCCGCCGCCGCTCGCGGTGAGGAGCTGCTCGACAAAGGAGTGAAGGTCACGTGGGAGGGCGGCTCGATGACGCTCGACCGCGGCGATCTCCTCCACGCATTGACCGTCCGAATTCGCGAAGGAGCGGACGACCCGTTCGTCTTCGGCTTCGACGCCGCCGTGTTCGAGCAAGAACTGGAGCAGACCTTCAAGAACATCACCGTTCCTGTCAAAGAACCGCGGCTTCGGTTGGTCGATGGCAAGATCATTCCCGGTCAAAAGGGCGAAAACGGGCGCGAGGTCGATGTCGATGCCTCCCTCGCGGCGATCGTCGATGCAGCAACCAAAGGAACCGGCACCGCCAAGCTGACCGTGAAAACCACCGAACCCACCCTCTCGATGCCGGTCATCAGCCAAATCTATCTCGGCGATGTCCTCGCGGAATCGTCGACCTACTATGGCGATTCCAGCGACGCCCGGCGGAATAACGTCGAAGTGGCTGCCGACCTCCAAAACGGATGGCTGATCGCCCCGGGCGCGCAGTTCTCGTATGCGGAATTCATCGGTGGCGTCACCAAAGATCAGGGGTTCGTCACCGGGTTCGGCATCGTCGAAGACGGCGCGGGGGGCGTGACGACGGCGCCCGTGATCGGCGGCGGTATCTGCCAGGTTTCGACCACGATCTTCCAGGCGGCCTTCTGGTCGGGACTCCAGATCGACGAACGATATAGCCACCCCTATTGGATCCAGACCTACGGCGAGCCGCCCAGAGGAATGAAGGGGCTCGACGCCATGGTGAATATCGACGACGTGTTCGGCACACTCGATCTCAAATTCACCAATACCACCGGAAACTGGATCGCGGTGCAGGTGTATGACGACGGGTCGGTGCTGACGGCGCGCATTCTGGGCACCGACCCGGGCTGGACGGTCGATGTCAGTCAACCCACGATCAGCGATGTCATCAAACCGGACACCGGCACTCGCTACACGGATACTCCCGAGCTCGCATCAGGAACGAAACTCCAGGTCGAATACGCCCAGGAAGGCTTCACGGCCACCATTCATCGGACCATTACCGACAAGAGCGGCAAGGTCATCGGCGATGGCGATTTGGTGGGAAGCTATTCCGCTTCGGAGAACACCATTCTGGTCGGAACCGGAGATGCGACGCCCGAAGCGGGCGACTAGCATTGCCCGGGGATGTGTGGTAGAATTCAGTTCTTGCGCGACGGGTGCCCAAGCGGCGCCCGTTTCGTATGACTCTGAGGTCATTCGATGGCCGAGGAATTGCTCAGAATCGATCCTTGACATCCGTTTCGGATACATGGTAGATTGAGCGGCCCTCAGATGAGGGTTGCGTTTTCGTGTGAAGCGAAAACGAGCACCTTGACAGGTTGGTTGCCGAGGCCGGAGCCGGAGCGCGCCAGGAGACTGGGGCGCGGATGGGTGCGGTCGAGTTGGGCGGCCGAAGATGGAGGACCGACGTGTCCACGCCGCCCGCGCCGTTCTGGCGCGGAGTTGGAGCGTGGGCGCCTCGTGCAGAATCAAGTGCGATGACGCGCACGGAGATGCAGATAAAGTCCTGCGCTGGGGATTGCCCCGGGCAGGCGAAGAATTTTGGTGGAGAGTTTGATCCTGGCTCAGGATTAACGCTGGCGGCGTGCCTAATGCATGCAAGTCGAACGGGGCTCCTTCGGGAGACACCGTGGCGGACGGGTGAGGAACACGTGGGGAACCTGCCCACCGGTGGGGGGTAGCCCGCGGAAACGCGGGGTAATTCCGCATGAATTGGCCAGAGGGTAGCTTTGGTCAGGAAAGGGATCCTTCGGGGTCTCGCCGGTGGAGGGGCCTGCGTCCGATTAGCTGGTTGGTGGGGTAACGGCCTACCAAGGCGGTGATCGGTAGCTGGTCTGAGAGGACGGCCAGCCACAGGGGGACTGAGACACGGCCCCCACTCCTACGGGAGGCAGCAGCAAGGAGTTTTCCGCAATGGGCGCAAGCCTGACGGAGCAACGCCGCGTGGGGGATGACGCCTTTCGGGGTGTAAACCCCTTTTCTTGGGGACGAAGCAGTGACGGTACCCGAGGAAGAAGGCCCGGCTAACTACGTGCCAGCAGCCGCGGTAATACGTAGGGGCCGAGCGTTGTCCGGAGTTACTGGGCGTAAAGCGCGCGCAGGCGGCTCGTCAAGCCTGACGTGAAAGCCCCCGGCTCAACCGGGGAGGGTCGTCGGGGACTGGCGGGCTTGAGGTCGGCAGGGGTTGGTGGAATTCCCGGTGTAGTGGTGAAATGCGTAGAGATCGGGAGGAACACCCGTGGCGAAGGCGGCCAACTGGGCCGGACCTGACGCTGAGGCGCGAAGGCGTGGGGAGCGAACGGGATTAGATACCCCGGTAGTCCACGCAGTAAACG
>JBIQLF010000107.1:0-10423 GCA_044464585.1 Thermomicrobia bacterium
GACCCGCTTACAGTCCGCCCGCCTTGATGATCCGCTCGTGATGCGGTTCGTCTTTCAGAGCGCCCAGCCATTCGATCGGTTGCAGAATGATGCCGAACGCGCTCTTGGGCGAAATCAGCGCCTCCTTGCGGATGCCATCGAGCTCCCGTTCCGCCGAAACCCGGGCGCCGAGCTCCTTGGCGTTGGCGATGAACGCATCGAAATCGTCCACCTCGACTCCGACATGCTGGATCCCCTCGCCCCGTTTCTCGATATGCTGGGTGACGAAGCTCTCGGGTGTGGTGCCTTCCAGCATGGTGATCAAACTCTCGCCCATCAGAAAATAGGCGACGATGTATTCCAGCTCGACATTTTCTTTTTGCCCGAGATACGTCGCGCCGTACACCTGCTCGAACCACGGTCGCGATTCCTCGATGCTCTTCACCGCGATCGCCACATGGTCGATCTTCTTCACCTTCGCCATGGCACACTCCTTTTCTATCGATAGCGCATGAACGCGATTCTATCGCCGGGCGGGAGGAATGCGGAGCCGATGGAGGCATGGGTCGGAACGTTGTTGTCGTTTGGAGTCGGTGCGACCTTCGTCGCACTCGGTTTTCCGATGTACCGGCGCATGGTCCGCCCGAACAGCATCTACGGATTTCGCATTCGCCTGACACTCGACGATCCAGCGGTCTGGTATCCGGTCAATGAACGATCCGGCAAACATTTCATCGTGACCGGATTGGTGTTGATCGTGCTGGGGGCGTTGGGGTTGATCGTCGCGCAAACCGAACATCGCCAGCAGATGATCATGATCGCGGCGTTGGCGCTGGCGCTGCTCGGTCCCCTCTATTCGCTCGCGGTCTGCTATCGCATGGCGAAAGACCTGGCAGCCAAACAACAACAAGGAACATGACACGATCGGTCGCCGCTCCGCATAGCCGATTCCGAAATCACACGACCGTGCAGTACCATGCCGAGTGATCGAACCCACACCAGCACGGATCTCGACCATTCGAACCCAGTCGAAAGGAGTCCAACCAAGATGTCGAACGAGAAAACGCGACTCTCCGGGCACGCATACGACCGCAGAATGTACGCCTGGTTCGATGCGCTGCACCGGCAAACCCTCTCCCGTCGCGGTCTGCTGAAGGCTGGCGCCGGCATCGCGGGCGCCAGCGCCATGCTGGCCGCCACGCCATCGGTCATTCCGGGACTCGGAATCCTGGCCCAAAATGACGAAACCCTCACCTTCGGACTCGAATCCGATCCACGCGCTGTCGAACCGGCCCTGGGCTACGACTTCACCGCCAACGTGGTCATCTGCAATATCACCGAGGGGCCGATGATGGTCGACCCAACTGGCGCCCTCCAACCCCTGCTCGCCGAATCGTTCGATCAGCCGGACGCGCTTACCTACATCTACAACCTACGTTCCGGCGTGAAATTCCACGATGGCAGCGATATGACCGCCGCCGATGTGCTTGCGTCCATCGACCGCGTGCGCAACGAAAGCATCGCCTCGCCAATGGCCTGGATGTATGACCCCTGCGAATCGATCGAAGCCACCGGCGATATGCAGATCACCATCAAACTCACGGAGCCGTCGGGCACCTTCAAATTCGTCTCATCGACGACCGCCATGCACGTCATGCCCAAGAGCCTGATCGATTCGACCCCGGACACTCCCACCCAGAGCCCGATCGGCACCGGACCGTACGCATTCGATTCCTGGGATGCCGGGAGCCAGATCACCCTGAAAAAACACGATGCCTACTGGCAGGATGGCAAACCCTATTTCCAGACGGCGGTGTTCAAGATCATTACCGATCCGACCACCCGCTCTGCCGGGCTGAGCACGGGCGAATTGCAGATGGTGCGGGATATTCCGCCCGACCAGCTCGATGTCGTTCGCGGTATCGACAAGGTCGAGTTGCTCGAAGTCGTCGGCTACACCGCCGAAATGGTCGTCATGCGCAACGATCAGGAACCGTTCACCGACCCAAAGGTCCGGGAAGCCGTCAGCAAGGCAATCGACGTTCCGTCGATCCTGCACAATCTCTACAAAGACGCGGCGGTCCAGGCCAATTCCACGACCGTTCCGCCGACCATGCCCGGCTCGGCTGCCAGTGAACTGCAACCGGTCCCCTTCGATGTCGAAGGCGCCAAGGCGGCCCTCGCGGCATCCACCATGCCGGACGGCTTCGACACCAAACTGCTGGTCGATTCGGAAAGCACGCTGCGCGTCGCGGAAGCACAAGCCATTCAACAGATGTTGCAGGAAATCGGGGTGAAGGTCGAAATCCAGCAGGTGCCCCAGGCCGATCGCATCACTGCCTTCCAGACGGGTGATTACGAGGGCATGGCCTTCCACGAATGGGGAGCCGACTTCCCCGATGCCAACGGTATGCTGCTGCCGCTCTTCCTCTCGGCCAATGTGCCCCCGCAGAACAACCAGTCCTATTACAGCAACCCCGAGGTGGACGAGTTGTTGAACGGCGCGGAAGCCGAGACCGACGAAACCAAGCGCACCCAGATGTTGATCGACGCGCAAAAGCTGATCGCCGCCGATATGCCGGTCATTTGGCTCGATCACAATAAATGGTTCATGGCCAAGGACACGACGCTGACCGGGTATGTCATGCACCCGCTCTTCTATTGGGACGCATTCTTACGCGATCTGACGCGCGCCTAGGCGAACAACCCGGAAACCGGCGAGCGCCCGAATACGTGAGCGTTTCGGGCGCTCGTTTCATTCCTGAACGAGCTGAACGAGACTCCGTATGACACGCTTGATCCTGGGTCGACTGGCCACGCTGATCCCCCTGATGCTGGTCGCCACCTCGATCGTCTTCTTTCTGGTCCGGTTCGTCCCTGGCGACCCCGTCCGCATCATGGTCGGCGGGCAACGAATCAGCCCCCAGAATGTCGAAAGCATCCGCCACCAATATCGGCTCGATAAACCGATATTGGTGCAATATGGCTATTGGTTGAACGACCTGGCGCATGGCAGTTTGGGCGATTCCTTCCGGCAGCGAGCGCCGGTGCGCGATCTCGTCCTTGCCCGGCTGCCGATCACCCTGAAACTGGCGGTATTCAGCTTTCTGATTTCGATGATCATCTCGATCCCGCTGGGGGTCGTCTCCGCCCTCAGGCGCAACTCCTGGATCGATATCGGCGCCTCGTTCTTCAGCCTGCTCGGGGCATCGTCACCCGTCTTCTTCACCTCGATTCTGTTGATCCTGATCTTTGCCTACAAACTCGATGCGATGCCCGCGCTCGGTCAGGGCGATGGCGGGTTGGATACCCTGCAGCACCTCACCCTGCCATCCATCGCGCTCGGACTCTCCCTCGCGGCGATCACCACCCGCATCACCCGCAACGGCATGATCGAAGCCCTCTCCCAGGACTATATGGTCACCGCGCGCGCCAAGGGTCTCTCGCCTCGTTCGATCGTCCTGAAACATGCGCTGCGCAACGCGCTGGTGCCGATCGTCACGGTTGCTGGTTTGCAATTCGGGTTCCTACTGGCGGGCACCGTGCTGGTGGAATACACCTTCGGACTCGGCGGTCTCGGATCGTTGCTGGTCGATTCGGTGCAACGGCGCGATTATCCGGTCGTCCAGGGCGCCACGGTCTTCATCGCGATCGCCTTCATCATCTTGAATCTCACGGTCGATATCCTCTATGCCCTCATCGACCCGCGGGTGGAATACTGATGTCCGCAATTGCCACCGAGCTGAGTCCCGAGCTCGAACCGCTCGTCGATTCGCATTCGTCCTGGAATATGCTCTTTTGGCGTTTCCGGCGAAACCACAAAGCGGTCGCCGGCGCGATCATCGTGGGCCTGCTGTTTCTGGTCATGGTCTTTGCTCCCTGGCTGGCCCCGCGCGACCCCTTGCATGGAGATCTCAGCGCGACGCTCGCTCCGCCCGGTGGCGATTTTCTTCTTGGCGCCGATCGCAACGGCCGCGATGTGCTCAGCCGCCTCATCTGGGGAAGCCGGACCGCGCTCGGCGGCGCCTTCGCGGTGGTGTTGATTTCGGAATTGGTCGGAGTGCCGATCGGGGTCGTCGCTGGCTATCGAGGCGGTTGGTTCGATACGATCGTCAGCCGGATTCTCGATGTCATGCTCGCATTCCCGCCGCTGTTGCTCTCGCTGGCAATCGTGGCGGCATTCGGACCATCGCTCGAGAATGTGGTGATCTCACTCGGAGTGCTCTACGTGCCCTTCATCGCTCGTGTCGTGCGCGGGGTCACCCTGGTGCAGCGCGAAATGACGTATAGCGAAGCCGCCAAAGCCATGGGCTATCCGAAGCGGCGCATCATCTTTCGCCATATCCTGCCCAATTGCCTCGGACCGGTGATCGTCGTTTCCACGCTCGATCTCGCCTATGCCATGCTCGATCTGGCCGCGCTCTCGTTTCTCGGTTTAGGGGTCCAACCGCCCACCCCCGATTGGGGCGCCATGCTCTCCGAGGGGCAAGGGGTGCTCCTGACCTCCCCCCATCTCTCGCTGGCCGCCGGTTTCATGATTCTCATTGCGGTCTTGGGATTCAATCTGCTCGGCGATGGATTGAGCGATGTGCTCGACCCACGCCAGGGAAACCGCTGAGCCGCGGCAAAGCTGGAGCGCGGGTGTCGCATGGCGAATCTCTCCGACCCGGCCCGATTTCGCGAGTGGCTTCACGCCAACCAGGATCATTTCTAAATGAAGAAATGCTGAAATCCGTTTCCAAAAAGCGACCGCACCCGCCAGGCTGCGCCTCGGATGGGGTACCATCTCCCAGCAATGCCAATGAGCTGAGGATGCCCGAGTCGTCTGGACCCGGGCAATCGTTTGGAATCGTCCACAACCAAGGAGTGAGCAACATGTCGAGCGCACCGAAGCGCCTGACCGGTCGTGAATATGATCAGCAGATGAGCGCGTATTTCGCATCGTTGCGCCAGCAAGCGTTTTCACGTCGCGATCTGATGAAGCTCGGTGGAGCCGCCATGGCGGCCGGCGCGGTCGCCGGGGGCGCGGTGCCGTTCGTGCCCGGGCTCAGCGTGCTTGCCCAGGATGGCAAGAGCTTCACCTTCGCCCTCGAAGGCGAGGTGCGCGGTCTGGAACCAGCGCTGGCCTATGACTTCACCGCCAACCCGGTCGTCACCAATATCAGCGAAGGACTGATGCGCGTGCTGCCCGACGGCTCGATGGAGCCTTGGCTGGCCGAAAGCTATGAACACCCCGATGCGCTCACCTACGTCTACAAAATCAAGAAAGGCATCCAGTTCCACAATGGCGAGGAAATGACGATCGATGACGTCATCGCCTCGATCGAGCGAGTGCGCGATCCTGAGGTTGCCAGCCCCATGGCCTGGTTCTACGACCCAGTCGACACCATCGAAGCGACGGATGACTCCACACTCACCATCACCCTCGCCGAACCGAGCGCGCTCTTCCAGTTCGTGATGATGACGACGGCCGGCCATGTCGTGCCGAAATCGGCCATCGAAGAATTCGGGATCGACTTCCTGCGCAACCCGATCGGCACCGGGCCGTTCAAATTCGTGAAATGGTCGGCCGGTTCCGAAATCGTCCTCGAGAAATTCGAGAACTACTGGATCGACGGCAAACCCGCGCTGGACAAATTCATCTACAAGATCGTGCCGGAAGGCATTACGCGAGTGACTGCGATCAAGAACGACGAAATCCAGTCGTTCACCGCCGTTCCGCCCGATCAGCTCGAAACGGTCAAGAACTTCCCGAACATCAATTGGATCGAAGTGGTGGGCTATTCCATCAGCTACGCGGCCTTCCGTTGCGACAAACCGCCGTTCGATGATGTCAAGGTGCGCAAGGCGGTCGCCATGGCGGTCCCGTATGACGATATCAAGAACGCGATCGTCAAGGAAACCGGGGTATTGGCGCACCAGTCGAGCGTTCCCTCGAACATGCCGGGAAGCGCCGAAGATCAGCTCGAGCCGATGCCATACGATATCGAAGCAGCCAAGGCGCTGCTGGCCGAATCGAGCCAGCCGGATGGCTTCTCGTTCGACTACCACGTGGTGGCTCCCAACGATGTCTGGATTCCCATCGCCGTGGCCATCCAGAACTCACTCAAAGAGCTCAATATCGAGATGAACATCGTTCAATACAACTACGCCGACCTCATCACCCTGCAGCAGGCGGGTGATTATGAAGGGATCATGCACACCACCTGGTCGTCGGATTTTCCCGATGCCGCCGGCAGTGTGATCCCGCTCTTCGCCAGTTGGAATGTCCCACCCCAGAATAACCACTCGTACTACAGCAACCCGGAGGTGGACGAGCTCTTCAAGCAGTCGGAAGCCGAGGTCGATAACGATGCCCGCATGGATCTCCTGATCCAGGCGCAGAAGCTGATCGCCGAAGACGCACCGGTGATCTTCCTCGACCACTTCAAGTGGTTCTATCCGATGTCCAATGCCTTCACCGGCTATGAGATGGGCCCGCTCTGGTATTGGGATTCCTTTGGCCGCGATGTGGTTCCGGCTGGGGAATAACCTTCGATTCGACCGCGTGGGGACGAACCGCCAGTTCTGGCGGTTCGTCCCTCGTGTGTGATACACCCTCCGCATGGCGCGACTGATCGTCACCCGATTGCTCACGATGATCCCGCTGATGTTTCTGATCGCATCGGCGGTGTTTCTCATGCTGCGCTTCGTTCCGGGCGACCCGGCCAAGATCATCGTCGGCAATCAACGCATCACCGAAGAGAACCTGCAGAATATCCGCGTCCAGTACCGGCTCGACAAACCGGTGCTGGTGCAATACGGCTACTGGGTGAAAGATCTGGCCCAAGGCGATCTCGGGCGCTCGTTTCGCCAGCGGGCCGAGGTCAGCACCCTGATCGCGGAACGGTTGAATATCACGGCGCAACTGGTGCTCGCCAGTTTCCTCATCTCGATAGTGATCTCGATTCCGCTCGGTATCGTTTCCGCACTCCGCAAGAACACCTGGATCGATTTCAGCGCCACCCTGTTTTCGCTTATTGGCGCATCGTCGCCCGTCTATTTCACCGGGATCATTCTCATCCTGCTCTTTTCGTACAAGCTGAACTGGCTCCCCGCGCTCGGCGAGGGAGACGGCGGCTGGGATACGGTCAGACATCTGACCCTGCCGTCGCTGGCGCTCGGGTTTTCCCTCGCCTGCATCACCACCCGCCTGACCCGCTCAGCCATGATCGAAGCGCTCTCCCAGGACTACATCGAAACCGCCCGCTCGAAAGGACTCTCGACGCGCTCGGTCGTCATGAAGCATGCCTTCCGCAATGCCATGATCCCGATCGTCACCGTCGCCGGTTTGCAGTTCGGCGCGCTCGTGGTCGGAACGGTCCTGATCGAATTCACCTTCGGCATCGGCGGATTCGGTTCGCTGATCGTGCAAGCCGTGCAGGTCCGCGACTATCCGATCGTGCAGGGAGCCACCATCTTCATCGCCGCTATCTTCATACTCGTCAATCTGGTCGTCGATATCTTGTACGCGGTCATCGATCCGCGTATCCGCTACTAGGAACCGGACTTGGAAATCGACGCCGCCGCAATCCAGTCGCTCCCGAGTGACAAAACACCCCATTCGCCCTCGTCCATGCTCATCTGGCGATTCCGCCGGAATACGAAGGCGATGGTGGGGGCGATCATCGTCATCTCGCTCATCCTGCTGGCGCTCTTTGCGCCAGTGATCGCCCCACGCGATCCGCTCGAAGGGAACTTGTCGGCGAGTTTGGTGGCGCCGGACCGGAACTATCTCCTCGGAACCGACAAGAACGGACGTGATGTGTTGAGCCGCCTGATCTACGGCGCCCGCGTGGCCATCGGCGGCGCCTTGGGAGTCGTGCTCATCTCGGAGCTGATCGGGGTGCCGCTCGGAATCTGGGCGGCGTACAAGGGTGGCCGGATCGATGCGGCCATCATGCGATTCTTCGATTTGATGCTGGCTTTTCCGCCCTTGTTGCTTGCCTTTGCCGTGGTCGCCGCATTTGGACCGTCCTTGCGCAATGTCGTCGTTTCGTTGGGTATCCTGTATATCCCGTTCGCGGCGCGTGTCGTTCGCAGCGTGACGCTGGTGCAAAAGGAAATGGTCTATACCGAAGCCGCCCGCGCTATGGGTTACCCGCAACGACGCATCGTCTTTCGTCATATCCTGCCCAATACGCTTTCTCCGGTCATCGTTGTCATGAGTCTCGATCTTGCCTTCGCCATGCTCGATATCGCCGCCCTCTCGTTTCTCGGGTTGGGCGTCCAACCGCCGACACCCGATTGGGGAACCATGCTGAGCGAGGGCCGTGCGGTCTTGTTGACCTCGCCGCATGTGGCGGTGAGCGCGGGCGTCGCCATCCTGATCGCGGTCTTGGGGTTCAACCTGCTCGGTGACGGCTTGCGCGATGTGCTCGATCCGCGCCAGGGAAGCCGCTGATGCAAACGACACCCATCCTCCAAATCGAAGAGCTGCGCGTCGAGTTCGCGACCCGGGGCGGAGCGGTGCACGCCGTCGACGGCGTCGATCTCACCATCGAGCCCGGCCAGACGCTCGGGCTGGTGGGCGAGTCCGGTTCCGGCAAGAGCGTGACGGCGCGCGCCATCATGCGTCTCGTGCCCACTCCGCCAGGGCGCTATGCCGGTGGTCGCATTCTCTTCGAGGGAAACGATCTGCTGGCGCTTTCGGAGCGCGAGATGCAGGCGATGCGCGGCGGCCAGATCGCAATGATCTTCCAGGATCCCATGACCTTCCTGAATCCGGTCTATACCGCCGGCGAACAGGTGGCCGAAGCCATCCGCGTGCATCAGGGCGCCAGCCGGTCGGAAGCCAAAGCCCGCACCATCGAGCTCTTTCGGACGGTTGGGATTCCCAACGCCGCAGACCGATTCTCCGCCTATCCGCACGAGCTTTCCGGCGGTTTGCGCCAGCGCGTCATGATCTCGATGGCGCTCTCGTCTCGTCCGAAGCTGCTCATCGCCGACGAGCCCACCACCGCCCTCGATGTCACTATCCAGGCGCAAATTCTCGATCTCCTCCGCAATCTCCAACAGGAGTTCGGCATGAGCATCCTGCTCATCACCCACGACCTCGGTGTCGTCGCCGAGATGTGCGACAAGGTCGCGGTGATGTACGCCGGCCGCATCGTCGAGGAAGCCACGATCGACCCGCTCTTCGATGCGCCCGGTCATCCCTACACCAACGGTCTGTTGGAAGCCATCCCGAATGCGGCCAATGACGGCGCGCCCTTCCGCCCGATTCCGGGTTCGCCACCCGATCTGGCGCATCTGCCGTACGGGTGCCGGTTCGCGCCTCGCTGCCGCTATCGCCGCGAGATTTGCATCACGACCCCGCCGCCGGATATCGAGATCGCGCCCGGCCATAGCGCGCTCTGTCACTTCGCCGGCGACTATCGCAAGAACGCCGCTGAAGAATCCGCGATGGTGACCCGATGACTGTTTCTGCTCCCCCGCTCCTCCAGGTCGAAGGACTCGTCAAGCATTTTCCATTGCGGGGCGGGGTGTTCGACCGAATACGCAAAAAACCGGCTCAGGTGATCCGCGCGGTCGATGGGGTCGATCTCACCATCCGCGATGGCGAAACCCTGGCATTGGTCGGCGAAAGCGGTTGCGGCAAATCGACCACCGGCCGCTGCATTCTCTATCTGCAAAACCCCACCGCCGGAACCGTCCGCTTTCGCGGTCGCACCATCGACCCGGCCAATGCCAGCGAAATGCGCGAACGCCGCAAGCAATTGCAGATCGTCTTCCAGGACCCCAACTCCTCGCTCAATCCCCGGATGACCGTTGGCCAAACCATCGAGGAAGCCCTCGCATTCCACAAGATCGTACCCAAATCGGACCGTTCGAACCGGGTGCGCGAGCTGCTGGAAACGGTCGGCCTCAACGACCGCTTCCGCAATCGCTATGCCAACGAGCTCTCCGGCGGTCAACGCCAACGTATCGGCATCGCGCGCGCCCTCGCCGTCGACCCGGAGATCATCGTGGCCGACGAAGCCGTTTCCGCGCTCGATGTTTCGGTGCAGGCGCAAATCCTGCAGCTCCTTGCCCGGCTGCGTGAGGAACAGGGACTGGCCTATCTCTTCATCAGCCATCAACTGGGCGTCGTCCGCAGTATCTCGGACACCGTCGCGGTCATGTACCTCGGCAAGATCGTCGAGCAAGCGCCCACCGAACGCATCTTCGCCAATCCGCTCCATCCCTACACCCAGGCCCTGATGGCCGCGGCGCCTGTGCCGAATCCGCGCGCGCGCCGCGAACGCATCATCCTCACCGGCGACCCGCCCAGCCCGGTCAACCCGCCCAGCGGTTGCCGCTTCCGCACCCGCTGCCGCTATGCCACCGACCGTTGCGCCGCCGAAGAACCGCTTCTCCGCGAAATCGAACCCGGACACCTGGCCGCCTGCCACTATGCGGGGGA
>JBIQLF010000108.1:0-1573 GCA_044464585.1 Thermomicrobia bacterium
GTGCGGATCGATTTCTGTTTCGAATGCGGGTATACCCGGCGAGCCAACAAGCTGGCGGGTGATGTGATGGAAGAATTCGGCGATTTTCTGCCGGGCGGGGTGGCGATCGTGCCGGGCGACCGGGAAGTCTTCGATGTCTGGCTCGATGATCGGCTTCTCTTTTCGCGCAAGACGACCGGTCGCTTCCCCAACGATCGCGAAGTCGAAGATCAGTTGATCGAGATTCTCGAAGGGTAGCGCGCCCGATGGCTATTCCGCCGCTGCCCGCCGCCTATGTCGACCGGATGACCGCGCTGCTCGGTGACGAGGCAGCGGCATTCTTCGCATCCTACGACCGGCCCGCGCGGCCCGGCCTGCGAGTCAACACCGCCAAGATCAGCCCCGAGGCATTTCGCAAACGGTCTCCCTGGCCGCTCGAACCGGTGCCCTGGTGCCCGACTGGTTTTTATCTGCCCGGAGATGCGCCCGCGGGCAAGCATCCCTGGCACGCGGCCGGTCTCTACTATCTGCAGGAACCATCGGCAATGGCCCCGGTCGAGCAGATGATGTTCGAAACCACCGAATGGGTGATCGATACGTGCGCGTCTCCCGGCGGCAAAACGACCCAAATCCACAACCGGCTCCGCGAGACGGGTGTGCTGGTCGCCAATGAGGTGGTCGGCAGCCGCGTCAAAGCGCTCGGCGAGAATCTGGAACGCTGGGGATGCACGATGGCGGTCATCACCAATCTGGACATCAGCCGGATTGCGACCTTGCAGGGAAGCGAATTCGGTCAGGTACTGGTCGATGCTCCCTGTTCGGGAGAAGGGCTCTTCCGTCGTTCACCGGAGGCGCGGGGCGAATGGTCGCCCGCGCATGTCGAAGGGTCGGCCCGGCGGCAGCGCGCGCTGCTCGACGCGGCGGCCCGGTTGGTACATCCGGGCGACACGCTGGTCTACAGCACCTGCACCTTTGCCCCAGAAGAAAACGAGCAGGTCGTTGCCGCCTTTCTCGATTCGCATCCGTCGTGGACCCTGGATCGACTGGAGATCCCCAGAGCGACGCCCGGCCGCTCCGATTGGGCAAACACCGCGCACGATCTCTCCGGAATGGCGCGGCTCTGGCCGCATCGCATCGAGGGAGATGGACATACCATTGCCCGGTTGCGCCGCGGCCTACACGATGAGGCGGATGCGGGAGAAGGGCTCACCGGTTCTCCGGATTTCCGCATCACCAAGGCGGCGGAAGACGCATTCGAGCGGTTTCTGGACGAATTTGCCCCGCGATTTGCGTATTACGGTCGCCCCATGCAACAGCAGGACCGGTTGTTTCTGCTCCCGGAATATGGCTTTCTCATCGGCGATCTGCCCATGGTGCGCCCGGGGCTTTGGCTGGGAACCGTTGCGCCCGGACGGTTCACACCATCGCATGCGCTCGCGCTCTCCCTGCACCCGGGCGACTGCGCGCTCGTGGAAGATCTCGATTTCGAAGAAGCCGCCCGCTATCTCTCCGGAGAACCCCTCGCCAAACCGGGTGAGCCTGGCTGGGTGCTCGTCACCTTCGACGGGTTCGCGCTCGGTTGGGGCAAGCGCTC
>JBIQLF010000108.1:1673-10321 GCA_044464585.1 Thermomicrobia bacterium
TTTCGTATCAGAACCCACCCTATCGCGGGGCCGCTGCGGGCTGGTCGCGGATAGCTGCCTGCTACCTCGCCCACGCATCGTCGACCTGCCGCAGGATACCCAGCTCGCCGATGTGATAGGCGTTGTGGTCGGCGATGATGAGCAGACCGCGCAGGATGGTGTGTTCGGGATTCTTGGGAACCGCGGCGGTCAAGTCGGTGGCGGGGTCTTCGGCAATCGCAGCCAATGCGTCGCGGTCGTTCAGAAAACCGGCGACGCTCGCACTCCAGCCCGCTTTGTCGGTGACCGCATCACGAGCCGGCCAATACTCCTGCGGCCATTCCATTTCGTGATAGTCCGTTTTGGTCAGATAATCGAGCATATCCCGCTGGCTGAGGCGCAGGTGCTCGATCAGATGCCAGAAGGTGTATTCGACATGCGGCGGCCGGGCATTGATCTTGTCTTCCGGGAAGTCGGCGACGGCCTCCTCGAACGACATATGGGCATTACCGGTTTTCAATACTGTGCTGACTTGCTGCCGCGCCAAGGCATCGAGTGTAGCCATAGGGTTCTTCCTCCTGCTTCGATTGTCCTCCGGAGCGCCCGATGGGGTGACATTTGGGGATCGTCTGGAGTGGGACGCCAACACCAGGGAACCCCACAGGAGTCTCCCGCCGGTCTCTCCTCAGGATTGCCTTTTGGCCGTTGCCCGTTTCGCTCTACCGCTCCCGCGCTCGCGGATCGAGCGCGTCCCGCAAGCCGTCGCCCAGGATATTGAACGCCAGCACGGTGATCACCAGGAAGATCCCCGGAAAGACCGCCATCCACCACGCCCGCTGGATCAGTTTCTGGCCGTCGCGCAGCATATTCCCCCACGAGGGAACATCCGGTGGCACACCCGCTCCCAAGAACGACAGCGACGCTTCGGAGATGATCGCGAACGCCAGGACGAAGGTGCATTGCACGATCAGCGGCGAGAGCGCATTGGGGAAGACATATTTCCCAAGAATCGAATGGTCCCGCATCCCCACACAACGAGCCGATTCCACGAACGGCTGCTGTTTGAGCACCAGCGTCGACCCGCGCACCAGACGCGCGATCGTCGGAACATAGACCACCGTCAACGCAATGAACACATTGCGCGTGCTCGGTCCCAGACTGGCCATGATCGCGATTGCCAACAGGATACTGGGGAATGCCATCATGCCGTCCATGACGCGCATGACCGGCGTATCGAACCGGGGGTAATAGCCGGCGACCAGCCCGAGCACCGAGCCGATCACCGCCGAGCAGAAGGTCACCCCCGCGCCGATGAGCAACGATACCCGCGCCCCGTAGATCACCCGGCTGAGCACATCGCGCCCGAAATCGTCGGTGCCGAAGCGATGTCCCTCGCCGGGGCCGAGCAGGCGAACCGAGGGATCGATGTATTTGGGATCTTTCGGCGCAATCCAGGGTGCGAAGATCGCCATCAGCACCATCAGAACGATGACGATCCCCGCCACCAGCGCCCACCGGTTGCTCGTGAGCGCGGTCAGCCAGCGGCGCTCACGGCGCGCGTCGTTCTGGCCGATGGTGTTGTCCATCGCGCCCAGATCCTGTGTCGAATCGAACGGCGTGTCAATTGCCATAGCGGATCCGGGGGTCGATATAGACATACAGGACATCGACGAGCAGATTGACCAGCACATAGATCGCGGCGGTGAGCATGACCGCTCCCTGGATGAGCGGATAATCCCGCCGGGAAATACTTTGCACCACCAGCCGTCCCATTCCGGGAATGGTGAAGACCGTTTCGGTCACCACCGCGCCGCCCAGCAGCGCTCCCAGCGAATATCCCATCACGGTCACCGCCGGAATCAGGGCGTTGCGTAACGCATGGCCGGTGACGACCTTGCGGAATTTCAGCCCCTTGGCCATGGCTGTGCGGATATAGTCGTCACGCATGACATCCAGCATCGAGGAGCGCACCAGGCGCGCCAGCAATCCAGCCGCCGAAAACCCGAGCGTGAAGGCCGGCAGGATCATCACTTTGAAGTGCTGTTGCCAATCCTCCTGAATCGGGACATAGCCCCCACTCGGCACCCATCGCAACCGCACCGCGAAGATCAGAATCAGCACGATCCCGAGGAAGAAGGTGGGAATCGCCGCTCCGGCGATCGACATGACCATCAGCACCCGGTCGATGATCGAATTGCGTTTGATCGCCGCAATCACCCCGGCGGGCACCCCGATCAGGATTTCGAAGAAGAGCGCATAGGTAGTCAGCAAAATCGTGGGTTGGGCTCGGTCGCGCAGCGCTTCGGTCACCGACATATCGAGAAAGATCGAGTCGCCGAAATCGAGCCGCAGCGCATTACCGAACCAGTGCGCGAACTGCACGAGCAGCGGCTCGTTCAGCCCCATCTGCTCACGCAGTTGTTCGACTTGCTCGACGGTCGCACGATCGCCCAGGATGATCGCAGCCGGATCACCGGGCGTGATATGGACGAGCAGGAAAACCACGATGCCGACGATCAGCATGACCGGAGCCAGCATGATCAGGCGACGGAGTATATAGGCCCCCACAGGTTTTTCTCCAACGAGTGATGGGCCTATCGACCCCGATTACGAATGTCCGGAACCATGTGCTGGACGTATCGACGATGTTCCGTCGTGCTCGATTCAATCTGGCGCTCCACCCGCCCCGGGCCGCCGGGAAAACCCGGTCGTGGTCCGCTACTGCTCGATCCAGAGGTTCCAGTAGATGAAACCCGATTCGAACTGATCTATCCAGCCACCGATTTTGTCCGAGCGGGAGCTAATGGTCGCGCCATTGCCGATCTTGATAATGGGGATCTGGGTATAGGCATTCGTCTGAATCTGCTCCCAGACCGGCATCCGATCCTCGAAGGACGAGAGCGATAGCAACTGGTCGACCAATTCCAGACTGTCGGGGGAATCCCACCAGCCGGGAAAGATATTCATCTGCCCGACCACGTTGACTTGGGACGGATCGGGGACGAATGCATGCCCCGCCACGAACATCTCCCACTCGTCCGGTTTGACTCGCCGCTCGACGATGGTTGCCCAGTCGATCACCTGATGGTCGATCTTGAGACCAATGGCCTCCAACTGCTGGACCGCCACCGTCGAGGTGGCATACATATAGCCGTATTCCTGGCTGGACATGAAACGGATCGGAGTGCCGTCATATCCGGCCTCCTGCAATTTCTGCTTTGCCAAATCGATATCATGCATGTTGTACCGATCACCGCCGGCCTCGGTCCACCAGGCGGTCTGTTTTGTCATCAAGCTCGGATCGAGCGTGTAGAACTCCGACGATCCGTAGGCCGATTGCATGATCGGCTCCATATCGAGGGCCGCCTGCATTGCCTCCCGGATGAGCGGATTGGACAACACCTCAGACTTCCAATTGAGGAAGAACGCTGGCCAAACGGTCGGCGGGTTGATCACGGTGGCCAAGCCAGGATAGCCATCGAGCACATCGTATTGGTCATTGCTCAGCGCACCCGACATATGCATCAGATAGTCGCCGGCCTGCAGACCCGCCACCCGTGCCGCCATATCCGGCACCGGCAGGAATTCGATCGTATCGGCCCAAGCGTATTTGGTGCCACCGTAGCCCTTGGGCCCGCCTTCCATCGCCGCATAGTCGTCGAACCGCTCCAGGCGGATGTAGGCATCGGCCTTGCGCTCGGCCAGCTTATACGGGCCAGTGCCGATGACGGCCTCATTTGGTTCCAGGGAACCGGCGTTGATCACCGATTTTGGATAGATCGAGCAATTCTGGTGATTGTTGGCCAGGGCAATTGGCAGGATACCGAACGGTCTGTTGAGCTTGACAGTAATGGTGTAATCGCCGGTCGCATCGACACTGTCGGCAGCTTCGTATAACCGCTTGCCGACCCCCGAGAGTTGTCCCCAGCGATCCATCGACGCTTTCACGTCGGTGGCTTTCATCTCTTCGCCATTGTGAAAGGGCACGCCCTGACGGAGTTCGATGGTCCAAGTCAGACCATCGTCGGACAACGTCATCGATTCGGCCAGCATCGGCTGTGGCTGGTACTGCTCATCGTAGGCTGTCAACGTTTCGTAGATCGGCGAGGTGGTCTCCAGCGTAATGTCGGCAGTCGTTCGATGTTCGTCCATCGTTGGCGGCTCGCCGATGATGGCGACGGTCAGCTTGCCGCCCCTGACACCAGCATCTGGGGTGGCGTCCTGCAGGCTGGCGGCCAAGGCGCGCGCCTGGAATGCCCGCGAGCCACCGACGGTGCCCAGCGCGGCCGTGAGGCCGGTTGCGCCGAGGCCGATGGCCGAGCCACGTCTGACAAGCTCGCGACGGGAGAGCGATTTGCCCTCGACGTCCCGGAGCAGTCGAAACAGGTCTCGTTCGTGCGACATCTCGATGCGTTCCCTTTCGTGATTTCCGTTCTTCGATCCTTGCAGGTCCGCGCAGACGAACGCGGCGCCCCGCCACGATCATGAGAAAGGCAGCACGCGGGTCGTTACCTGCCGCGTGCTGCCTGCCTGCTATTCCTGGATCCAAAGATTCCAGTAGATAAAGCCTTCTTCGAACTGGCTGATATTGCCGTGCACGGTATCCGAATGCGAGGTGATGGTCGCGCCATCGCCGATCTTGAGTGCCGGAACCGTTTCGTAGGCTCGGGCCTGAATCTTATCCCAGACGGGTTTCCGTTCGTCGAAGGTGGCCAGCGACAGCAGTTGATCGGACAGCTCCATGGCCTCCGGATCGCTCCACCAACCGGGATAGACATTCACGCCACCGACATAGGTGATCTGCCCCGGATCGGGCACGAATCCGTGACCGGTCACGAAGAGCTCCCATTCTTCCGGCTTGGCGCGGCGTTCGATCACCGTCGCCCAGTCGATCACCTGATGGTCGATCTTCAGACCAACGGCTTCGAGCTGCTGGACCGCCACCGTGGACGTGGCGTACATATAGCCATATTCCTGGGTGGACATGAAGCGCAGTGGCGTACCGTCATACCCGGCTTCTTCCAGTTTTTGCTTGGCCAGCTCCGGATTCTTCATGTTGTACAGATCGCCACCGGCATCGGTCCACCAGGCGGTCTGCTTCATCATCAACCCTGGATCGAGATTGTAAAAATCAGCAGACCCGTAGGCCGACTGCATCATCGGCTCCATGTCGAGCGCGGCCTGGACCGCCTGGCGCAACGCCAGATTGCCCATGAGATCCGATTGCCAGTTGCAGAAGAACACCGGCCATTCGGTCGGATTGTTGATGACCGTCGCCAGACCGGGATAGCCATTGACCACGTCGTATTGGTCGTTGCTGAGCGCGCCGGTCATATGCATCAGATAGTCGCCCGCCTGCAGACCGGCCACCCGCGCGGCCATATCCGGCACCGGCAGGAATTCGATCGTATCGGCATAGGCATATTTGGTGCCGCCATATCCGCGCGCGCCACCTTCGAGTGCGGCATAGTCGTCGAACCGCTCCATGCGGATGTAGGCGTCGGCTTTGCGGTCGGTCAGCTTGTATGGTCCCGTACCGATCACGGCTTCGATCGGATCCAGCCCGCCGGCATCGATTACCGATTTCGGATAGATCGCACAACTCTGCGAGTTGTTGCACAACGCAATCGGCAGGGTTCCGAAGGGTTTGGTCAGCGTGACGGTTACCGTGTGATCGTCGGTCGCATCGACACTGTCGACCACGGCATAGAGTTTCTTGCCAACGCCGGCGATCTGTCCCCAACGGTCTATCGATGCCTTGACATCGGCCGATGTCATCACTTCGCCATTGTGGAATGGCACGCCCTGGCGCAGGGCGATCGTCCAGGTCAGCCCATCCTCGGACGGGGTCAGCGACTCGGCCAGCATCGGTTGCGGTTGGTAGGTTTCGTCATAGGCGACCAGTGTTTCGTAGACCACCGACGATGGTTCGTGGGTGACGCCCGTCGTATTCTGATGTTCGTCCAGCGTGGCAGGTTCGCCGACCATGGCGACGGTCAGCTTGCCGCCCCTGACACCAGCATCTGGGGTGGCGTCCTGCAGGCTGGCGGCCAAGGCGCGCGCCTGGAATGCCCGCGAGCCACCGACGGTGCCCAGCGCGGCCATGAGGCCGGTTGCGCCGAGACCGATAGCCGAGCCGCGTTTGATGATTTCGCGGCGGGAGAGCGATTTGCCCTCGACGCTGGCGAGCAATCGAAGCAGATCTCGTTCGTTCGACATCCTGATAGTGCTCCCTCTTGCGATGAACCGTGGCAACGCCGATCGTCAGCGTTCCCTTCGAACCCTAAGCGAGTTGAGTGGCTCCTTTCTCTGCACGTCGAGCTTCGTCCGCGCCATTCGCGCCATGTTCCAATGTCGTTACCGCGTTCGTCGAGCGCGTAATGGATGCGAACATTGTCAGGAAGTTTGCTGAGCACGTCAAGCGTATGCTTGCACTGCCAATGATCCTTCGAAGGATCGCGCCACCAGCGGATCGTCGACGCATGCCCGGCAGCCGGTATTTCGCCCGCAATCGCCGGAACCGCAGGAGGACCAGGTTCGATGACCGAAGTTCCCGGTGCTCGGGGCATCGCGCCATTCGACGGGCAGCCCGGCGAATGGCTGCGCTGCGCATTTCACGTTCACACCAACCAATCCGATGGCTGGTTGGCCCCGCATATCCAACGGCAGTATCACGTTTGGGGTGGCTACGATGTTCTGGCGATCACCGACCACGATGGTTTCACGCATGAACCCGATGGAGCGGACGATCTGCTGATGATCGGCGGTACCGAGCTGAGTCTCACCGCGCCCAAATCGGGCGGTCCGCTTCATCTGCTCGGTATCGGCGTGACCGGAGCCGTACCGGTCGATCGCAACGCATCCTTGCGCGAGGCGGCGCTGGCGGTGCGCGAACGGGGAGGATTGCCCTATCTGGCGCATCCGGTCTGGAGCGGTCTGCATACCGACGAGGTCGAGGGGATCGACGCATGCGCGGGGGTGGAAATCTTCAATGCCGGTTCCCATCAGGAGCAGGGACGCGGCCACAACGACGCGCATAGCGATGTCTGGCTTTCGATGGGCCACCGGCTGAATCTGATCGCCACCGACGATACCCACTACCCCGGATACGATGCCTTTCGGGCATGGGTGCAGGTCCACGCCGCCAAACGCACCCGAGACGCGGTGCTGGAGGCATTGGCCGCCGGCCGGTTCTATTCCACCTGCGGGCCCCGGATTCTGGAGCTCGACTGCGATGGCGAAACGCTGACTGTGCGCACCACCCCGGTGCGCTCGATCACGGCGCTCGGTAATCCGCCCCATGGCGGTCAGGTCACCGCCGGGCATCACACGCTGGCTTATCGCGGGCAACGGCTACGCAGCGCCGATGGCCAGACATGGGAAGGAATCGTCGATGGCGATCCGCTGACCGGCGCGCGCTTCCCCATTCGTCCGGGCATGCGCTATCTCCGCATCGTCCTCACCGACCAGCACGACCGGCATGCGTGGTCGAACCCGATCTGGCTGGAGAGAGCGCGGGAATGAGATGAACGCGGGTCGCCGAGCCACCATGCCGGAATGGGCGAGCCCCTGGCTCGCGGGCATGTCGCCTGCCTCTTTCGGCTTGGTCATGTCGACCGGCATCGTCTCGCTCGCGGCCTGGCTCGCCGGACATTCCGGTATCGCGAATCTACTGTTCTGGCTCAATCTCGCGCAATACGCGGTGCTGCTCATTCTCTATGGCGCGAAGGCATGGCAATATCCGCACCGGTTTCTCGGCGATCTCCTCGCGCACCAGACCGGACCGGGATATTTCACCCTGGTGGCCGCGTCCGGAATCATCGCCAGCCAGCTCCTGGTCCTGAAAGAAAATGTGCGCGCCGGGGTGGTCCTGTGGGCGGTGGCGCTGCTCTCGTGGTTCGTACTGACCTACACCTTCTTTTTGGCGGTCGTGGTGCGGCGCGACAAACCGGCCATCGAGCACGGGATCGACGGAAGCTGGCTGCTGGCTGTCGTCGCCACCCAGGCGGTTTCCGTCTCCAGCTCGCTCTTGTCCGCCCGGATCGAATCCGCCTATCGCCCGGAGCTCGATCTGCTGGCGCTGGCGATGTGGCTCTGGGGAATCATGCTCTATATCTGGCTGATGTCGCTGATCTTCTACCGGTATCTCTTCTTCCGCATCTCCCCGCGCGATCTGGCGCCGCCATACTGGATCGATATGGGCGCGATGGCGATCTCCACCCTGGCCGGGGCGCTGCTGGTTGCGAATGCGTCCCGCTCCCACTTGTTCGATGCATTGCTTCCCTTTTCGAACGGGCTGACCGTCTTTTGCTGGGCGACCGCAACCTGGTGGATTCCCATGCTGGTATTGCTCGGTCTCTGGCGCTATGGCTACGAGCGGTTCCCGCTCGGATACGATCCGCTCGACTGGAGTGCGGTCTTCCCGATCGGGATGTACGCGGCGGCCACCTGGCAAATGGATCGCGCGCTGGATTTGGGATTCCTGCAGCCGTTGCCCCGTGTCTTTTTCTGGGTGGCGCTGGCTGCCTGGACGGTCACCTATCTGGGGATGCTCCACATGTTCTGGCGCGGCCGCCTGAGGGTGCGGTTCAGAGTTTCGTAAACGGTGGGCCGGTCAGCGGATCGAGGATGCATCCATGACCTAATACGGAGGCGCTCCCAACCTTGAA
>JBIQLF010000109.1:0-10100 GCA_044464585.1 Thermomicrobia bacterium
TTGAGTCTTGAGTCTTGAGTCTTGAGTCTTGAGTCTTGAGTCTTGAGTCTTGGGAGAGTATCGACGGTCCGGCATGTTCGGCGTCATCGCTTCTCAACAGGCCCATTCGCTTTCCCAGGCCTCAAGACCCAAGGCCCAAGACCCAAGACCTCTAATCGATATCCGATGGCGGCACCGCGCTGGCCAAGGTGTCGAGGCGAATCTGGCGGACCGGGGGACGCAGCGTGATCGGTTCGGCATCCTCTTCTCCGAGCAGATGGCGAACCTCGGAAAGGCAAAACGCCCCCTGGCATCGCCCCATCCCAACCCGGGTATGCCGTTTCACATCATTGAGGGTGTTCTTGCCCTCGGCAATCACCTGCTCGACCCGCTCAACGGTGATGTCTTCACAACGGCAGATGTAGTTCGTCATCGGCTCACCTCGATCGGCACGGGCCACGGCTGCGCGTGGAGCCGCTCGGTGCCACGATAGTCCATCCGTTCGGGTCGTCGTCGCGCGATCCGATCGAGGATCTCGCGAACCGCTGCTTCGCTGGCAAGACCGCATTTCGCGGCCAGTCTTGTCGCCGCGAGCTCGCCATCGAGCTCGCAGATTTCGATGGTGTCCGCCCCGGCCGCATCCCCGGCGACGTACAGCCCCTCGGGAATACGCTCGGCATCGGCATGATGTGGCGACCACCCGCCCTTATGCGCCATCCAGACCATCTCGTGTCCGGCCATGGTCGCCAATTGCAGATCGGGTTGCCGGCCAACGGCGAGAGCGATGATGTCCGCTGGATGCTCTCGCCCCTTGATGACCACCCGCTCGACTCCGCCATCGCCCTGGGCGGCGATCGAGCGGGCATCCGATTCGCTCACGAGCGCCACGATCTGGCCACCAGCCCGGCGCACTGCATCGGCGGTCATCGCGGCATCCTGGCCGTCGCCCAGCACCAGCACCCGCTGGCCGGGAAGAACCCCGAATTCACCGATCAACCGCCTGAGCGCAGTACCCGTCATCACACCCGGCAGCGTATTACCATCGAACGCCAGTCCCCGGTCGACTGCCCCTGGAGCCAGAATCACACGGGCGCATTCGATCTCATCCGCGCCGTCCGGCGTTTCCAACGGCACGCGCCATCCGGGGAAGAGCCCCCAGGCGACCGTGCGCGATCTGATAGTTACACCGAGCCGATTGCATTCGCTCAGATAGTCATCCAGACTCCGCACCCCCGGTCGATCGTAGCGAAGCCGGCCCCCAGGACGACCTCGCTCATCGACCACCGTGACCGCCATGCCCGCGCTTGCCGCCGTGACGGCCGCCGAAAGACCGGCAGGACCCGCACCGATAATGACAACGGCTGGGGCGCTCACGATCCGGCCTCGGGCTCTGCTGCTCCCAGCCCGTGCTGAATACGCACGTCCATGCCATCTCGCACCGGCGTGACACATGCGCGCCGGTTTGCCTGGCCGTCGATGATCAACATGCAATCGGAACACCGGCCGGAATAACAGAAGCCGCCGCGCGCATCCCCGGCCACCTCGGTGAATTTGAAGATGCGCTGCCCCGCGGCCAGGAGCGCCGTCGCCACAGTATCGCCCGCGAATGCCGGGATCGGGTTTCCCTCGAAGGTGAGCGTCACCCCAGCCCCTGCGGGTTCACCGGTCCGGTGCGCGCCATGCCGGTTTTCCTGTTCGATCATCCGACATTCACTCCTGAATCGATTCGAAATCGGTGGCAGCATGGCAGTTTCGGCCACCATCGTCAATGCAAGCCATCCGCATTGCACGAACGGGCATTCGAGCGCCTCCGCTATACTCCACGCACGACTGTGGCGCGGATGTTATGGAGTCCTTTCGAAGCCACCAGCGTCTATCCCCGCCACGGGCGAGGCATCTGTCAGGAGGTTCGTAGCAATGGTCAAAGAAGCTGTCCGAAGCTCGGCCGAGCATATCTCGACCGCGAAGGATTTCGCGCCGGTTTATCTCGAAGAGAGCGCCCGCGACCACGTTTGGATTCACAGTCTGCCGTGGGCCAATGTGGCCGAGAAAGACGGATTCAAGGTCTTCGATCGCGGTGAGGCCAGCACCATCTACGACATTCACGGCCGCGGATATCTCGATGGAATCTCCGGACTGTGGGTCGTCAATGCGGGCCACGGGCGCAAGGATATCGCCGCGCGCATGGCCGAGCAGGCGGGGCGCCTGGCATATGCCTCGGCGATGACGTTCACGACCGTGCCACAGGTGCAGCTGGCCAATATGATCGCCGAGCGCACCCCGGGCGACCTCAACCGCGTCTTCTTCTGCTCGGGCGGCTCGGAAGCGGTCGAATCGGCTATCAAGATCGCGAAGCAGGTTCAGGCGATGCGCGGTTTCCCGCGCCGCTACAAGATCATCGGCCGCCGCAATTCCTATCACGGCATGACCTATGGCGCGATGAGCATCACCCAGTCGGTCCGCAATGAGGAATTTTTCGGTCCATACATGTACGGCGTGTACCACGTGCCGCATCCGGACCGCTATCGCTCCGATTTCGGAGTCGATGGCGAGCAGGCCGATATCCTGGCCGCGCGAGCCGTGGAGCAGGAAATCATCTACCAGGGACCGGAGACGGTCGCCGCGGTCATCGGCGAGCCGATCTCGACGGCTGCTGGGGTGCATGTGCCCTCGCCGATCTACTGGCAAATGCTGCGCGAAACCTGTGACAAATATGGTGTGCTGCTGATTTGCGATGAGGTCATCAACGGGTTCGGTCGCACCGGCAAGATGTTCGCCCAGGAACTCTTCGGTATCCAGGGCGACATCATGACCATGGCCAAGGCGCTTTCGTCCGGTTATGCGCCGATTGCCGCGGCGGTGGTTTCGGATCGGGTGTTCGAGGTCTTCAAGGAAAAAGACCAGATCCCGATGGGCCACCTGCTGACCTTCGGTGGCCATCCGGTCGCCTGTGCCGCGGCCATCCGCAACCTGGAGATCTTCGACGAGGAGAATCTGGTCGAGAAGGGCAACGAGATGGGCACCTATCTCGGCGAGCAGCTCGAAGGTCTGGCTCATCATCCATCTGTCGGGCAAGTGCGCGGTGTCGGTATGGTCTGGGGCGTCGACCTGGTGTGCAACAAAGAAACGCGCGCCAGATTCGCCAAGGAGAGCAATTTCAAGAAGGTGCTGGGCCAGCACCTTACCGACCGAGGCATCCTCACCCGTGTCTGGGACGTGATGCATTTCGCGCCGCCCCTGGTGATCACGAAGGACGAGGTGGACGATCTGATCGCCAAGGTCGACGAATCGCTCACGCTTGCCGAAAACGAGTTCGCTTCCGAAATTTCGGCGTAACTTCCACGGTTCACACGGGCCTTCCAGGAGGGTCGGGTCTCGTCCCGGCCCTCCTCTTCGTTTCCCCGCTCGAAACGAAATCCGGATGATGACTCGGAGGTGTTATACGGAATCCGCTTGGACACTCCGGGATATCCACCATCGCTCCGGCACGGTCCCAGCCTTGAACGGCTGGGCGAACACCCCTCGTACGGAATCCGGGTGATTTCTCAGGAGTAGTAGCCCAGCGTTTCAACGGTGGGAATGCCCGCCCCATACTGAAGGGTCCAAGCGGATTCCGTATGAGACGGATGCCGGATCACTGCTCGATGATGCAACGCGGGTCGTGGCCGCCGCCCCGGAAACCGCGGACGCGCTTCGAAATTCCGTGCGGGGGTCTTACCAACAGGCGGTTCGGTCTATCGGGATTTGCCGCGATTACCGGGACCTCTTGTTGGAGGCGAAGCATTCGCGACAATAGACCGGTCGACCGGAACGCGGTTCGAAGGGCACCGACGTTTCCTTGCCGCATGCGGCGCAGGTGGCGGGATATCCACCGCTCCCACCCCGTCTTCCGCCGCCAGGCCGGGAATTATTGGTGACCCCACCATAATGGCCAAGCGTTTCCGTCCAGGAGCTCTCCGGTTCGGTCGAGCGGATCAGGTCCGCATTGCGGCTGGCCCGGCGCGCGGCCCGGCAATCGAGACAGCGCACCGGCATCCGAAACCCGCGCTGCTGGTAGAACCGCTGCTCCTCATCGGAAAACGCAAACGGCTTCTGGCAATCGACGCAGATCAGGGTGAGCGGTTCGGTGGAAGGGGTCAAAACGACAGAACTCCGGTTCGGCGCAACAGCCACGATTGTACCGTCTCCACGATACCGCGGTTCGGGACGGCCTGACGGCTGCTTTTATCCCAAGCCGAGCACCGACCGCAAATCGGCGATCGATGCGCACACCACATCCGGACCGGCCTCGAGCAGATCGGCGTGATCGGGACTGCCCCAGAGAACGCCGATCGTGGCCACACCGGCGCGCTTCCCGGCCATGACATCCGCCGCCGAATCGCCGATGATCGCCGCGGTCGTCGGATCGTTATGCGCCAGATCGTGCATTGCCAGCTTCAACGCCGTCGGGTCGGGTTTTTGCCGTTCGACATCATCCCCGGCATAGACCACATCGAACCGGTCGAGCACACCCAGCATATCGAGCGTCATCAGCGCGGTCACCCGGCTCTTGCCCGTTACGACAGCCAACCGTACCCCCTGCGCTCGCAAATCGCCGAGCAGATCGTCCATTCCCTCGAAGAGCTCGACCAATTCCCGATGGCGGCGTTCGTAGGTGGCGATATACCGGTCGATACCGGCCCGGTACTCTTCCGGTCCGAGCGTGTCCCGAATCACATAATTGTCTGGCGGTCCGAAGAGTCCGCGTATCTGCTCGGGCGACATGCGTTCGCCGGTGACCGGTTCGAACGCGTCATTGAACGCCTCGTAGATCAACGGCAGCGTGTCCGCCAGCGTGCCATCGAGATCGAAGATCAATACCTCGAACCGTCGGGGCATCACCGATTGCCTCCCCGCTCGATCATCGCTTGCAGGCGCGCGCGATGCGCGTCGGTTCCGGCGGCCACTTCTTGCAGATCGGCCTCGTACTCGAGGTGCTGCTCGAACCCCGCGAACATGGAGCGGTTCAGCGCCCGCTTCGTGAGCGCGAGCGACGCGGCCGGTTGCCGAATCAATCGATCGGCCAGCTCGTGAGTCGCCGCGGCGAGCCGGTCGTCCGGCACGACTCGATTCACCAATCCCAGATCGAGCGCGCGCTGCGCATCGATCCGCTCTCCCAGCAAGGCCAGCTCGCTGGCCGCGCCGAAGCCAGCCAGTCTCGGCAACAACCAGGTGATCCCGGCTCCGGGAATGAGCGCGATCGCATGGGGCGCGCAAATGAACGACGCCGATTCCGCCGCGATCCGCAGATCGGACGCGAGCGCGACCGCAAGTCCGGCGCCGGTCGCGACGCCGCCGATCGACGCGACCACGGGGCGCTCCATGGTGCGAATACGCCGGACGATCGGACCGAACCGTCGCCGCAATTCATCGCCGGCTGCCCGGCCGCCGCTTTCCTGTTCTTTCGCGGACAGCTCGTAAATATCCTGACCCGCGCAGAACGCCCCGCCCCGGCCCGTGATGACGACCACGCGCACGGCATCGTCTTTTTCCGCTGTTTTGAGCGCGGCCAGCATCGATTCGGCCATCGCCTGATCGAACGCATTGCGCGCCTCGGGCCGGTCGAAGGTGATCGTCGCGATCCCGCTCCCGGTCTCGTACCGCAGCGATTGGGCAAGTGAGGTCACGACCGGGAACCTCCGAAGAACGGCGTTCGCTTTTCCAGAAACGCGGTCATGCCCTCCCGGGCATCCGCGGTATCGAAGAGCGCCTCGAAAGCGGCGCGCTCGGCATTCAGCCCATCGGCCACCGGCAGATCGAAAGCGCCGAGAATGGCGGCCTTGGCCGATAGCGTTGCATCGAGCGATTTCGAAGCGATCCGCTCTGCCAACCGCTGAGCCGTCGTCAGCACCAGCTCGTCGGGAACGACCCGGTTGACGAGACCAAGCGCGAGCGCATCCCAGGCAGAAATTGGCTCGCCGAGCAGAACGGTCTCCATGGCTCGTGCTTTGCCGATCGCGCGCGGCAGCCGCTGGGTGCCGCCTCCGCCCGGTATGAGACCGAGCGCGATCTCCGGTTGTCCGAACCGTGCCGTTTCACCCGCCACGACCAGATCGCATACCCAGACCAGCTCCGCTCCGCCTCCCAGCGCGAACCCGTTGACCGCGGCGACGATCGGTTTGCGAATCTGGCGCAATCGTTGCCAGCAGCCAAGCTGCGGTCGTTTGGCCATCTCGGCGGCGCTCGCCTGCGCCATGGACGCGATATCGGCGCCAGCGGCGAAAAAGCGCTCCCCGCCGGTCAGCACGATCACATGGACTGCATCGTCGCGATCGAGCCGTTCCAGCGCGCTCGTCAACGCAACCAGCAATTCGGCGCTGAGCGCATTGCGCACCTGGGGCCGGTGCAATCGCACCAATGCCACCCGATCCGTATGTGCTTCCAGCAGTTCGGACGATTCCTCGGTTGGATTCCAGGCGGGTTCACTGGCCATGGAGTCGATTCCCAGTCAGGCGTTCATCGGATCGGGCACGCTACCCTCTGCTACAGTATGCCGCGATTGCGATCGACCACGCAGCGCGACGGACCCCTCCATGGCCACGATGGCTGACCTCACCTCCGGTACCGACCCTTCCACATCTCCCACCCGCCCGATCGTGGTTGCCGGCAACTACGAGATCGACCCGGATCGCCCCCTGGGAACCGGGGGCATGTCGGTCGTCTACGAGGGCCGTGATCTCAAGAACCGCCGCACCGTGGCCATGCGCACCCTGCGTCCGGAACAGGCCCAGAATCCCGAAACGCGCGCGCGTTTCCGCAAGGAAGCGCGCACCATGGCGTTCATCCAGCATCCCAATGTGGCGCGCGTCTACGATCTTTGGGAAGACGATCGCTCCGCCTGGGTCGCGATGGAATTGGTGCCGGGCGAATCGCTGCGGGACGTTCTGGCCGAGAACGGACCGTTCCCGTATTACGATGTCGAACCGATCCTGATGCAATGCGCGAGCGCGCTCGACAAGCTGCACAACGCCGAGATGGTCCATCTCGATGTCAAACCAGCCAACCTAATCCAAACGCCCGATGGCATCATCAAGCTGATCGATTTCGGACTGGCGCAGGAATCGAATACCCCCCAGGAGCTGCTGCATGGCATGGCCTATGGCAGCGCCGCCTATCTCTCGCCAGAACAAGCCGCCGGAGAAATGGTCGGACCGGCCAGCGATGTCTATTCGCTCGGATGCGTCGTCTACGAGCTGCTCACCGGACGAGCGCCTTTCGAGGATCCCTATCGCAATCGCACCTCGCAGGAGATGCTGCAAGCCCATCTGACGCTGCAACCGGAACGCCCCTCGGATGCGAACAAGAACGCGGGGATTCCCGACTGGTGTGACGAGCTGGTGCTCTGGGCGCTTCTGAAGGACCCGGACACCCGATTGCCGAGCCCGGGCCGGTTCGCCGATCTCTACGAGCAGGGCGTTGCCGGCGAGCTCTCGGCCGCCGATGTTCGCAGGCTCCGCACCGACAAACCAGCCCAACGCGCCGGAACCGCGAGCGCCACCCTCCCGGCGCAGCCTGCCCGCTCGAGCCCTCCGGCCGCGCCCGCTCGATCCAACGATCGCCCAAACGCGTCGCAAAAAAAACGACCGCTGCTCCTGCGGGTGCTGAATCCGTTGCGGCCCGTGCTCTGGCGGCTGATCGTCCTCGTGCTAGTGGTCAATCTGCTCCTGGCCGCCGGGCTGTATCTGCAACGTGGCGAGATTCCCGGTCTCATCTCGGCTCGCATCACGGGGCTGCACGCCGGTCGATACGCCACCGTGGCCGTCGACGGCTTGAACCTGCGGATGGACGCGGGCATGAGCTCGTCGTCGATCGGCACCCTGAACGCGGGCGATTCCGTCTATCTCCGGGGCGAGCCGGTGAGCATCGACGGCGATCGCTGGTGGCCGGTCACCATTGGCAATCCAAATGACGGTCTGGATGGATATGTCTGGGAGAATGGGTTGCAGCAAAACCAGCAAACGCTGCGTGATCGTATCGACGATGGAGCCGGTAGGGCGATCGCGCGCATTCGGGAGAAAATAGGTGTCTGAATCACGCATTGCCGTCATCGGTGCCGGCACGATGGGTTCGCAGATCGCCCAGCAAATCGCGCTTCATGGCTTTTCTGTTTCGCTTTGCGATGAAAGCCCGGCCCAGCTCGAACGGGCCCTGACCAGCAACCGGACCTATCTGGAACGGCGAGTCGCCAAGAACGCATTGACTCCGCTGGAATTCGATGCCGCGCTCGCGCGCGTCGAACCAGTCGAAGATCTACAGAACGCGGTTCGGGACGCTTCGCTGGTCATCGAGGCGATCGTCGAAGATCTGGGCAGCAAACAGGCGCTCTTTCAACAGCTCGATGCGCTGACCGGTCCCGGCGTCGTGCTGGGAACGAATTCGTCCAGCATGACCGCATCGCAGATCGCCTCGGTCATTCCCAGTCGCGATCGCGTGCTTGCGATTCACTTCTTCAATCCGGTTCTGATCATGCAGCTGGTCGAAGTGGCGCCGGCCCCGTTCACGCGCCCCGAGGTCGTCCAGCGCGCCGTGCAGTTCGTCGAAGCGATCGATCGGGTCCCGGTGGTGCTCGATCGGGAGGTCGAAGGATTGCTGGCCAACCGTGTGATCGCCGCCATCCGCCGGGAAGCCTTTTGGCTGGTCGGCGAGGGATATGCCACCCCCGAGGCGATCGACCATGCGGTGAAACTCGGTCTGCGCCATCCGATGGGTCCGTTCGAGCTGGCCGATTTCAATGGGCTCGATGTGGTGCTGGCGATCCAGCAACGACACTACGAACGCACCGGCGACGAACGTGACCGTCCCCCGAAGCAACTGGAGCAATTGGTGGCCAGCGGCAAACTCGGCCGCAAGACTGGATCGGGTTTCTACGACTACCCGGCCAAAAAGGAGCGAGCGCGCTGACCGACTTCTATCGAAGCGACACCCTGTTGACCGATGCAGAACGTACCGTCCGGGATCGGGTGGGACGCTGGGCGCGCGAGCGTATCGCCCCCCGGGCGGCTGATTTCTGGGAACGGGGTGAATTTCAGCACGACCGGAGAGCGGAACTGGGTGAGCTGCGGATCGTGGGCGGCCTGATCGGAACCCACGGTTGCCCGTCCATGAGCGCCGCCGCCTACGGATTGGCCAGTCAGGAGCTGGCGCGAGCCGATTCGTCCTTCGCCACGTTCTTCGGTGTGCATTCCGGATTGGCAATGGGGTCGATCGCCGCCTTCGGCACCGAGGCGCAAAAAGCGCGCTGGCTGCCACCGATGGCCCGGTGCGAAACCATCGGCGCATTTGCGTTGACCGAACCCGAGCATGGCAGCGACGCGGCCAATCTCGTAACGAGAGCAACACCGGTCCAGGATGGCTACCTCCTGAACGGGGGCAAACGCTGGATCGGCAATGGCGATATATTCGGCGTCGCCGTCGTCTGGGCCCAGGCGCCCGAGGGTATCGCGCCCTTCCTCTTCGAACCGGACACCCCCGGATTCACCCGCACCCCGATCCTGGGAAAGCTCTCGAAACGCGGTGTCACCAATATCGAGATGACCTTCGAGAACTGCTTCGTCCCGGACGCTGCCCGGATGCCGGTGACCGGATTCCGCCATGTGGCCGATATCCTGCGCACCACCCGGCACCATGTTTCCTGGACCGCGCTCGGCGAGGCGATCGCTTGCTACGAAATCGCGCTGGCACATGCGACGAAACGGCGGCAGTTCGGCAAACCGATCGGCGCATTCCAACTGGTGCAGGAAAAGCTGGTCGAGATGGCCACCGAAATCACCAAGGCGCAGCTCCTGACTCTGCAGCTCGCCCGGTTGCTCGATGCTGGCCAGGCGACAGCAGGCATGACCGCCATGGCCAAAGCCAACAATTCGAAAATCGCCCGCGACTGCGCTCGCCTGGCGCGGGAAATCCTTGGCGGTAACGGCATCCTGCACCAGCACGATGTCATCCGCCACATGGTCGATATCGAGGCGATCTATACCTTCGAGGGAACGTGGGATATCAACACGTTGATCGTGGGGCGGGAGCTGACCGGTCTGAGCGCGTTCGTGTGAATTCTGATTTGCCACACGATGCTGACACTCTGGAAC
>JBIQLF010000110.1:0-10039 GCA_044464585.1 Thermomicrobia bacterium
TACGTGACCGCTCACGTTTGCCTCTTGCCTCTTGCCGGTCGTTCTAAGCGCGCAGATCCTTTGCGACCATGTCCGCGATCTGGTTTCCCAGCCGGACCGAATAATTCGTCCCCCGATCTTCCGGATAGATCTGGCTGGTGTTTGCCAGATACAAACCGGCCAGGGGTGTGCGGTGATCGGGGATGCGCTCACTGTAATTCAGCGTGATGATCGGTTGCGCCGCCCGCTCCCGGAAGACCCAGTAGCGACTGATCCAATTCCGATCGAACGCCTTGTTGACCTTGCGTAAATGGGGCAGGTAGGAATCGATGACCGCGTCTTCCGGCATGGTGAAATAGGGATCGTCCGGTTCGAGGTACTTGCTTAGATAGACGTAATGCTTGCCGTTGTAGTTCCCGGGCGCAACGAAGTTCGTGTGTTCGATGATAGCCGTGAAGGGCATCGCGGGGTCGGCAATATTCATCCAATAGATGTCGGAAAGCTTGCGGTCCATCTCCAGAAGCACCACAACGGCCGCTTCGTAGTCGAGGGCGAGCAACTTCTGACGATAGTCACTCGGCAACTGAGGCGCGAGCCGGGCAAAGATCGGCGAGGGGACCGAACCGATGATCGCATCGAATCGCTCTGCCTCTCCATTTTCGAACGATACCGTCCACTGGCCGTCATCGGCTTTCCGGAGCTCGGTGGGCCCCTGACCGGAGATGAGGATGGCGCCCGCGTTGCGGGCCGCTTCGACGATGGCATCGATGATGATCTCGAAGCCACCGATCGGATAGCCGAGTTTTTCGCCTTCCAGGGGCGAACGACGCGAGGTGGTGCGCAGCCAGATCTTGCCCCAGAACCAAACCATCGCAATCTGATCGGCATAGCGGCCGAACTTGGCATCGAGCTGGGCGCCGAAGGTGCGGCTGTAGGCGCGTTCACCCATGGCGCGAGTCAACCATTCCTTGGCGGTGACCTTTTCGTATGGTTTCCAGTTCTTGACGCGCTGGAGATACGCGGTCACGAGTCCGACGCGGAGTCGATCGTGAAATGGCAGGATGGGCAGGAGCAGCAGATCCTTGGCGCCGTTCAAGGGGTAGATCGTTCCATCGGCGAAGTAGCCGACATTCGATGGCAGCCAGGCGAGCCGTTCACCGATTCCGAGTTCGTGGATCAGCTTCGTGATCTCGACATCGCTTTGGAAGAGATGGTGGTAGAAATATTCGAGCTTGCCGCCTTCGACATCCAGGCCACCGGCTTGCCCCCCGAATTTCGATGCTCGTTCCCAGAGCGTGACATCGAATCCTGCCCGCGCCAAACGATATGCGGCGGTCAGGCCCGCGATTCCGCCTCCGACGATGCCAATACGCTTCCGATCGGACACTGCTTACCCCCTGATCGAAAAAGCGAGAGCGGTCCGCCCTGGGCGAACCGCTCTCCGCGAAACCCGTGCGACGAGCTCTAGATGAAGAGCGGCGCGAGCACGAGCGTGATCGTGGCAAAGAGCTTGATCAACACGTGCAGGGACGGGCCGGCCGTGTCCTTGAACGGGTCTCCGACGGTGTCACCGACGACCGCGGCGTTGTGCGCATCGGAACCCTTGCCGAGCACATGCCCATTTTCGTCTTTGAGATTGCCGGCCTCGATGTACTTCTTGGCATTGTCCCAGGCGCCACCGCCATTGTTGAGGAAGAGCGCCATGAGCACACCGGCAATCGTGCCGATCATGAGCAGACCAGCCGCTGCTTCCCATCCGAGAATCGTGCCGACGATCACGGGACCAGCGACCGCGAGAAGTCCGGGCAACACCATCTCGCGGAGTGCCGAACGCACCGAGATGTCGACGCAGCGGGCATAGTCCGGGAGGGATGTGCCAGCCATGATGCCGGGATCGGCTCGGAATTGGCGGCGCACTTCCTCGATCATATCGCCGGCGGCGTTACCGACCGCGCGGATGGCGAGCGAGGTGAACAGGAAGACGATCATCGCGCCGATGAGCCCACCGACGAACACCTTCGGCTCAGCCACGTTGACGACCGGAGCGACCACCTGACCCGCGCCCTTGAAGCGGTTGACTTCTTCCAGGAAGGCGGAGAAGAGCAGGAATGCGGCCAGTGCGGCAGTCCCGACCGCGTATCCCTTGGTCAGCGCCTTGGTCGTATTCCCGACCGAATCCAGCGCATCGGTGATATCGCGCACGCTCTCCGGCTGTTCCGACATTTCGACGATGCCGCCGGCGTTGTCGGTGATCGGTCCGAAGGTGTCCATTGCCAGGATATAGGCCGCCGACATGAGCATGCCCATCGTGGCTACGGCCGTTCCGAAGATACCCCCGGAAACCGCGATTTCGCCCGGGAACTCGACCGATTTACCGAGGGCGTAGGATGCCAGCAGCGCCGCCGAAATGACGATTGCCGGCAGACCGGTGGTTTCCATACCGAACGAGAGACCGGAGATGATATTCGTGGCCACGCCGCGCCGCGATTGCTCAGCGATCTCACGAACGGGCCGGTAGGTGCCTGCCGTGTAGTACTGGGTGATGAACAGGAAGGCGATCGAGGTCACGATGCCGATCACACCACAGACGGCGAACTGCCACTTGCCATACGGAAGGACCCAATAGCTCACGCCAAAGAGACCGAGAACCGCCAGTGCCGAAACGACATAGAAGCCCTTGTTCAGCTCTCCCATCGGGTCGGAGATGGCGCCCTTGGGGCGAACCGTGAGCAGTCCGATCAGCGAGCAGATGACGCCAACGGCGCCGATCAGCAGTGGGAAGAAGATCCAGGCAATCGAATCACCCGCTGCGCCAGACGCCTTGTACAGCGCAACACCCAGCACCATGGCTCCGATGAATTCCGCGGACGAGGATTCGAAGAGATCGGCACCGCGGCCGGCGCAGTCACCGACGTTGTCTCCGACGAGGTCGGCAATGACTGCTGGGTTACGGGGGTCGTCCTCCGGAATACCAGCTTCGAATTTGCCGACGAGGTCGGCGCCGACGTCAGCCGCCTTGGTGTAGATCCCGCCGCCCAATTGCGCGAACAGGGCGACGAAGCTGGCGCCGAACGCGAATCCGACGATCCAGTATGGCGTCTCTGCCACGGTGGCCAGTCCCGAGGTGCTTTCGGCGAACTGATAGACGGCCAGATAGACCGACGCGACCCCAAGCAGCGCCAGCGCCACCACCAGGAAACCGGAAACCGCGCCACCGCGCAACGCGACATTCATGGCGTCGGCCAGGCTCTTGCGCGCGCCAGCCGCTGTGCGGATATTCGAGCGAACGGCGACGTACATTCCGATGAATCCGGAAATGCCGGAAAGCGCCGCCCCAAAGAGGAAGGAAAAGGCGGTGATGAGTGCTCGTGTCCGCTGGTGGTCATTCTCGAAGAAGTACACAAGCACACCGAGCACGATCGCTACGATGATCGAGAGCAGAGCAATCGTGCGGTATTGCCGCTTCAGATAGGCGAGCGCTCCCTCGAAGATGCGGTCAGCAATGTTACGCATCTCGGGCGTGCCCGTATCCTTGCTCATCACATCGCGGGCGAGATAGATCGCGAACACCACCGCGATGATGCCGATGATGATCACCGGTGCAAGATACGAACGGATTTCGTCCAAGTCTTCCTCCTCGATTCCCGCCAGCGCGATCCGGCACGTGCCGAAGGCAGCAGCGCTTTTCCGATACACACAAAAGTGGCCCTTCGCTGTCGGAACCAGTCCGGGTCGAAGAGTCACTCAATGGGCAAGAGCGCCCTCTGGCACTGTCAACCGCTCAGAGCAACGGGCGGTGCGGTCACGAAGTTTACCATCTGGATCGCAACATGCCGTTATCGCCATCCGTTCAGCTTCGGCTACGAACGGGACGGCGAGGCCACGGGAACACGCCCGCGCAATTGACTCCACCAGCGATGGAAATCGCCTTCTTCCCAGGAGACCAGAAGCTGGCTGGCATTGAAAATCGACGAATAGGTGCCGCTCACCACGCCGATCAACAGCGCGAGCACGAAGGTGCGCGTCGATTCTCCACCGAAAAGAAAGAGCGCCAGCAGGGTGAAGACGACGGTGAGCGAGGTGTTCACCGATCGGACGATCGTCTGTGCCAGGCTGTAGTTGACGATACCGAGAAAGGTCGGGTCGGTTTGCCGGGCGAGGTTTTCCCGAATCCGGTCGAAGACGACGATCGTGTCGTGGACGGAGAATCCGATGACCGTCAGAATGGCTGTGACGAAGAGGGCGTCGATCTGCACCTTGAAGAGCCAGCCGAGGATCGAGAAGATACCCAAGACCAGCAGCACATCGTGCAACATCCCGACGATCGCCGCCGCGCCGTATCGGACGGGGGCCTGCGTATTGCGAAATGCGAACGCGATATAGAGCAGGATGCCAATCGAGGCAACGAACACGGCGAAAACCGCCCGCCGGGCGATCTGGCCGCTGACCGACGAACCAACCGTCGAAATCTGCAATTCCGTATAGGGACCGATGCGGTCGGTCAGCGCTGCGCTGAGCTGGTCTTTTTCAGGCGACGGTGTCTTCAGCTCGGACATCCGGATGATGGCGACATTGTCCGTGCCCCCGCCTTCGGACGATGTCTGAACGACCGAATCGCCAAAGCCATTGTCGGCCAGCACGGTCTTGATCTCTTCGGTGGTGATGGTGTGGTCGAAGCGAACCTCCCAGATCGTTCCACCGGTGAAGTCGATCCCAAGATCGAGTCCGTTGAAGATCAGGGATATGACCCCCGGGATGATCGCGATGATGGAGAGCAGATACCACCATTTTCGATGGGTCGCGAGATGTTCGAGCATGGGTGTCCTCTAATCCGCGGGGCTCGAACTCGCCGCCGGACGGCTCGTTCCCAACCACCAGGTGTTGTGAATATGTGTCGAGCTCAGCACGAGCCGCAGGAAGGTGCGTGTAACTGTGTAGGCGGTGAACATACTGACGGCCACGCCGATGAAGAGCGTCAGCGCGAATCCGGTGATGATGGTCGCGCCGGTGTACTGGCCGAACCAATAGAGAATCGCGGCCGTGATCATCGATGTGATGTTCGAATCGCGGATCGACGGCCAGGCATGGGCGAACCCGAGCTCGACCGCTTGGGGCGCACTTCGCCCGACCCGTATTTCTTCTTTCAATCTGGAGAAGATGAGCACGTTGGCGTCGACCGCCATACCGACCGACAGGATGAAACCGGCGATGCCGGCCAGCGTCAACGTCACCGGGAGAATCTTGAAGATCGCCAGAACGAGCAGCGTGTAGATACCCAGCGCGACGACGGACAGGAACCCCGGTAATCGGTAGTAGAGGATCATGAAGAGCGCGACCGTACCGAGTCCGATCATGGCAGCGGTCAGGCTCTTGTCGATCGAGTCTTGCCCCAGCGAGGGACCAACCACTCGGCTCTGCACCACGTCCAGCGGCACCGCCAGGGCACCGGCCTTCAACTGCACGACGAGATTGTCGACGTCTTTCGGCGCGATGCCTTCGATCTGGCCACGATCCGAGATCGCGCCGTTGATCTGCGGTGACGAGATCACGGTCTTGTCGATCACGATCGACATCGGCTGGCCGAGATGGGTGCTCGTGAACTGGTAGAAGCGATCCGCCGCATCGCCCTTCAGCTCGAACCCGACGACGACCTGTCCGAGGGGACCGGTCGCTCGATAGGCGTCCTTGAGATCCGCGCCGCTGATGATCGTTTCATAGACGGGACCGGTCGCCGCGGTGTCGCTGGTCGTTGCGGCGACCGGGGAGGCCTGGGGAGACGCGACCGGCGAGGCAGCTGGCGAGCCATCGGCCGCGACAGGAGTTCCACTCGCTCCCGTATCGTTCGGGTCGAGACTGGTGCGCACTTTGGTGCCGGGCGCGAGATACATGCCATTGGTGTCGATGATTTCGAGCAGCGCTGTCTGGCGGACCACTTCGACTGCCTTTTCGGGATCGGTCACACCGGGAAGCTCGACGATGATCTGGTTGTTGCCGCGCGTTTGAACCAGCGGTTCGCTGACGCCAAGACCGCCAACGCGGCGCTCGATCGTGTCGCGCGTTCCCTGTAATGTGTCTTTGTCGACCGATTGCCCGGCAGGCGGGCGGGCTTCGAGCAGCACTTGCACGCCGCCCTGCAGATCGAGACCCTCCTGAATCGGGTGGTCGGCTTTGAACGATCCGATATCGAATCGGTCACCGGGTAGTGCCACCCATCCCGCGAAGACGGTCAGAATGGCGATGAAGACGAGTGAAATCCAGGGCGAAATCTTCAAAGGTCGAACTCCAGCCGCGGCACTGGTACACGATCGATTGGGTCTGCGCGCGACCAAAATAAAGCCCCCGATCGTCGCAGGGGCCGCTCCGCCGGAGTATAGGGGCTGACGTTCCGGCCGGTCAATCGAGTATCTGGCGACCGTTTAGCGCTTCGACGGCGTCGAGATAGAGACCATGGGCTTCGATATAGTGCTGCACCGGACGGGGCACCAGATAGTCGATCGGCAATCGTTGCGAAACCCGATGCCGGATTTCGGTGGAGGAGATTTCGATCAGGGGAATATCGACGAACTCGGTTCTGTTCTTTGCCGGGGGGAGTGCGGCCAGCAGCGTTTCCTCATCGAAGAGGCTATTTGGGCGCTTGCCGACCAGCAATCGCGCGTGGTCGAAGAGGCGTAACGGTTCGTGCCAGAATGGCAAATCGCGATACGAATCGCTTCCCATTAGGAAATAGAGCTCCGCCCCGGGATTCCGTCTGGCGAGAATGGCCAGGGTATCGGCGGAATAATGCGGACCCTCGCGGTCGAGATCGACGGTCGTCATTTCGAACCGCCGATCGCCTTCGATCGCCCGCAGCAGCATGTCGATTCGATTTGAGACCGGAGTGATGATGCGGCGCTTGTGCGGCGGGACGGCAGCCGGGGCGAACAGCACCCGATCCAGGGCTGCCGAACTGGCGGCATACGAGGCCAGGATCAGATGCCCGTGATGGATTGGATCGAAGGTGCCTCCGAAAAAGCCGATGCGCATGCGAACAGGTCAGCCTTTCCGGTCGTCGAAGCCGCATACCCATGCGCCGCTGGTATAGTTTTGCGGCGTTCGATGGCAGCGGGCTGAGGGGATCGAAGATTGTTCGACTATCACGTACATACGGAATTCTCGGTCGACTGCGCGACATCTATGGCGGCGTCGTGCCAGGCGGCGATCGACGCTGGGATCACCGAAATTGCCTTTACGGACCACGTCGATCACCAACCGAGTGATCCTGGTCTTGGATACTACCGTATCGATGACTATTTCCGATCGCTCGACGCGGTTCGCGATGAGTTCGGAGACCGGCTCACGATCCTCGCCGGAGCCGAAATCGATTTTCACACCGATACATACAATGCGGTCGAACGATTCGTGAACGCCAATCTCGAGCGATACGATTTCACGATCGGCTCGGTTCACTACGCGGCCAATGGAGACTTGATCTATCCGCCGCTCTACGAGCAGATGACACTCGACGAAGTCTTCACGCCGTATCTGGAACAGGTCGAAACCGCGGTTCGCACCGGCTGGTTCTGTTCGATCGGGCATATCGACATTCCAAAGCGTTATCTGCCCAGAGCCAAACGCACCTATGAACCCGCGGATTTTTGGACGCGGCTCCAACCGGTGTTTCAGGCGATGAACGAGTCGTCGGTCGGATTCGAGATCAACACATCCGGTATTCGGCAGGCCCCGAAGACCAGCATGCCCGGTCCCGCGATCGTTCGCTGGTATGCCGATGCCGGTGGCCGCCGGATCACGACCGGCACCGATTCGCACACGGAACGAACGGTTGGCGCGGGGGTGCCGGCGACGCTCGAGATGCTGCGGCTCTGCGGCGTGCCTGATGTGATGTCGTTCCGGAACCGGATCGGAACCCCCGTATCGATCGAGCGGTTGCTGGCGACGGGCACCGCCTGACGGCCGTGAGATCGCAGCGGGGCGCCCCGCCGGCCCAATCCAGATTGGGGGATCGCCTGCCCGAATGGCAGGATGACTGGAAACCGCAACCCTGGAAGCCACCGGCGGAGGAAGATGAGTACGATACAGCCGGAAACCGCCGGCCACGTATCAGCCGCGCCGCCATTCGTGCCGCCCAACAACCAAAGGTCGATCGCAGGCAAGAGCAATTGATGTTGGCCGCATCCCCGGCGGTCACCGGTTTCGTCGCACTGATTCTCTGGTTTCTCTCGCCGTTGCCGGGCGCCGGTTCGATGCCGCTGGCATTCATCATCCTGGCGGTCGTCCAGCTTGCCGGGTATCTGATCGCTCGCGACGACCGCCCAGCCGCAATGTCGAAACCCTGGACGATCCATCTCGCCGCTGCCATTGGGCTCCTGCCCATGCTGGCGATTCAAGTAGCGCTGATCCGCGAACCCTATGTCTCTATCGATAGCGGGTCGTCGTTGCCTGCTGTATTGGCGACCCTGCTGGTCATCTTCTTCACGTTCGTCCTGGCCGTCGTTTCGGCCGTGCGCTTCTGGACCCGGCCCGATCAGGCTGCTCTGGTCTTCTTGCCAGTGGCGCTTCTGGTTCCGCAGGCGGTCGGAGAACGAACCGAAGCCGGTATCGGACAAGCCGTCGGCATGCTGGCACTGGCAATGCTGCTGGGAGCGGCTGCCGTGGTCGTCTCGGCCTATGTCGGCGTCGGTGTCCGCCTGCTCATTCCACCGGTGGTGCTGGGAATCGAGATCCTGCTGCTCTGGGTGGCTGGACGGGGGCCGGTGCTGCACACGACCAGCGGAGGCGTCGTGCGGCTGCTCTATATCCTGATGCTCGCATCGACCGTCATTCTGGTGGTGGTAGTGCCTATCTTCGCGGTGTGGTTGCGGCGGTGGGCGCCGCCGTCGATTGGCGGCGTGCCGGCCAGAGAACGTTAGCCTGGAGCTGCTATCCGAGAGAACGAAAACGAACGCCAGCGGCCGACCGCCGGCGTTCGTTTCGCATTCTGATCGCTGCCCGGCTAGCTGATCGCTTTGCCATTGAGCGATTCGGCCTCGTCGATTGCCCGTTCGGTCGACGGATCGCTGATCGTGACCGAAACGACTGTTTCGTTCGGTTTCGGTTTCATGACCGTTACCCCCTGAGTGGCGCGGCCGATCAACGAAATCTGCTCGGCGGGAATACGAATGACCTGACCGCTCGAACTGATGAGCATCACCGTTTGGTCCGGGCGCACCATCTGGGCTCCGACCAGATCTCCGGTCTTCGCGGTTTGCTTCATGGCGGTCACGCCTTTGCCTCCTCGCTTTTGTAGCGGGAAATGCTTCAGCGCGGTTCGCTTGCCGAAGCCATTGGCAGAGATGACCAGCAAATCCGAACCCTCGGTATGGACTTCCGAGGCGAGCACCTCATCGCCTGGTTCGAGGCGGATGCCCCGGACTCCGGCAGCGGGGCGGCCCATGGGGCGAACGTCGTCCTCCGAGAACCGGATCGCCTGCCCCCGGCGCGTCGCGAGCACCACATCATCGTTACCGGAGCTGACCCGCACCCAGGCCAATTCGTCCCCTTCGTCCAAACCGATCGCGATCAACCCATTGGCGCGAACCGACTTGAACTGGTCGAGCGAAACGCGCTTGACCGTACCCATACGCGTGGTGAAGAAGAGGTAATGGTCCGGGGAGAAATCCCGAATATTGAGCAAGGTTGTGACGGTTTCGTCGGGCAACATGCTGACGATATTGACGATAGGCAGCCCCTTGGCCGTGCGGCCAGCATCGGGCAGCTCGTGAACTTTGACCTGATAAACCCTGCCGCGGTTGGTGAAGACCAGGAGCGAATCCATGGTGTTGGCCGCCAGGATCTTCTGCACCCCATCCTCATCGCGCATGGTCAGACCGGTCACACCCTTGCCTCCCCGGCGCTGGGTGCGATAGACATCGGCCGGAATCCGCTTGACGTAGCCGCGATTGGTAAGGGTGACCAGAACATCGACCTCGGGAATCAGATCCTCGACGCTCAGATCGGATGAAACGTCCTGGATGACGGTGCGGCGCTCGTCGCCATATTTCTCCTTGAGGTGGATCAGATCGAG
>JBIQLF010000111.1:0-10030 GCA_044464585.1 Thermomicrobia bacterium
TGGTGGGAGCGGCCGGAGCGACGACGTGTTGTCGCTCCGAGGCTGGCGCGCCGCCAGTCCGGTTGTTCGCCACGCCCGTGTGGTCTGCCCCAAACGCTTCGTCGCGGAAGCGCGTTACCATACCCTCTGTTCACATTTCGAAGGGATGGGCACATCTGGCGTGACCGATCGGGCACAACCTATCGAAGTAGAGACGTTTTTTGCCGTCCTGCGAGACCGCACCGCGGACGGCCTCTATATGGTCTCTCTCGAAGGCGGTGTGCTTCCTGTTTGGGTCGAGCTGCGCGACTCTCCACAACTTGTCATCACGTTTGCCGGGGCTGCGCCGCGCGAGGATCCGCCGTACCCCTACTTCGCCACGGGAAGCCTCAGAAACTACGTTACCGCATCGTTTGTCCGAATCGCGGATCCATCGCTTGCCCCCGGCGCTGGGTTGCGGCTGGCCTGGTATGCCGGGCGCGAAAACTTCGAACTGCAAAAACTCCTGCCCGGCATCATCCAGGGGATCATCGACTGTCTTAGCGTACATCGCGTTGTGTTCATCGGAGCATCGGGAGGCGCATTTGCCTCGCTCTATTACTCCCGGAAGATACCGAACAGCGTTGCACTCGCATTGAATCCGCAAACGAACCTGGATCGCTATAGGGGAGGCGATCTCCACGACCAATATCGCCGTTTCTGCTGGCCAGCGCTCGCAAAGACAGCGCCGCTGGATTCCATCATCGACGCCAACCTCGTTCGACTGTATGCAGAGCAGTCCCTGAACACCGTGATCGTCTTGCAGACTGCCAGCGATTTCACACATCTCACGAGGCACCTGGCGCCGTTTCTCGCTGCATATCCGTTCGGCCAGCGAGAGCGGCTCATCGTTCGAGTCGCTGATTGGGGGGTGGAAGGACATACTCCGGCGCCATCGAGCATCTGGGTTCCCTGGGCGATCGCCGCGCTTACCGCAGTCGAAGCAACTGCTCCTTCGATCGAAGCCGTCTGGGCCGAACAGAATCCGGGTGAAACGGGTTCGCTGCTCGAATCCCTATTCGCTCCTGAACGGCAGAGGCAGATAGCCACCAGTCTTGCTCGACGCGCGACTGCAGATCTCCTCGGCTCGTACGCCACCTCGACGGAGGTTTGAATGACATCCCCCTATTCCGACTTGCCTTCGCGCTCCTTTTGGCGACCGGCCGTTGCTGATCGGCACATTGCGGACCTTGCCGGTGTTGAGAACGGACCGTTTTTCCAGCCGGACGACCGAATTGCCACCGCGGGCAGTTGTTTTGCCCAGCATATCGGTCGACACCTTCGGCAACGCGCCGTCGAATACCTCGATCTGGAACCCGCGCCAGCTGCTCTCTCTCCGGAAGAAGCGCGCGAACACGGATTCGGTATCTACTCCTGCCGGTATGGCAACATCTATACCGTCCGGCAATTGTTCCAACTCTTCCAGGAAGCGTTCGATATACGCTATCCCGGCGAATTTGTCTGGGAAAAGGACGGGCGTTTCTACGATGCCCTGCGCCCCGGCGTCGATCCAGTCGGGCATGCCAGCGCGGAAGATATATGGGCGCTGCGAGAACTTCATCTTCGCAAGGTGCGCGAGCTCTTCGAAACCACTACCCTGTTCATCTTTACGCTTGGACTCACCGAGGCTTGGGAATCCATCGAGGATGAGACCGTGTTTCCCACCGCGCCCGGCACCGTCGCCGGTACCTTCGATCCCCGGAAGTATCAGTTTCACAATTTCCGTTATCTGGAGATCGCCGAGGATCTCGCCCAACTCTGGGCAATGATGCGAGCGGTAAATCCGGCTATCCGTTTGCTGCTCACCGTTTCACCGGTGCCGCTCACGGCAACCGCATCCGGCGATCATGTGCTGGTCGCCACAACACAATCGAAAGCGACTCTGCGCGCGATTGCGGGAGATTTCGCCGCTGCTTTTGAGGGAATCGACTATTTCCCATCATACGAGTTGATTGCCACCCATCCCATCCGCGGCCAATTCTTCAATCCCGATCTTCGCAATGTCAACGACGCGGGCGTCGATTATGTGATGTCCCACTTTTTTGGCGCGGCTGGTCGACGAGGCGATGTCGAACCCGCGACACCCCGATCGACTGCTGTCTCCGCGCCTGGCAGCGTAGCTCCGGCATCGACGGCAGGAGACGACCTCGAGCTGGTTTGCGAAGAAGGACTTCTCGATCAGTTCGCCAGCACCTGATACGGAATCCGCATGCAGGGGTTGGTAGTCGTCGAAGAAACCCCGTCTGCCTGCACCCCAATGCCCGGAGGAGCGGGTTCTGGACGCTTGTGAGCAAGCGAGCTCATCCTGCGCTCACCAAGTTCGAAACAATCCGCCCCTCCTGAATGCACCAGCAGTCCGGGGGCTGTTCGCTCGATACGAGGTCGGTTATCTCGCTCCGTGTCCGGAGCGGCGCGCACCGGCCGCCCCAACCGCAAGCAATAACCCAAGCACCAGAAGTGCCGCATATTGCTGGACTGGCTTCATCGGACGCGCGCCGACATTGGGGAGGCTCTTGGCATCCTCGATGCTCGCGACGGCTTGCGCGTCGACGTTTTCGATCACGAGCGACGTGAAGGAGACTCCGGAATACGATCCGGCGCTGGTCGAAACCCCTGCATCCCCGATCAAATCGTCGGTGACCAGACCGCCACTGCCCGAGGGGTCGCCCGGTTTTTCGACCGAGCCTCCTCCGGCGGCATCGACTCCCTCGTCGACCATTGCCATCCCAGCACCATACCGGACGATCACCCGCGTGATCGTGCCCGGCGCGATCTCGAAGCTGGCGCTCGTGCTGGTCAGTCCTTCGGTGACCGTATGGGAGCTGGCGCCGGTGACGGGAATACTCTGGATCGATTCCACCCCATCTCGTCCCAGCTTGAGCGCGGGAATGGCGTTCCCATCCGCCAACGTCAAATGAATCGTCGCATCACCCGAAAAACATCCCGAACCGCCCAGATCGGCAGCGGACGCCTGCTGGCCCGGCGGAAGCGCCACCAGCGTGGCGCCACTTCCGCTGAGGCAATAGAGCGCCGCAACGATCAGCGTCCCCGCACCGGTGGACGCCGTGGCAGTTGTCGCAGCAGGCGTCATCGTCGGAGAGAGCGGTGTTGCCGTTCTCGTTGGTGGCGCCAATGTCGCCGTCGCGGTAGGCGAGGATGGCATCGGGGTACGGGTCGCCGTGGGAGGAGGCGGGGTTTTCGTGCGCGTTGCGGTGACGGTCGGGGTGACGGTGGCCGGCTGGCTGGCAACGAGATCGAAGAGATGGAGGGTCACGTCCCCATCGTAGCTCGTATCGAGCGCTATCGTTGCGGACGCCAGATCGACCGACACGATCGCGGTCGCATCATCGCTATTCGCACCCCCGAACGCATATCCAGCGGGGAGCTCGTTGTGCCAGACCGCCACTGAGCCCATCGCCGTCCGGTCGAATCGATAGGTCGGCGCATCCAGGCAGATAGCGTTGCCGCCATTGCCATCCCAATCACCGATGTCCGATTCACAGATCACTGTCGGATCGAAGATTGCGGAATCGAGACCGCGCGGTCCCCAATTGGCATCGGTAACGGCCACGGCAAAATCGACGGCGCCCCCTTCGGCGCTCCTCGCCGTGGCGGGGCAGGCCAGCAATTGCGCGGCCAGGCTACCCAGCGCCGCCAGATCGTCCGGGGATGCAATGTCCGGACTGCAGAGATGCACGAGCACATTCACCCGCGGCGGATTCAGGTAGTAGAGATGAATGGTCGGCCGATCGGTGCCGCGTTGCGCGGTGTCGAGCCCGAGATACCCCGCATCTGGATCGGATCCGGTGATGATCCCTGCATCGGCGTCGCTGCCAGTTTCCGCGGCGACATAGCGCATCGCCTCGGGCGCCAGGGTTTGCGTGAAGGTGATCGATCCTTCGGGCAGCTCGAACGAAAACCCGGAGGTGCTCACACAACGGTCATTGGTCGGATCGTTGTCGAGCGGCCCGATCGAACTCTCGCAGAACGAATCTGGCACGAACGCGCCATTGCCGGTCAGCGTTTGCGCGTCGCCAGCGATCGGGGCCAACATGAAATCGAACGAGAGCTCCCCGCCGCTGATCGCCCCTCCCGGAGCCGGATACCCCGGCAAGGTGAACGCCGGGCAGGCATTCAGCCGGGCGATGCGGTCTCCAAGCGCGAAGAGCTGATCGACCGATTGCACATCCGGTTTGCAGGCATGCGCCACGATCAGCACTTCGCCGGTCGCTTCCGATGCAGCCTCGACGGCTGGTTCCTCGGTGGGCTCCGGTGAGACCGTGAAGCGCACGATGACGACTGCGGTCGCACCATCGGGAGCGATATCGATATCGCGCGCTGCCCCGGAATCCGGCTCGTACAGGGAATGCGTCCCGACTTCGAGCTGCACTTCGAGATAAGGTGCAACGCTCCCGTAATCGACTCCGTCGATCAGCAGCGCACTCGCCCCATCGGCGCATTCGCCGGATGGCGCATATTCGTTCGAGAGCAGGATTGCAACCGATCCGGCTTCACCGTCCCCGGTGCAGGTCACCGCCGAAATCTGGAGTGTTCCATACTGGGTTTCGACCGGTTGCTCGACCGCCGGTACGTCATCCCCAACCGGAGACTCGTCATCCTGCGCCGAGACGGGCAACACCGCGCTCATCGCCAGGACGAGCATCATGGCAATGGCAAGGATGGAACGCATCGGCGATTGGCGGGACATGAACGATCGACTCCGGGCGAGGGGAATCTGCCCACGCTTGTGCCAATTGTACCGGTCCCGCCGGAAAGACTTTCCAGCTCTCCCCTAGCGCCCGGTCAGGGAATGTCTCTGCCCCAGGAGAACGCCCTTCCCAATCGATGGAATCTGGCCGGAGAACCCTCCGGACTCCAAAGATTCATACCCGCAACGCGCCGGACCGTGGCTCTCGCTGTGGTCTCCGGCCCCGGGCGCTAGTCCCATGAGTCAGACTACTCCTCCGGCGCGATCACCGCGTCGTCTCGTGGGTCCTCGTCGAGGATCTCGATACCCTGCGTGGCGACCGCATCCTTGAGCGCGCCGACGTAACGCCAGGGAAGTTCCCAATATCGGGCAGCGGCCACGACATGCTCTGGATCGCCCGCCAGCAATTCGGCCGCATCGAAGCGGGCCTCGACGCTTTCTCCCCGATCGGTCGAAGCGCTCACCCGCTCGCCGGTGACCTCGAAGTCCGGGAGCTCGACCAGTACCCCCCAGATCGCCGGGGTATCGAGCGTCGCGAACGCATCGGGTCGTGGAGTATCGCCGGCATCGAACCGTGCTCGGGCGATGAACTGCGCGCCCGGCCATCGTGCATTGATGCGATCCGGCCACATGGCTTCGCCCGTCAAAATCCGAATGCTCGTCCCGGTTCGTTCGCTCATACCCACTCCAGTCGCCGATCCAACCCGATCGGGAGTTTACTGCCGAAAACCGGTCAATGGCGGATCGAGCTCGATTGCTCGGGTCATGCCGAGCACCCCGAAACGCCCGAGCCCACCCGGTTCGATCAGCCGGAAGACCGCCGCCTTGGCCGCCATATAGTCTTCGAAGGTGATACCCGGCTCGTTCTGCAGATCCACCAGGAACGTCCCCATCCCGAGCTGGGAAAGAAAGTCCCCCTGGTTGGTAAACCCGGCGAAGTCGAGTCCGGCCCGCATTCCCGCTCGCTGCAGCGCCGAGAAATCGACGTGCACGGTGAGATCGTGCTCTCCCGGCGAATCGAACGGATCGTCACTCACTTGCTGGCCGCGGTAAACCCGCAAGGTGCCTTCCAACCGGTGTGCCGAATAGAGCGTTTCATCCGGATAGCCATAATCGATGATCAACGCCAATCCCCGGTCGAGCCGCCCGGCTGCCTGCTCGAACCAGATCGACGCCGCCGGACTGACATCGAGCAACGCATCGTCCGGCAATTCGCGAGCCAGACGCTCGATCTCCGGCAAAACCGCGACCGGTTCCGATCGCTCCCCTTCCCGCCAACCGAACCCGTCGGCTCGTTCTTCGATGAGCATCTCCCGGAGGGCGCCTCCGCGCACGACCAGCCGGTGCGCCGGAAACGCGTCCGCCACCTCGTTTCCCAACAACACCCCGGTGAATGGCGGCAGCGGATCGTTCGGATCGGAGATCTCGATGCGGTCGCCGAGTCCGGCTTCGGTCATGGACGCCATCGCCTCAGCCCGGCGATGCGGATTCGATTCGACCAGCCGGTAATGCAACGACTCGATCGCGTCCGGCGCGTCGTGGGTGATCCCGGCCAGAATGTCGTACGCCAGCACACCGCTGCCAGCGCCATATTCCCGGACTTCCCAAAGGTCGGGTTGGCCGAGCCGGTCCCAGATCTCGATGAGCTGCCGCGCGACGGTCAGACCGAAATACGGAGTTGCCTCGGGGGCAGTCAGAAAGTCGCCCGCGCGACCTGGCCGCGAACGTTCCTGCTGGTAATAGCCATGGTCCGGATGGTAGAGCGCCAGCGCCATGAATTGCGCGAGCGTGATCGCGCGGCCGGGCGCCGCCCGAATCGCATCGCGGATGATATCGACCAAGGGAGTGGACTGGTTCGGGGCTTCAGCATGCATCATGGCGACAAGTGTACGAGAGCCGATTCGCTTCGCCGGGCGTTTAGTAATCGAGGCAGAGTCGTCGAGTGTCGATGCTTGCCCGAGATGCCTGCACACGCTAAGGTCAGTGTGACCGGGAGTCCACGCGGCTCCTGCCGCAACCGTCGCAAGGAGCGAACTTTCATGTCCATACGAACGACGATCATCCGGGTGGCGATGGTACTGGCGATCTTCGCGCTCGCACTCCCCGCGGTCGTTCTGGCGCAGAACGACGATCAGGTGGTCGTGGTCAGCGATGATTTCGACGATCCCTCGGTTGGCATCCTGCCCGTGAGCCGGGACGCCGATTTTCGATACGCCTATGACGATGGCGGTTACGAGATCGATGCCTTTGCCGATGACTTCTCCGGCGATCTGACCGTGCCGGTGCCGGGCGAGTTTCCCAACGGGACGATTGCGATCGACGCGGTCCTGTCCGGCCGGAACGATGGCAACGGTCACTATCTCTTCCTCGCCTGCCGGGTGCAGGACGAGACCGGATACAAGCTGGAGATTCGCCCGCTGGCCCAGGTGGTGGCCATCTGGCTGTTGAGCCCCGACGGCGATACCCGTATCGCCAATCTCGGTCTGGAAGGCGATCCCAGTTCCGGTCCGTTCACGATCGCGTTCAGTTGCCTCGGTGACGAGCTGACCGGATTTATGGACGGGCAGGAGGTCATCTCGGTCACGGACAGCACCTACGATCAGGGAAGCTTCGCCTTCGGCGCCGGGGTCTACAAAATCAGCGCGGGCAAGGTTTCGGCGGATTTCGACAATCTGACCATCTCGGTTCCTGCCGATGAGGTTCCCGCGACGCCGGAACCGGTCCAGGAACCCACCCAGACTGCGACTGCGGAGCCGACCCAGGAACCGACCCAACCCCCGGCGCCCGAGCCCACCCAGGAACCAACCCAGACACCTACGACCGAACCAACCGAAACTTCCACCCCAGAACCCACGCTCCCCCCGACCGAAGAACCCGTCTTTTCGCAGGCGGCCACCTTCGATCGTTCCGGTCTCGCCGCCGCCGCCGATCAGCTCCGGACCCAGGCGGAAACCCAGCCGCCCGTCTATGGTCCGGAATCGGGAACGACCGATCTCGACACCGGGCAACAACTGGCTGATTTCGCGGCGTCGGCATCGTTCGCCGTTCCCGAGGACGGCGCGTGGTCGGCTGGATACGCCTTCCGCGCAACAGACGAAACGAGCGCGTTGTTGCAGATTTCATCCGATGGCGCCTGGATGCTGACCGCCGGCACCGAGCAGGTGCGGGCCGCCGGACAGGTCGACAATCTCGATACGACCCCGGGGAACCAGAACACCATCGAGTTGATCGCGACGGGCGATACCGGGTACTTGACGGTCGATGGCGCATTCGTGGCGCAGCTCGATCTGTCGATCTGGCCAGATGCCGGGGATCTATCCCTCATCGGCACGGTTGCCGGGGGCGGTTCGCTGGATGTCTCCGATGCGGCCGTCTGGACCTTGGGCGATACCGAGCTGGTGGAAATGGCCCCCACCGCCACGGCATCGCCAGTGCCGGAACAACCAGCAGAAACGCCCGAAGAAAACATCTCGCCAGAAGCGAGCGCGGTTGCTCTCGAGAGCGCGGAAACGACCTTTCAGCAAATCGTCGAATCGACCGCGAGCGAATCGCCCCTGACCGGTCCCAAATCAGGCGAACTGACCCAGGCGATCGGATCGCTCGATATCGCGAGTGCCCAGGTGATCACCGAAAACTTCTATTCCACGGTGCGATTCTCCAATCCGGACAATTCCGAGGCTCCCGATCACCCGTGGGATATCGTGCTCGGGTTCTGGCATACCGGCGGCGACAATCAGGTCCGGCTGGTGATCGCATCGGATGGCGGATGGTCGCTGGCGCTGGGCACCGCCCGCCCGATCCTGAACGGCGCCATCGACAATCTGAATCTCGGCGAGGATGGCGACAACGAAATCGGTTTGGCCGTGCTCGATGGTATCGGGTACCTCAGCGTCAACGATGCGTTCGTCACCTCGTTCGAAATTCCCTCCCAACCGCGCGCGGGTGATCTCTGGCTGGCAAGCGGCACCTTCCCTGAAAATGCGCAGGAGGGCGTGCAGACGTCCTACAGCGACTGGACGATCTGGTCGCTCGAACAGGGGTAGCGTGGAATCGAGGGGGTTCGATGAAGATCACGGCTGTCACGTCGTATCCGGTCAAGGTTGGGTTTCGCAATCAGTTCATCGTCAAGATCGATACCGACGAGGGTATCTCCGGTGTCGGTGAAGGCGGGATGTCTGGCCGGGAGCTGGCCATGGCCGGAATGGTTGAGCACCTTTCCCGCTGGCTGATCGGGGAGGATCCGGGCCGTATCGAGCATCTTTGGCAGACCTGTTATCGCACATCCTATTTCGAGGGCGGCAATATCCTGACTGCCGCCCTCTCGGCAATCGACATCGCCCTCTGGGATATCCAGGGCAAGCGATTCGGCGTGCCGGTCTATCAGCTCCTCGGCGGCGCTTGCCGCAATGTGCTTCCCTGCTTCGCCACTCCCGGCGCGCTGGATGGTCCGGAGATCGTCGAAAAAGCCAAACGCATGTACGCCGAAGGCTGGAATGTGCAACGTTTCCTGCCGGTGATGCAATCGACGCTGAAGGACGATGCATCCGAACGCGAGATCTATGAACCACTCGAATCGATCGACCTTGCCGCCGAATGGCTGGAAGCGATCCGCACCGAAGTCGGTTCCGGTCTCGCCTTGGCGATCGATTTTCATCACCGGCTGAATGCCGCGGAGTCGGCGCTCTTTTGCAAGCGGGTCGAACATCTGAATCTCTATTTCCTCGAGGAACCGATGCGATCCGAAAATCCGCGCGCCTATCAACAACTGCGGAGTATGACCTCGGTGCCTTTCGCCATTGGCGAGGAATTCGCCAGCCCGTTCGCGTTCGTTCCGTGGATCGAGGACGGCATCACCAATTTCGTGCGGGTCGACCTCTCGAATGTGGGCGGTATCAGCGCGGCCCGCAAAGTCGCGGCGATGGCCGAGACGCACTATATCGACGTCATGCCGCACAATCCGCTCGGTCCGGTCACGACCGCGGCCTCGATCCACTTCGGTCTGGCGACGTCCAACTTCTCCTATCTCGAATATCAACACCGGTTGGCCGAAGACTACGATCGGACGCTCTTTCCGTTGATGCCGAAGATCGACGGTCCGAACTTCCCCATTCCGACTGAACCGGGTCTCGGGGTGGTTTTCGATCACGAGGTCGCCGCCGGACGCGCGTTCGAATTCTGGGACGCTCCCCGCTGGCGCCGCCGGGACGGGTCATATCAAAACTGGTGAGACTGTCCTGGCATCTGTGCGGGGCCCGATCGGCACCGGGTTTTACCCCGGTGCGACCCAAACGAAACCTCTTCGAG
>JBIQLF010000112.1:0-10028 GCA_044464585.1 Thermomicrobia bacterium
GGTTGCGGACGCCGGTCCTGGGCTGGTGTCTGGACAGCGGGGAATGCGCCTGGACCCTACGGGATATCCACCATCGAACCGGCACGGTCCCACCGTTGAAACGCTGGGCTCATACTCCTTTGGAATCACCCGGTCGGCTTCGAGCCGCCGGTCGCCGATCTCGTCTAACATCCCTTAGGAATCACGCGGATTCCGTATTACTCGTTCTCCGCGGGTTTCCCCTTGCGTTTACGTGGAGCGGGAACCTCCTCGATCTCGTGCGGGGGCACATCCTCGACGAAAAAATCGAGACTCTGGGCAAGATCGCCCCGCTCTCCGGTAGTGGCGCGAAAGGCATATCCCAGCAAGCCCATCACGATCGACCCGACGACCAATGGCGCCGCAATGAAGACATATTGCGGCCCCGTGAGCGTTGCCACCACTCCCAGGAGAACGATCGAGAGCAGATTCAACGCATTCTGCTGGACCTGCTGCAATCCGAAGACGCCTCCCTGATTGGCGATCGGCACCGTGCGATTGATATAGACCTGCACGGCCTGGGTGGCCGCGGTCGATCCGAGATTGGCTGGCAATGCGGCGACGCCAGCCGCCAGCACGGCATCGCCCAGGGGTCGATCGACGAAGAGGTTCACCACCCGCAATGGGCTGATCTGGGCGAGGGTGGGCGCGAAGAGCTGGATGAATCCCAGCATCACCATCCCGGCCGCCATCAGCACCAGCGATCCGACCGCGATCCGGCGCTCGCCGAACCAGCGAATGAAGAAGGGCGACCCGAAGGCGCCGATCAGGTATCCCACACCCGAGGGCGCGAAGATATAGATGCTGTTGGTCGGGTCGGCATGCAGCACCTCGCGCACGTAGACCGGAAAGAGGGTGTTGATTCCCTGATAGAGCGCGGTCGAGAGTCCGCCGACCAGCAGCATCGACCCGATCGGCCGGTTGGCCATGATCCATTCGGCGTTGTACTGCAGCGAAAGTGCGCGCGGCCGCCAATCGAGATCGCGCAACGATGTCGTCCGTTCCGCGCGCACGCGCGTTTCGAGTGCCGGAAGGCGAGCGATGCGGATCGCGCTGAAGAGATAGAGCGCGCCGGCCGCGATCGACACCGCGTAGATACCCGCGGTTTTGATCAGGATCGGCGCCACGAACGCGGAACCAGCCGCCGATCCGACCGAACCGATGATATTGACGAGCGCGCTGGTGGTCGCCAATTCCGCCGGGGTCGAGACGATCGACACGATCGATTGCATTCCCGGGATGACGACCTGGCTGAGGGCGCCGGTCATGAAGATCAGGAGGAGGAGCGCTCCCACATCGGTTCCGACGAGAAAGGGGAGCGCGAAGCAGCATCCGGCCTGGATGGAGAACCCGAGCATCAACACTCGGCGCTTCGGACGGGAGTCGGCGACCAGACCGCCCTGCAACCCGAAGAGCAACGCGGCCAGATAGGTCGCCGAGTTTGCCAGGGAAACCTCGAACTGGCTGGCGCCCGCTGCCGCCAGAAAGATCATGATGCCGTAGGTAATCGTCTGCCGCGCCATTTGGGAAAGAAACTGCGAGAGCGCAACGATCTGCACCGGCGCGTGTTGCGCCACCGACCGGTAGGAGGGTTTCTCCTCGGCGGGCATTTCGAACGGGTCGTCGATCGAGGAAGCAGTCATCGGAAGCAGTCCACCTTGAACGGCCGGTCCCCGGTGAGCGAAATGGTAGGGGCAATTCCCGGTGGTTGCCCCTCCCGATCCCGGTGGTTGCCCCTCCCGAATTGTGCCCCTGACTGGGCTTCGAACACTCGAACGCCGAGCGGGCGACCGCTCGGCGTTCGAGGAACCGGAAAAGGGATCGACTGGCTAGCCCATCGAAAACCGTCCGTCCGCGGGCTGGAAGTCGAAGGTCCAACTCGATGTCGCATCGCCCTGGGTGAATTCGATGCGATACATCCCCGGATCGGCTTCGACCTCGACCTCCACCTGCTGGCCGGCAGGAATCGCGACATCGATTCCCAGCTCTGGCGAGACGATATGCGTGGAGAACTCGCTCGTATTGACGAAGGTGAAGGTGAAGGGCAGATTGGCCGGAAGCTCGTTATAGGCCCATGGTCCAATGCGGAAGAGCCCGCCGGTGGAACAGGGAACCGGGGTGCCGTCCTGCACATCACAAATCCACGGATTCACATTCGCAGCGCCGATATCGGCAACCGAGACGGTCAGCTCGTGCGGGAAGCGACTGGCCGCGGGAGTGGCGGCGTATTCGGTCGCTCGGGCGGAGATCTCTTCCTGGTCGATGATCGGTGTACCGAGCGCATCGATCTCGGGCTCAGTCATACGGCCGACTTCATCGATATACCAAGCGCCGTTCTCTCCGGGAACGACCGAGAGCACGCGTGATGTTTCGCCGTTCCCCCCCGGCTCGTCGAGCACGACCAGATAGCGCTCGCCATCCAGCAGCTTGCGCGTTTCCAGGATCACCGGCTTCCTGGACGGCAGCCAGAAGGCACTGAGCTTGAGTTCGAGCCCCGCCTGCGTAAATCCATTCAACTCGCGGCGGAAGTAATCGTCGCTGTAGAACGAGAAGTACTGCGCTTCCATGTCGATGCGACCCTGCGAATCGAGGGCATACGCACGACAGGCGTAGAGGGTATCGAGCATCTGCTGGATGCTGTCCTGCACACTGTCGTCAGGCGACGAGTTCATCCAGAGTGAGGTGCCATCGACGGTGCCAATACTGCCGCTCGTTCCGACGAGCGGATCGGTCAGTGGATTCGCATTGAGCCGGGGGAAATAGGGGGTTCGGGACGGCGGCGTTTCCATGATCTGCTCGATGGCGCCCGGTTCCCGCCGCGGGACATCGCAGCCAGTGGCTTGCGGGGTTCCCGGCAGGAAGAAGGATGCCGCCGGAATCGAGGTCGGTTCGTTGGGCGAGCCCCCACCGCCGAAGCGGTCGTAGCCCACGATGCCCACCGCCAGACCGGCCGCCAGGGCGGCCGTCCCCACGAAGGCCATCGCCCGGTGACTCCAGCGCGGTTTGCCCAGATCGTCGTACCGCCGGACCGGCGGCATCAGCGCCGCGGCCGGCAATACCGCCGCGGCTGTTTGTGATTGCATGATCGTTCTCCATGTTTCCGATTTCGCAACGGGATCGAACGGCGTGTGCGCCATGGCCGTCGTCGCCCAGGTCCAGGTATCGATCAGCGCAGGGTCGAGATTCAGGGAATCGAGATCGTCCGGATCGATCGATCGCCCTGCCACATGATCATCGAGGTAGGTATCGAGGCGGTCAGCCTCACGGCGGAAGAAGGTCATTGCGGTCGTGCTCCATCGGTGGAACGCGGATGGCCGGCGGTTTCGAGCTCCAGCACGGTGCGGAGCCGGGAAAGCGCGCGAAACTGAATGCTCTTGGTTGCGGACAGACTGCGTTGCGTGGCAGCGGCGATCTCCGCTCCGGTCAGACCAGCCAATCGCAACTCCAGCACCTCACGCTGCTCGCTGGTCAGATACTGCAAGGCATTCCAGAGCCGGTCGCTCTCATCCGCGCGCAGGGCGTGTTCCTCGGGTGTCGGAGCAGAGTCGTGCACCAATTCGGCATGGGTCAGCTCGAGCTGTGGCCGGGCGGCTCGCTGCATGTCGATGGTGACATTGCGGGCGATGGCATAGAGCCAGCTCTTGAACGAGCCAGAGCGGAATCCACCGATTCCGGCCAGCGCCTTGAGAAAGGTCTGACTGGCGGCATCGGCCGCCAGCTCACGATGGTGCATACGCAGGGCGCAATAGCGGTAGATCGGATCGAAATAGGCCGCATAGAGTGGCGCGAACGCATTCGGATCGCGCCGCGCCGCCTCGATCTGCTGTCGTTCCGCGTCCTCGGTTCCCGTCATAGCCCTATTCAACTGGAGTCGTCGTCCTTCGCCAACCATCGGGGTTCGGTTCCTCCACCCAATAAGACGGACACCGGCGGAAAAAGATTCGGGGACTCGAGGCTTGAGGCTTGAGGCTTGAGGCTTGAGGCTTGAGGCTTGAGGCTTGAGGCTTGAGAAGCGTATCGAGCACGCAAGATCGGCCGTTGCAGGACAGCCCGGTCCTGCGATCGTGCAGCACGATAACCAGGGGACATTCGATCGGTGACCATTTTCGATTCACCTGTCATGCAGCTGTTACGTTCCAGCGCTGGATGCGATTCGCTCGCGATGGCGGGTTCCCTACACTCCGGGTAGCGACCGCGGGAGGTGGGCTCATGGCAACGCTCGGAGATGCGAGACACGATCACCGCGAATGGAAGACGCTGGCATTGCTGCATGGATTCGTGGGAGTCGCGGCAGTCGCCGGTGGCATCGGTTTAGCGGGCGGAGGAAGCGGACTCCCGGAGCGTTTTCTGGAGGGAAGCATCTTCTCGTCCTATGTCGTTCCCGGAATTGCGCTGGCGGCGCTGGTGGGCAGCACATCGCTACTGGCGGCATTCGCGACCTGGCAGCATTCGAACCGGGCGATCGAAATCTCCGCCCTGGCGAGCTCGATGCTGGCCGGCTGGTTCGTGGTGCAGCTGGCCTCGGTTGGCTTCATCAGCTGGATGCAACCGTTCTTCATCGGCTGGCTGGCAGCGCAGGTGGGACTGGGGTTGCATCTGGGGCGCAACGACTCATTAGGGAACTGACCGGATCGGAGCCGCCGTCGCCCGGCTCGTAGACTTGACGAATGGTGCGCGGACGCGCTCCGATCCGGTTCGTACGGGAATAGCTTGTGACGACATCGCCATTCGACATTCGTATCCTGCTCGACCCAGCGGTCTATCCATGGCCGGTGGATGAGGTCGAATTGATCGAAACCCATATCTCGTGGGTGTTGCTGGCGGGCGACCGGGTGGTGAAACTCAAGAAGCCGGTCGATCTGGGGTTCGTCGATTTCCGCGATCCGGCCGCGCGCAAAGCGGCGTGCGAAAACGAGGTGCGTCTCAATCGCCGGTTGACGACCGAGGTCTATCTCACAGTGATACCCATTGGCGCCGATGGCGTCGATGGCTCGAGTGAACCACTCGAATGGGCGACCCTGATGCGACGCATGCCCGCCGATCGAATGCTCGATGTGCTGCTGAGCGAGGGCGAGGCGCCGGCGAACCTGGCCGAGCTTCTGGCGGGGCGGTTGATTCCGTTCCACCAACCGCCGCCCCGAGCGCAGTCGAGAGACCGCTCACAGGGAGCGGGGGTTCATCCCGCTCGGGCTGGCGGAGCCGGGGATTGCCCAACCGATCCCGATATCTATCTCTCGGTGCTCACCGACAATCTCGATCAGCTCGCCAGCATTGCTGGAACCCTGCTCGGTACTGAGCACCTGCAATTGGTCGACCGGTCGATGCGCGCGTTCATGGATGCCGAGCGCGCCTGGCTGGAATCCCGCCTCCAGCACTGGCTCGGGGAAGGGCATGGCGATCTGCGTTGCGAGCATATCTGTCTCGAACCGAACGCGCTGCAAATCTACGATTGCGTCGAATTCGAGATCGCCATTCGCTGCGCCGATGTCGCCAGCGATCTGGCCTTCCTTCTTATGGATTTGCGCAGACTGGGCGCTGGATCGGTCGCGGACGCATTGCTGGCTCGCTATCGCGCGGCCGGATTCGATCTGCCAGACCCGGTGGTCCATCTCTATGCCGCGCACCGGGCGCTGGTACGCGCGAAAGTCGCTGTGCTCGCACGATCGGGCAACGACCCGGAACGCGATCTGGCCCATGCCTTCGAAGCCGCGGCCTATCTCGATCTCGCCAGCGCATTTGCCACCCCGGTCGAGCCGATGCTGGTACTGATTTCGGGACTCAGCGGCAGCGGCAAATCGACCGTCGCCGCTTCGGCCGGGCGGATCACCGGGGGGACGGTGCTTGCGTCCGATCTCGTGCGCAAGGAACTTGCGGGGCTCGACCCGGCAGAACCAGCCCCCGCGGAGTGGCACGCGGGTATCTACAGCGGCGCCTGGACTGCGCGCACCTACGATCGTTTGCTGGAATCGGCAAGCGCCCAACTCGATCGCGGCAGCACGGTCGTCGTCGATGCGACGTTTCTCGACAATGCGGAACGCGAACGCTTCGTTGCGGCCGCGCGAGCGCGAAATGTCCCGGCGTTCATCGTCTGGACCGAGCTGGATAACGAGATCGCCCGGGAACGGATCGAACGGCGCGCGCTGGCCCGGCAATCCCCATCGGATGCCACGTTCGCCATTCGCGAACGACAAATCGAGCAGATGCAGCAATCGCCGCTCCGGATCCCGGATGGTTCGCTATCGGTCGCGATCGATACCAGCTGCAACGGTCCGGCATCACTCGATCCGTTCTTCATGGCACTGCAGCAACACGGTCTAATCGGCAGCCTGCGCCAGGAAGCGACATCCCTCCATGCCTGAGCGGACCGTGCTGACCATCAACACCGGATCGTCCAGTCTGAAAGCGGCTGTTTTCGATACGGCCCGCCTGGACAACCGCCATCTGACGGCACAGGTGGACCATATTGGTCACGAATCGGCTTTGCGAATCCTGGATGGCGCCGGCGCCGAGCTCGCCAATGAACCATTGCTGGCAAAGGATCACGGCGAGGCGCTGGCGGCGTTGTTCGACTGGCTCGGCCGGAACGATGAGATCGAGCCGCTGGCGGCGATCGGGCACCGGCTCGTGCACGGCGGCAGGGAGTATTCGGAACCGCGCCGTATCGACGATGCGATGGTGCAGGTATTGGAGGGGTCGGTCCCGTTCGCGCCGAACCATATGCCACAGGCGCTGGCGGCCATCGTCGCGGCCCGCCATCGCTTTCCCGATCTGCCGCAGGTCGCCTGCTTCGATACGGCCTTCCATCGCACCATGCCCCCGGTCGCTCAACGCTATCCCCTGCCACCGGAATTCGAACGAAACGGCATCATCCGCTATGGGTTTCATGGACTCAGTTATGCGTCGATCGTCGATCGACTGGGGAATGCAATCCCGCCGCGCGCGATCATCGCGCATCTCGGCAATGGCGCCAGTATGGCGGCGCTCCGGAATGGAAAGAGCGTCGATACCACTATGGGCTTCACCCCCCTCGGTGGGTTGATGATGGGCAGCCGCCCTGGCGATCTCGATCCCGGGGTGATGCTCTATTTGCTGCAGGAAACCGGCAAGCGCATCGATGAAGTGGCCGATCTGGTGACGAACCGGGCCGGACTGCGCGGTGTTTCCCAGCGGTCGGCCGATATGAAAACACTTCTGGACGACGAGCGGGACGATCCGCGCACGGCAGCCGCGCTCGACCTCTATGTCTACCTCGCCCGCAAACAGCTCGGCGGTCTGGTGGCCGTGCTGGGTGGGGTCGATCTGCTGGTCTTCACCGGCGGCATCGGTGAGCATGCGCCCGAGATTCGCAAACGAATCGGGCGCGATTTCGCGTTCGCCGGTATCCGGATCGATCCTGAAAAGAACACGCAAACCGCTACGGAAATATCATATTCGGATGCCCCGGTGCGCGTGCTGGTTCTTCCCTCCGACGAGGAACGGATGATCGCGCGCGACACGGTGCATTCGATCGACAGGGAGCATGCATCATGACCTACGTCTTCGATCCCGAGCTTTCGTCCGCTGTCATTGCCGAGAGACCGGCGGTTCCGCCGCCCACCCCCGACGGACCGCTCTCACCCGATCTGCTCGACAAGATGCTGCGCTACTGGGACGCGGCCAACTACCTGACGGTCGGACAAATCTATCTGCAGGAAAACCCGCTCCTGCGGGAGCCGCTGGCTCCCGACCAGATCAAACCGCGGTTGCTCGGGCATTGGGGGACATCGCCGGGGTTGAATCTGATCTACGTCCAGCTCAATCGGTTGATACGAGAACGGGATGTCGATGCGATCTTTTTGACCGGTCCGGGGCATGGCGGTCCGGCCATCGTGGCGCAGGTGTATCTGGAAGGAACCTATTCCGAAATCTATCCCGCCATTTCCGAAAACGAATCCGGGATGCGAGCGCTCTTCCGGCAATTCTCGACGCCGGGTGGCATCCCCAGCCATGTTAGCGTGCCGACGCCCGGTTCCATCCACGAGGGAGGGGAGCTCGGTTATGTGCTGAGTCATGCGTTCGGGGCCGCCTTCGACAATCCCGATCTGCTGGTCGCCACGGTCATTGGCGATGGCGAAGCAGAAACCGGTCCGCTGGCGGGTGGCTGGCAGGGCGTTTCGTTCCTGAATCCGGTACGCGATGGCGCGGTGTTGCCGATCCTTCATCTCAATGGCTACAAGATCGCCAGTCCGACCGTGCTGGGCCGCGCATCCGACACGTCCATCCGGGAGTCGATCGAAGGACATGGCTACCAGGTCCGGTTCGTCTGCGGGGACGATCCGGCAACGGTCTTTCAGGAATTCGCCGCCACCCTCGATTGGGCATACGAGACGATTCGCGGGATACAGACCGAGGCCCGGACCAATGGGTTCCAGGGACAACCGCGCTGGCCCGCCATCGTGCTGCGCACGCCCAAGGGGTGGACGGGTCCCGAGGTGGTGGATGGCGCTCCGGTGGAAGGAACCTTCCGTTCGCACCAGGTTCCGCTTTCCGGGATGAAAAAGAACCCGGATCATCTGCGACAACTGGAAGCGTGGATGCGTCGTTATCACCCGGAACGCAACTTCGACCAATCCGGGAAGCTCGTTCCGGAACTGGCCGAGCTCGCGCCCAAGGGCGACCGCCGTATGGGCGCCAATCCCCATGCGAACGGGGGCAAGCTGCTGGTCGATCTGGTCCTGCCCGATCCGCACGCATTCGAGGTGCCGATCCCGTCACCGGGCGGACGCTGGTTCGAGAACACCAAACCGTTCGGCGCCTATTTGCGCGATGTCTTTTCCCTCAATGCCGAAGCGAAGAACTTCCGCATCTTCTCCCCGGACGAGCTGACCTCGAACCGGCTGGGCGATGTGCTCGATGTCGAGAATCGCTGCTGGGTCGGTCCCATTCTCGCGATCGACGACCATCTCAGTCCCGACGGCCGGGTGATGGAGATTCTGAGCGAGCACAACTGCGAAGGCTGGCTGGAAGGCTATACCCTGACCGGCCGTCATGGGCTCTTTGCCACCTACGAAGCGTTTGCTATGATCGCTGCGTCGATGATGGTGCAGCATTCGAAATGGTTGCAGGAAGCAGATGCGCTCTCGTGGCGAGCGCCCGTTTCCTCCCTGAATATCCTGCTGACCTCGACCGCATGGCGCAACGATCACAACGGATTCAGCCATCAGGGACCGGGGTTGATCGATGTGCTGCTTTCCAAGAAGGGCCTCGTCTCGCGCATCTATCTTCCCCCCGATGCGAATACCCTTCTTTCCGTGGGAGCGCACTGTCTGGAAAGTCGCGACTATGTCAACTTGATCGCGATCGACAAGCAACCGCACCTGCAATATCTGACCCTGGACGAAGCCGAACAGCATTGCATCGATGGCGCCTCGATCTGGCATTGGGCCAGCAACGAGGAAGATCTGGAACCCGATGTGGTGCTCGCCGCGGCTGGCGATGTGCCAACTCAGGAGATCCTGGCCGCTGCCGATTGGCTGCGCACCCATGTTCCAGAAATGAAGGTGCGCGTGGTCAATGTGGTCGATCTGATGTCCCTCTTCATGCCGGATGTGCATCCCCACGGGATGAGCCAAACCCGGTTCGTCGATCTGTTTACCGCTGGTCAGCCGGTCGTGTTCGCGTTCCATGGCTACCAGCGCGCGATTCATGAGATCGTCCACGGCCGGCCCGAACCGGAACGATTCCACGTGCGCGGATTCAACGAACAGGGAACCACCACCACGCCATTCGATATGGTCGTGCTCAACGAGATGAGCCGGTTCCATTTGGCCATCCTGGCCTTGCAGCGGGCCGCGCGATTCCGCCAGCGGTCCGATGCCCTGATTGCCGAGCTTCACCAGGAAATCCAGCAAGCGGTCGCCTATTCCCGCGCCCATTTCGAGGATCCGCCCGAGATCGCGAATTGGACGTGGGGGGATTGAGGCTTGAGGCTTGAGGCTTGAGGCTTGAGGCTTGAGGCTTGAGGCTTGAGG
>JBIQLF010000113.1:0-9783 GCA_044464585.1 Thermomicrobia bacterium
CTCCTCGCCGCAGCGAGTCCCCCGGGGCCACCGAGCGTCGAGTCCGCAGACAGCTCGTTTCGCAGCCGCCCTCGCGCGGGATCGGAGCCCCACCGCAATCGCAGCGCAAGAACCGGGTCGTGCAGTACGTCCGGCGGGGGCGTCGATCCGTTACGCCGGGGATGGGTCGGGAGCGGGCGCCGGACTGCCGGCCGCACCCTTCGCCGGCGCCGGCGTTTTCACTTCGGTGGGCTGGAGATAGAAGAGGGTCGACATGATCAGGGCCAGCGGATAGACGACGCAATAGATCAGCGCCGAGATCCATTGCGCCCGATCCAGATCGACGACATGCAGGACCATGAGCAAACTGCCGATGACCGGGCCGACCAATCCCATGAGAAGCTGAATGACGATCACCACCGAGAATGCCCGAATCCATCGCCCGGATACATGCTTGGCGCTCGTATGACGCGCGTGCCGCCAGGTATCGTCATCGGCCACTACAGCCTGGGGTACGAAGAACCATTGCACCCCCTTATAGATCGCCACGGGGGCGAGCACCACGGTCAGGGTCATGAGACTGAGCAGGATCGTGACATAAAAATTGGCGGCCAGCATCCGCGGGAAGAACCGCGCCCCGCGTTTCCAGGTCCGGTCGAGACCGGGGGGATGCCCCTGGAGGAGTGCCAGCGTACCGAGAATGACCACCGGTCCGATGAGACAGGTGAGCAGGACCTCCTGAATACCGCCGAGCCCCGAATGCAAGACGAACTGATAGATGTCCCGTGATACCTGCGCTCTCGTCCAGAGTGGATCGAGACCCGCAAAAATGCGGTTCTCCACCTGGTTTTCGACAAGCTGCCCGACCCACGCAATCGGAAAGGCGACCAATCCCACGGTGATGAAAAAATATCCATGGGTGACATAGAGACGCACCGCCCGCGCGAACGGCCGTCTTGCCAGCACCATCAGGACGACCAGTCCCAGCAACAGACCGATACCGGTGGCGGTCGCCAGTCTCGGATCGATGGGATACATCCGCACGATGGTCGAACCGAGCTCGGCCACTCCACAAAACACCCGCGAGATTTCCGGGCCGATCGTCGGCCGGACCGGCACCTGCAGACTGATCGCCCGGGCATTGTCTCCCCAGGAAACCGGTTTCAGCCAGCGGAGTTTGAGATTCGGACCGGTCGGTCCGGAGAACACTTCGAAATCGTCCCGTTCGCCCCAGCGGCCGTCGAAGGTGAGCCAGGCGAAATCGCTGTCCGGATCGTCGAAGTCATCCGGCATGAGGATGATGTCGACCGGTAGCTCTTCGTGGGGCGGCTCGGCATAATCGCACCCGAACCCGGATCCGTTTTCGCCCCAACCCAGCCAAACCCCGGGGGAGAAATAATCCGCATGCGAGCCGGAGGACGGATAGCTGATGACGTGCGTATCGCGCAGCTCGACCGTCTGGGAAGTCCACGATTGCTGTTCGCCGCTATCGTGCTGGGCGAACTCGATCGATTGTGGCAGCAACCCCTGATCGAGGATGTGCTGAACGCTGTCGGCCTCGAAGGTGAGCTGGATTCCTTCCCAGTCCGACTCGTGGGTGTTATTGAAAAGATTGAAGATCCAGTAATACCAATACTGGAGCACCAGCTTGCCGGACCCATCTTCGGTGGCGATGCGCGCATAGAGACTGGACGGCATGTCCAGTTCGGCCATGCGTTGCTCGCCCCATTTCTCGTAATCGCAACCCGGATCGCGCGGTTCGAACGGCAGATCGAGATAGTACTGATCGTCGAGCTGGTAGAGATCGCTGGCCTGGATGTTGCGCTTGACTTCGGTATCGGTCGATTTGTCGCCATCGCCTCGTTTCATCAATCGGACATCATCGGTGCCGAAGAGGATGTCGACCGATACGGGCCGGAATTGCTCGCCGTCGGTGCTGCAATCGACCTGTTGCTTTTTGATGACCACGATCGGGGCGAACTGTTCGGCGAGGGTTTGCTCCGGCGATTTCTGGCCGTCGTCCTGGCGTGCGCCGGCACTGCCCGCTGGCATCGTCGCGAGGGCGATCAGAACCAGCAGCCAGGCGGTCAGAACGATCCGTGCGAGCGGCCGGCGTTTCATGACCGGGCCCAGTCTGACGCTGCCTCTTTGCCGGTCCGGACCGATTCCTGGCGCATGGTCAGCCCCCGGATGCCATGGGTGATCCCGGCCCAGCAGCGGCGGGCGCCTCATAGGGTTGGAAACGCCCCGGCGCGATCGTCCGGTCCAGATAGAAGAGGGTGGCGGCGATCGTACCGATGGGAAAGAGCAGGCAATAGAGAATTCCGGAAACGAGTTGAGCGTCGTGGAGCTCGACTCCACCGCGCATCAATAATGCCGCGCCGATCAGCGGCGCTGGCAAGCCGATCAGTGCATGAAATGCCACCACCATCGACGCCGCGCGCAACCAGTGTCCCCGGCTGACCCGGCTCGCGCTGGTGTGGATCGATTCGATCACCGGCGCGTTGTCGACCGCGACCGCCTGAGGCGCATAGAACCATTGCACCCATTTGTAGAGAGCATAGGGAGCCAGCACGATCGTCAGGAGCAACGCGCGTGTCAGAAAACCGACGAGCACCCGGGACACGGATACGTGGGGCAGCAGGGAGAGACTCTGTTGCCACATTGCGACCGCATCGTGCCGTTGCAGCCGGGCGATGTGATAGACGCCGTAGATGACGAACGGCCCGAGAATCGCGGTCATCAGCAATGCCTGCACGCCCCCGGCCACCATGCGCAACACGAATGAATAGAAGACATTCGCAAACTGGGAATCGGGAAACCGGCGGATGATATGAGTCGCAACGATCGTATGGATCCATCCATCCACCGGCCGGGTCGCGACGGCCAGCGGCACCGCCAGCACCCCCAGCGTGATGAAGTAATACCCATGCCGGAAATACATGACGACCGCATCGACCGAAAAACGCCAGACCAGCGCGCTGAAGAGCAACAATGCGATTCCGAATCCGATGATGAGCAGGGACAGATTTCGCGCATCGACTCCGAAGAGGATCACGAGCTTCGACCCGAATTCCGCCGCCCCGCAGAAGACCTGGGAAATCCCCGGACCAATGGTCGGATGTTCCGGCACCGCCAGCGAGCCGGTGCGAACTCCCTCACTCCAGGTGATCGGATGGGTCCAGCGCGGATGCATATTCGGACCCCGGGGACCGGAAAAGAGCGTGGGCACCTCGAGCTGCCCCCAATTCCCCTCGAAGGTCAACCAGGCGAATGCGCTGTCCGGACCGGAAATCTCATCGGGAAGCAGGATGATGCTGACCGGCAGCTCGTCTTCCGGTGCTTCCGAACGGTCGCACCCGAACCCGGAGCCGTCCTCCCCCCAACCGAGCCAAACCGCTGGACCGTAGTAGTCGGCATGGGAACCGGAGGATGGGTGGGATACCACATGGGTTCCCTGGGTTTCGACTTTGGCATCGGTCCAGAGCGCCTGTTCGCCCCCGCCATGTTGCGCAAACGCGATCCTGCTGGGCAGCAGGTTCTGCTCCAGAATCTCGGCGACGCTGGTCGCGTCGAAGTCGAGCTGGATACCTTCCCAGTCCGATTCATGCACATCGTTGAAGAGGTTGTAGACCCAGTAATACCAATACTGGATCACGATGCCATCTTTGCCCGGTTCGGTCGAAATCTTCGCGTAGAGACTCGGCTGCAATCCGAGTTCGCTCATGCGCTCCCGGTTCCATTGTTCGTAATGGCAACCGGGATTGCGGGGATCGAACGGCAGATCGAGATAGTACTCCTCTCCAAGCTGGTACAGATCGCTCGCCTGGATAGTGCGTTTGACTTCGACCGCGCGCCCGCCCTCGTTTCGCATCAGACGCACCGCATCGGTGCCGAAGAGGATATCGACCGCGACCGGGCGGAATTGCTCGCCCTCCGGACTGCATTCCGAGGGCTGGGTTTTGATCATGACGATCGGCGCGTACCGATCGACCAGCGTCTGCTCGGGCGAAGGCGAACTGTCCGCGGCGCGAGCGGTTCCGGACCTAGACCATGCCGGTATGGCGACCAGCGCCAGCAGCATCGCCGCGATCAGCAAACGGGGCTTCGCGCGGCCGTTCATCACCGGGAGAGCCGTAGCGCTCGCCGGCGATCGGCTGCATCCCATTCCGCGCGCTCCTCGGCGGTTTGGAGGTCCAGCGGCGGCACCGCGCAGGGATTGCCTTCCCGGTCGAGTGCGACGAACACCAGAAACGCGGTATTGGTGCGGCGCACTTCGCCGGTCAGCACCTGTTCGGCTTCGACCGTAACGGCGGTTTCGATGCTGGTGCGCCCGGTCCAGGTGACCCGACCGCGCACATGCACCAGATCGCCGACGTGCACCGGTCCATCGAAGGTCATCTGGTCGACCAGTTTGGTCACCACCCGCGATTGGCAATGGCGCATCGCCGCGATGCCGCCCGCTTCGTCCATGAGCTTCATGATCCACGCGCCGTGGACATTACCGAACGGGTTCGTATGCTCCGGCAGCATCAACTGGCGCAATTCGATCTCGCTGGCGGACGCCGGGCGCGGGTCGAGGCGCACCTCGCTTTTCGGTTGGGGAACGAATGGCTGATCAGACATTGCCGCGAGATTATGCCGGAATTCGCGCATGGGCGACGACGCCTCACTCGTTGGTCGGGCCGCCTCCTGGTTCGCGGCCACCCATGGTAGGGGCGGCTCCCTGTGGCCGCCCTTCTGCCCAACGACCGGCTACCTGGGTGGGACGGCCGATTCACTGCGCATTCTGGCCACCGCCCGCGGATCGGGCGAACCGGCGACGCGCTGGACCGCGGCGGGCTGAAGACCCGTCGCTATCCCCTGGAAGCCCCTTCGGGACTGGGAGACAGACGAGCGGTGCGATCAGGCCGCTGGGATCGTGCGCTCGGTCGATGGCTCTGCGGCGTATGCGCGCAGCAGAGCGGCCGATACCACTCGGGAAGAAACCACCGAGCAGTGAGCTACGCCTCGATCGCGTCGTCCACCTGCGGCGCCTCTTGCAGCAAGTCCTTCAACGCCAGCCACTGCGCCCGATCGATCGGGATATTGGTCGCATCCCGCCGGTCGAAATGGTGCAGGCCCTTGAGCACATCGTGCGCCTGCAAGGCCGATTTGGACAGCGGTGGCGTCAAGGTCGCATCCAGCCGCCAGCGGATCCACCGCGCCTTTGGACCGCCCGGAACCACCGGTTCTCCCTCATATGGCTCCCCCACCAGCGTGCCGAGCGCATAGAGTCCGGCGTTCGCGCCTTCTTCCCAGAGCAGCACCAGATCCCCGCCGCGCAGCTCGTCCAGATGGTCTTGCACGTACCAGGCCGCGACCTGACCCGCCTCCATCCCATCGACCGTTTTGGCGATGCTGTACTCCGGCAGGTTGGATTGGAAAATCCAGATACGCTCGTTTCCGCTCAATGCCGGGACCTGGCCCTGTATCGTCGTCATGCTCATGCTCCTGTCCGCATCGAAGATTCGGTTCGCTTCATCGATTATGTGCCGAAGCCCAGCCCGTCGCCGGAACAGGCTGGGAACGGTGCCCGGTCCGGCATCGGAAATCCATGGTCGCCGGGCCGGCCCGGCGCTCTTCTTAACCGGCGTTGCCGCTCTGGACGAGCTCTGATCCCGCCGGATTGTCGAGCCGCGCCTGGGCTTCCAGGTCGACCATCAATTGGTCGAACAAGACCAGCCCCTCGCGCAAATGGCGTTGCTGCTCCGGTGTGAGCGCGGCCACCCGGTCCTCGATGCGGGCGGCCACGGCTTCTTCGACCTTGGTGCTGATCTCGCGCCCGCGTTCGGTCAATACCAATCGAATTCGCCGCCGGTCGCCCGGATGCGGTTCGCGCCGGATCAGCTCGCGTCCTTCCAGCCGGTCGACCAGTCCCGTAATGACGGTCGGGGCCACCCCGAGCACCCGCGCGATGTCGGCCATGGACGCATCCGCGACCCGTACATAGTAGAGAACATTCAGTTGCTGGAAACTGACATCGATATCCGGAATCACGGCCGGAATCAGCGTGGCGAGCCAGCGCCGGTAATGCGTGTACGACGAAAAGATCAACAGCGCATCGTCATTTCGTTCGCTCATTTCCCTCTGCCTTTCGCCATGATGTGGCTTCCCCCGAAGCTGCATGGATTGGAGCTCTGCTGGATGGCGGTCCACCAATCGCTGGCATGACCGCCAGTGTGTCCTGTTCGCGTCTCTGCTGATTCAGTACCAGGAAACAATAAACAATACTGACATCTATTGTACGGCAACAATGCTGCCGGACTTGCGCAAAAGCGCACTGGACTACCGGTAGCCGCGTGCGGACCCCGCCGCGTTGCCGGTCACGCGGGAGGATACGTTCCGCGATAGATTTCTTCGAGGGAGGGACGCCCGGGAGAGCGGGCAATCGCGGACGTCATGACGTACCGGTATTGCTGGCGGGCGCGTGTTTCCCATTCCCCCAGATCGATTCCTGGAATCGCGCCGTTTTCCACGACCACCCGGCCATCGACGATCACCATGCGGGCGTCCCGGCGGCTGCCGCTCAACACCAGGCGCTGGATGGGATCGGGCAGCTGCCCCAGATGCGGACCGCCCAGATCCCAGACCACCAGATCGGCCAGCGCTCCTGGAGCCAGCCGGCCCAGATCGGACCGCCCCAGCGCATCGGCGCCGCCGATCGTCGCGGCGGTGAAGAAGTCGGCGCAGCTCGCCGCCATGGAACCGTCGGCGATCCGGGTGGTCATGATGCCGGTCTGCATGTTCAGCCAGAAATCGGGCGGCCAGGTGTCGGTGCCCATCCCGATGCGCACCCCGGCGCGCCGCAACGCCGTGAACGAGCGCATGACCTCTCCGTGGCGCGCCATCACCAATGGACAATGCACCAGCGATGCGCCCGATTCCGCGAGCCAGCCGATCTCCCGCTCGATCTGTTGCGGTGTGGGATCGAGACCGCCCAGATAGACCCCATGCGGCAACAGCGTGCGCTCGCTCAGGAAATCGAGATTCTTCAGGACCGACAACGACGATTGCCCCCAGCGGTCCTGAACCGTTTGCAATTCGATCGTTCCCTGGCAGCAATGCAACCGCACCGGACACCCCAGTTCGGCGCCCGCATCTCGCGTGCGCACCAGCAGCGATTCCGTGCAGTATTCGATGCGGTCCGGTTGCAGGAATCCCCGGATCAATCCGCCATGCGCGCCATCGAAATCGCGAACGAACCGGATCGCGTCGTCCAAACCCTGTTCGCCGCGCGCCTCGTTCCAATAGATTCCCAGCATTCCGTCCGTATCGACCGTTCCATATCCCGTTCGATACGATGGTCCCAAATAGAGACGAAGTCCCAGGGCCGCGGCATCGTCTGCGGCTCGTGCGTGTTCGGCAGAGGTTTCGGCCCATTCCCGATAGACGAGCGACCGGATCGGCAGGGCCGTAGTGATGCCGCCGAGCAGAAGCTGGGCCATGGCATAGCGGTGCTGAAATGCTTCTTCGGCCTCGGTATAGGTTTCGACCGGTCCGGAGGCGACATAATCGTCCGACCAGATCCGGCCGCGTTTCCAGCCGGGATGGTTGTCGAACCCCAGCACGGTCGTATCCAGATCGAACAAGGCATCGAGATCGATGAACCCCGGAGCGATCAGCGCGTCGCCGGCGTCGATCTCCCGGTCGACCGGACCATCCCAGCTCCGGCCCACATACTCGATCCGGTTGCCGGAGAAGACGACACACCCGTTTTCGAGCAAGCGATGACCGTGCTCGTCATTGCTGACAATCCATCGACCGGAAATTCGCGTGCGCATACCGCCACCCATCCCCCCGTGCTGGGTCGTTTCCGCAAAATCCACTACGCTATACTCTCAGACTGTCCATGGGAATGCTCACAGACCGCGCCAGCAATCGAGCGTGGCGGAGTGGGCGAACCAGGAAATCGTTCGTTTTCGTCGAGGAGTTCGAAGTGGCCCATAACGATCGTTTCGAGGAGACCTTTCGTTCCTTCATCACCGGCGATCTGACGCGCCGCAGCCTGATGCTGCGCGCGGCTGGTCTCGCGGGCGCGGTCGTGGCGTCGCCTGTGCTCGGGCGCGCCGGTGCGGCCCTCGCGCAGGACGCGACCCCGGTCGATACCGCCGATATCAAGATGGGCGGCACCCTGCGCATGGGCATGCAGTCCGATCCGGGCACCCTGGACCCGCAATTGCAGTCGCTGACCGCCACCTGGCATGTGGTCGAGCATATCTACAGCCGGCTCACCAAGGTCAATCCCGATCTGTCGGTCGATCTGGAGTTGGCCGAATCGGTCGATATCTCCGACGATGGGCTCACCTACACCTTCAAGCTGCATCCGGCGAAATTCCACAACGGGCGCGCGGTCGTGGCCGATGATGTGGTCTTCAGCTACCAGCGGCTGGTCGCGCCGGAAACCGCCTCGCCTTCGGCGGCCGACCTGGCTTCGATGGAATCGGTCGAAGCCGTCGATGATTCCACGGTCAAAGTCACCCTCTCCCAACCCGATGCGTCCTTCCTGGCAATGATCTCGAACCAGAGCTGCATCATCATTCCGAAGGAAGTGGTCGAAGAGAACGGCGACATCTCCCAGGTTGCGGTCGGTTCCGGTCCCTTCAAATTCGTCGAGTATGTGCCGAACACGCACGTCAAGCTCGAGAAGAACGAGGAGTACTTCGAGGAGGGGGTTCCCTACCTCGACGGTCTCGATCTGATGATCGCCTCGGAAGACAATTCTCGTGCCGCGGCGCTGGTCAGCGGCACGGTCGATTTCATCGAATATGTCCCCTCGGAGCAGATTGCGATCCTGGAAGCCGACGACAGCATCCAGATGGCGGGCAATGCGATTCAGCAAATCCGCATGATCGGCTTCAATCTCACGCGCGAGCCGTTCACCAACCCGAACGTGCGCGAAGCGATCGCCAAGGCGATCGATCGCGGGCCGATCATCGATGCCGCGCTTTCCGGTTATGGCACGCCGACCGAGCAGATCTTTTCGCCCGATTTCTGGGCCAGCCTCGGTCCCCGCGATATTCCCGCGCCCGATATCGAAGGCGCCAAGGCGCTTCTGGCCGAGGCCGGCTATCCCGACGGCTTCAAGACCAGCATCACCGGATGGGCCGAATACGGCTTCCTGAAGAACACGGCCGTGGTCGTGCAGGAGCAGCTCAAGCAGATCGGGATCGAGGCGGAGCTCAATCTGCTCGATACCGGCAGCATGGGACAGACCGTCTATATCGACAAAGACTTCGATATGACGGTCACCGGTGACTCCGGTTTCGTCGATCCGAACGGGCTCGTCTATGGCAACTTCAAGTCGAACGAGGGCGGCAACTTCGTCCAGTATTCCAATCCCGATGTCGACACGTTGATCGATGAGGGTATCGCCACCACCGATCAAGCGGCGCGCACCGAGATCTATCAGAAGATCGCCGAAACGTTGCTGACCGATCTGCCGTGGGTTTGTCTCTACATCGGCCAGCAATACGAAGCGATGAAGACCTTCGTGACGGGCTACGAGCACATTCCGACCGGTTCCAACATCTCCGTGCGCCGCGTCTGGCTCGATAAGTAAATGCGTCCGGCCACGAGCATCGCTCGTGGCCCCTCGCCCTCGATGGCCGCGGGCGAGAAGCAATCGCTCGCTGGGCGCAAGGTGACCCGTCACCCCATGCCCAGCGAAACCGCCCCGCGGTCCCGCGCAACGACCGGAATCGCATGCTCGATACTCTTCTCAGGACTCAGGACTCAGGACTCAGGACTCAGGACTCAGGACTC
>JBIQLF010000114.1:0-9646 GCA_044464585.1 Thermomicrobia bacterium
GATGCCATCGTCGGACGCGATCAAGTCCCAGCTCAGACCCGCTTGTTCGATCAGGGTTTCAGGAAGTGCGCCGCCGTCGCTCGCGGCCAGTTCGTCAGGAGTAGGGATCATGACCGGCTCTCCGCTTCCGCCAGCGCTCGCCGTTGCTTGTGGAGATAGCCGCTCAGGGCAGGGCCATTCGCATAGATGCCGTTCGACAACCGGTACGGCTTCGCGCGGGTTGCCTTGTCCGGCTTCGGAAGCGTGCCGACTTCCCCGACAACCAGCAGGTGATACCCACGGGCCGCGAATGGGCTGTCGATCGTCAAGCAATGCGACACGCGATGCCCGGCATAGCGCGGGACGAAGAGCGTTCCGGTTTCGATGCGTTGAATCTCCGCGCCGTGATAGTGGTACTTGTCGCAAAACGGACACCAGAACTGAAGAGTTCCGGGGTACTTGTAGCCGCGCAATGGCGGGTCCCACTCCGCAAGCACGGTCGGGACCGGGAGCGTCTTGTAATGCGCGATCGCGGCTTCGTAGTCGTAGTGGTCGACGAATTTCTTAGGCATGGGATGGACTTTCGTTTCGCGCACAGCAGTAGCCGAGACCGGAGCGGGTGCGCTCGGTCGAAGTTGATTTGCCGATGTAGGAAGGGATAGCTATAGTGGTCATGTCTCTTCTCTTCAGGAAGCGTCAAGAAACCCGGTCCGGCTCGGCTCGCTGTGGACCGGGTTTCTGCTTATGCGGCTTTTCCGCCGCCGCGCTTTTTCCAAGTGTTCAAGTCGCTTTCGTCGATTCGGATGAGCCGCCCTACGCGAAAACTCGGAAGCGCGCCAGACTTCACCAAACGCCGAACCGTGGTCACTGAAACATTGAGCCGACGCGCCGCGTCGACGAGCGTGAAATCCGCTGGTGCTTGCTGGTCCATAAATGGATTTCTCCTAATTGGTCTTTCGTCGCCGGGAGTGTCCGGACATGTTCAAAACCTAAATCATGTCCTTTGCCTAGTCAAATTGTCTGGAGTCAACGGAATCAGTCAAAAGCGATCCAGTGTTTATGCGGAAACGTCGGGAAAAATAGAAAGACCCAGTCAACGCGACTGGGTCTTTCCATTTGGTTGGTTGCTGTTTATCCGCAAAGAGCGCCGGTCAGTCAGCCGCGAGACTTGCGGTAACGGTCTCACCATCGTCGACAAGTCGCAGCCGCAATACACCTATGGCGTCATCGTTCGGCGTACTGGTGGGAATACGCGGTAGATCCGAACAAGGTGTAGGCCGAGGGGTCCGGAGTCCGGAAGCAGTGTCGTTTCGAACACCAGTGGGTCGGGGCGCGCCCAGGCCGGCTCCAATGATCCTGCCATTGCGACTCAGGACCTGTTACTGAGTCGCAATGGCGATGGTGGTCAGTGGAGGGTTAGCAAGAGATCGGCACCCAGGCGCTGACCACCGAGCCGACCCGGACCTGCGCAGAGTATCCATACTGTTTGCCGATGGGCGTTCCCTGGGGAGGGCTGGTCGCCGCGCCATTGGCGTCGGTAGTCACACTCCACGTCCATAGGAAGGTGTCTGGCCGCGCCGAGGAGTGAATCCAAAACTCGACATACTGGTAAGAGGTCGATGGTTGGAAGTTGCTCAGTACTGCACCAATCTGGCACGAGCCCGTGTCACCACTGACGGGGGCGAAGGTAACCTGAATCGAAGGCTGGGGCACCGGGGTGGGGGATGGCGTGGCCGTTGGGATGGGTGTTTCCGTCGGTACGGTGGTCTCGGTAGCCGTCGGCATCGGAGTGTCGGTGGGAACAGGACTTGGCGTTTCAGTGGGGACCTCGGTCGGAGGCACCGGAGTATCCGTGGGCGGAAGCGGTGTTTCGGTGGGAGGCGCTGGCACATCGGTTGGCGGCAGCTGTGTCGGAACGAGTGGCACGATCACCGTGCCCTTGGCTCCAGCACTGACGCACTCGTCCTGATTGGAAAACGGAACGCCATCAGCGGTCATCAATTGCTGCCATCCGCCTTTTTGGCAACTTTTGGCATTCGCGCTGTTGCCGCCTTTGGCGGCTGCGGCCGGGGACTGACCGAGAATGGGCGCGGATATGACGGCAATGGCGATGCAGAGGGTGATGAATGTGGGAATGAATCGTGAGAATAGAATGCGGTGTGTCACAGGGTTCTCCGTTTGAATGAGAAGAAGATCGTGAATACGGAAATCCTGCCGGCACTATAGGGAGATCGGCGGAGGATGGATATCCGTCGAAAGAAGGGTTTCTTCGGGTGGTCGGCGGAGGGTGAATACCCTACCAAGGTAGGGAGCGCGCGGTATGTCCACCGTCCGCGATCCACTCGCGCACCTCGACTCCAATCCTCGTCCAGCCATGGTGAACAGCGGCCGGGAAAGAACGATATGGAAATCGCGACGGTTTGCGATAACCGAGCGCTTCACGGCGTGTCGGACACAGGCGCTGCTCTCCCGCATTCGAGCCGTGACAAACGATGAGGAGCCAGTCGAAATCTGGGTTCATACAGAATCCGGCTGATTCCACGGGATACTCTGAAAAACGAAAAGGCCTCTTTCCTCCGCGCGCGGAGGAGAGGCTTGGAGAGGGGGTTCGATCCGGCAGCCCTCGAGTAATTATTCGGAATTCGTATGATTCGTCTGGGGTAGGACGATGCCCCAGCATTTCCCGCGTTCAGATTCTTTGAAATACGATTGTCCGCTCGTCTCTCGAGACGCAAGACCGACGACTCGAGACGCATTCGGCATGTTTCCGAACACGCCGTAACACGTCCCTCCCGGGCGGCAGGTATCCGTGTAATACGGAATCCGCTTGGACACTGTGGGATATCCACCAGCGGTTCGGCGCGATCCCACCGTTGAAACGCTGGGCTAATACCCCTCAGTCATCATCCGGATTTCGTATAACACATACCGCAGCACTGGTCTTCGCCGGGATAGGTGGCATTGCACAGCGCGACCGTGTCGAAATAGTTCACGGGCTGATCGGGGCAATGTTGGCATCGAAACGAGTGCCAAGTCGGATTCCGTGCTCGTACTCCACTGGACGTTCTATCGATCGTCGCACAGCGCATACCAGCGTCGAAAACGACGAGGAGCTCTCCGGCCCCCTCACATTCGGACCGTTTCTATCCGTTCGGGCAATAGATCGGCTGAGATGCGAATTCCCCCAATGATCACGTCCGTACCCAATCGGTCCGGAGAGGCGCACGGGTGAGCCCGAGAGGCGGGTGTGTTCATGCACAGTCTGGCCGGATAGGAGCCAGCCCAAGTCTCCTCCAGTCGCTGCGCATCGCGAGCGGTCTGTCCCGTTTCCAGCGCAATAAGCGCTCTGGGCGGGCGAATCACGCCGCCTCGATTGTTTCTGCTCCCGAAAACCGCTACGCTGCCACCAACGGGAGCATTCCAGATTTCGCGGCACTACCGACCCAATGAATGGAGAAAACATGGTCAGAAACGGCGATCACCAAAGAACCGGGCGACGGCAGTTGCTGAAGGCCGGCGCGGCAAGCGCCGTCGCGCTTGGGCTCGGCCAGATCTCTTGGCCGGTGCGGGCCGCGGACGGCACCCCAACCTCGCAGTCGCCCGACGACGCGCTCGCCCAATTGATAGCCGGCAACGAGCGCTTCGTTCACGAACCGGAACTCTGCTCGATCGCACTGCAAGATCAACGCGGCGCCGTTGCCGGCCACCAGGCGCCGTGGGCATCCATCATCAGTTGCGCGGACAGCCGGGTACCCCCCGAGTTGATCTTCGGCGGGCATGGCCTCGGCGAGCTCTTCGTCGCGCGGAACGCCGGCAACCTCGCCGATACCGCGACGCTGGGCACGGTCGAATACGGAGCCGCCGTGCTCGGTTCACCGCTCATCGTCGTGCTGGCCCACACCAGTTGCGGGGCGGTGTCGGCTGCCTGCAAGATCGTCACCGAGAATGCGACCTATCCGGGCGCAATCGGCCCGATGGTCGAGCCGATCGTGCCGGCTGCGATCGCCGTGCAAAACAACCCTGGCGATTTCGTCAGAAACGCGGCCATGGAGAGCGCCCTGCGGACCGCCAGCCGGCTGACCGTGGCAAGCGCACTCATCGCCGAAATGGTCGGTGAGGAGAAAATCAAAATCGTCGCGGCCATCTACGACCTGGAAACTGGCTTGGTGACATACCTCTAACGAACCGAGTCCCGAACCGGGCACGCTGCCGCGGATTGCCCGCGTCTGATCCCGGTCGCCCCCGGAGATGGACGGCACCGCGCTTCGTTCCATTCTTGACGCGCACATGCACCGGGCGCCTGATACGAAATCCGGCGCGTTCCATGGGGATGCGCTACCCCCTCTCCATATCTCTCCCCCGTGCGCGGAGGAGAGGCTTGGAGAGGGAGCACTACCCGGCGACCCACAAGGAGATATCCGGATTCCGCCCAGGGCCTTTCTTGGCAATCTCTAACACGTGCCGCCCAACCGGCAGGTATCCGTATAGCACATTCCCCAGCACTGATCGTCGCCGGGGTAGGCCGCGTTGCACAGGGCCACCGTCTGGAAGTAGTCCACCGCCTGGTCTGGGCATTGCTCACATCGGGACGAATACCAATTGAAGCAACGGCCATACGGTCCGCCGGGGATCGGTCCCACATAGACACGATGGAACGGACCGTCGCTGTCGGGGTCGCGCTTGTCCACATAGCACCCTTCGGCGTCCGGGCAATCGTCGATGAAGAGACTGATGTTGTCGAATTCTCGAGGCAGCTCGTCGTCGGCCACCTGCGGCGTCCATTCGGCCAGCCCCGTTCCCTGATATCCAGAGAGCACCAGCGCCTCGTAGACCAGCACCTCTTCGCCATTCTCGCCAAACGATCGGGTGTAGACCGGGTTCATGAGCTCGATGACCAGCACATCGCGCTCGCCCTCCGGGGTTGTCACCACCACCGCCGCGTTGGGCGGATTGACCGGCGTAAAACCCAGGGTATCCAGAAACTGATCGGTCGGCATGGTGCCGACGATGCGGTCCGGCCGGTCGGAGAAATACAGCGTCTGTTCCCCACTGCCCCGCAACGTCAATAGATAGACGCCGTCCTCACCCGGTTTCGGCGCCCAGCTCCCCGAATCCGCCATCTGCACGAAGAGAAAAGCCGGCTGCGACTCGGTGACAATCGGGGTCGCCTCGTGCGCGGCCAATGCGCTCGCGCCTGCGAACCGTCCAAGCAGCGCGACGCCAGCCGCACCGGCCAAAGCCTGTCGCCGGGTTTGCCGGCGGCCCGACGCCGTGGCGAATCGATCGAAATGATGCGAATCCATGCTCGTCCTCTCGCGCAATCTGGAGTGCGGTGCGAAGTCGACGGGAGTACTGCAGCTCCGTCGAGTGTACCGGTCCGCGGACTGTTCTGCGGCCTGTCGAACAACCAGCGGTCCAGCCGACTACGGTGTGTACGGCTTGTACGATCATCATAAGGAGAATGCCTGTGAAAACGCTGCACTTCGCAACTGTCATCGACGCATCGCCGCAAAAAGTGTGGGAAACCATGCTCGGCAAAGAGACCTATCCCAAGTGGGTCGATGTTTCCTGGCCCGGCTCCGCCTACCACGGCGAATGGAAGCAGGGTGCCCAGATTCGCTTCACCGGCGCCGATGGCGGCGGCGGCACACTCGGCGAAGTCACCGAGCTCGACCCGTACGCGAAGGTCGACCTCCACCACATCGCCGTCCTGCTCGACGACGGCAGCGAGGACCGCACCAGCGAGATGGCCAAAACCTGGATCGGCTCCACCGAAACCTACACCTTCACCCCCGACAACGGCTCCACCAAGCTCGACGTCGAGCTCACTATCCCGGCCGACTGGGCGGACGAGTTCCAAAGCGGCTGGCCAAAGGCCATCGAAGCCCTCAAGCAACTCGCCGAGCAGTAACCACGAACCGTCTTCGAAGCCCCGGTTCGATGACCGGGGCTTCTCCGTTTAAGAGTCGGACGAGCGGCAATCACGAAACCGACCAGGCGCAGCGCCTTCGCCCCGGCGAACTCTGTATCATCTAGTCACGCGATTTTTCCCAGAACTTCGGCCGCGAAGAGGCTGGGACGAGGGCTGATCAACTTAAGGCTGTCTCATTTGCCAGATGCTTCGGTTAGCCCGATATTCGGAGGTGCCCACTGATGAAGGTCGGAGCGATCCTCGAACAGATTGATCTCGGAAAGATGGCACTGCCGGAATTCCAGCGTGGCTACGTCTGGAATCGCGAACAAGTTCGCGGATTGATGGAGTCGCTCTATCGCCGCTATCCGGTCGGCGGTCTACTCATCTGGGAAACCAACATCGACCATGCTAAGACCCGAGGAGACGCCTCGCCGCCGACTGGCGGCTGGGTTGATTTGCTTCTGGATGGCCAGCAGAGGATGACTTCACTCTACGGAATCATTCGTGGGAATCCGCCAAAGTTTTTTGATGGCAACGCTGTCGCTTTCACGAATCTTTATTTCAACATGGCCGAGGAAACATTCGAATTCTATGCCCCGCTCAAGATGCAAGACAATCCCATTTGGATCAACGTTTCCAAGTTGATGCAGACAGAGGACGTTGCGGAAATCCTCGAGCCGATCGAGGAAAAATTACCGGCAACCGGCCTGAAGACCATGACGTGCCTCAGCCGGCTCAGCCGGGTGCAGGGCATCCGCGATGTCGAATTCCACATCGATCGGGTAAGTGGCCCCGACAAGTCTATCGATATCGTCGTCGAGATCTTCAACCGAGTGAACAGTGGCGGAACCACCCTCTCCAAAGGAGATTTGGCATTAGCCAAGATGTGCGCTGCATGGCCCGACGCCCGGAACGAGATGAAATCGCGTCTTAACAAATGGCGTACGGCTGGATATCCCTTTAAGCTCGAATGGTATCTCCGCTGCATCACCGCAATCACAACCGGCGAAGCGTTCTTCAGTTCACTTGCGAAGATCGACACACGAACGTTTCAGGAAGGCGTGGGCCGAGCCGAACAACGCGTCGATCGCTTGCTCAATATGATTGCGGGCCGTCTTGGTCTCGACCATGGCGATGTCCTCGGAAGTCCCTATTCCTTCCCACTGATGGCTCGGTACCTCGACCAGCGCGATGGTCACCTGTCCTCTTCACAGGAGCGAGACCGCCTACTTTATTGGTATGTCCATACGTTTCTCTGGGGTCGCTATGCCGGATCGACCGAATCGGTGCTCAGTCAGGACCTTCGGCATATCGATGCGAAAGAGGGCGCTCTCGATCGTCTGATTGATCAACTACGGCAGAATCGGGGCGACCTTCGCATCCAGCCAAACGATTTCCGAACCTGGAGTCGCGGGTCGCGCTTCTATCCTCTCCTCTACATGATGACGCGTGTCTATGGTGCCCAGGATCTGGAGAGTGGCTTGGAGCTACGTAAGCACCTGCTTGGGAACCTGATGCGACTGGAACTCCATCACATCTTCCCGAAGGCCAAGCTCTATCGACACAGTTACTCCCGCCCGGAAGTAAACGCGCTTGGAAACTTCATGTTCTTGACGCAAGAAACGAACCTCATGGTTACGGATCGTGATCCAGAGGCGTATCTCCCGCAATTCGAGGAGAAGCATCCAGGCGTGCTCGCTAGCCAGTGGATTCCTCAAGATCCGCTGCTTTGGAAATATGAGAACTATGGCGAGTTCCTCACAGAACGCCGCAAATTGCTCGCCCAGGCTGCGAACGATTTTCTGGATAGCCTTAATGCCGGTACTGCTCCCGAGAGCGAACCCATTTTGGAGACCTCGCCTTCTGGTTCCACGCCTCCTATACTCTCTCTCGCTCCTGAAGATGAAGAATCCCAACTCCTTGCGCTCAACGAATGGGTCGTTGATCATGGACTACCTGAAGGCGACTTCTATATTGAGCTCCTCGATACCGGCAATCGGAATGTGGCAGCGCTCATCGACCTGGCCTGGCCCTCCGGAATCCAGTCGGGGTACAGCCAACCGGTCGCTGTGCTACTGAACGAAGAGGCTGAGGTTGAAGAGGCGGTCAACCAAGCGGGATATCGATTCTTTACAGATGTCGAAGCTTTCAAGAGGTACGTCGAGGTGGAAGTCCTCGCAATGCACCTGGCTGCCGATTGAGGCATGCAGGACAGGCCGACAGGGCTATGCTGGCGGCGAAACCATCCCTGCGCGCGGCTCTTTCCACGATAGCCGCATCGATCACCGCGACGCCATGCCATCGAAGTCGGATGTATTTAGATTCCAGATTGCGTAAACGTTCGATCGGTCGATGACGGAATCAATAACTAGGTCGCCGGCAATATTGGCGGTATGTTGATCTCCCTTCGGGAGAATCAGGCAGGAAGAAACGATGACTCCAGCTTCGCAATGAGTCGGTTTTCTGTCCAACATGCCGCCCACTGTGCCACAGGTCCCGCCAAGCAGAGCACGCACCGGTTACCGGTCGAAATGAGTTACCTCCGGGTAATACTGCGGACTCTCCCGCCGGTCGTACATCCCATAATCCCGCACCACCCGAACCTGTCGCAGCCGCATCCCATCCGCGACCGCGCCGCTCTCGCCATACACCGCAGCCGCATTCCCATCGCGCCACGTCATCAGCAAAATCACCTCACCCGGATTCAGCACCGCATCGAACACATCCCACCCAACCAGACCGGGCACGTCGGACGCGAGCCCAAGAGCCGCCGCCACGTCTGCCACCGGCGTGGCATTCACCCAGTCGGCCGGGCACCGGGCCGTCACCATCGTCACGGCCGTTCCCTCTCCCACCTCGGTCTCATCCAGCCGCTGCTCGGTCAGCACGGACCCATTGGGCAAATGCGTGTCACCGGTAAGCTGCCCAACCCGAATCCGGTAATCGCGGAAGACCTCTGCCCGTCCCTTCTCTTGCACCGCATGATGCAACGCCTGCGTCCGCCAGCGCACCAACGCCTTCTCACCATCCCAGCTCGACAGCGAAAGAATCCACCCATCACGAGTCAGACTGCGATAACGAACGTTCTCCACGAATCCATCGATGCGCTCCAGCTCAGGCCGCAGCATCCTGGCAAGCTCGAGATACACATCCCATTGGTCTCCCTTCGGATTGACCTCGAACAGCACGGCAAACATCTGATTCTCCTTCGAAGCGATCTCCACAACGCCCACGAACGATTGTGAGATAACCGGCCGCCGATCGCCTCGCCGACATCTCAACCCGAGATTCACGATACCCGAGATTCACGATCGCGAAGCGCTCGCTCCATATTCGCCCGGATTTGGCCTTGACACCGCGTACGGAATCCGCTTGGACCCTCCGGGATATCCACCATCGCTCCGGCACAGTCCCACCGTTGCAACGCTGGGCGAATACCCCTGAGGAATCACCCGGATTCCGTATAAAAAACAGCTGTTCCATGCCACCATCAAGCGGCCCACCGGCGAATGGTGCGGGCCTGGGCAGCGCCTCATTCCTTCCGCCGTCCGCCAACCCACGCACCGTTGGCCAGGTGAGCGACCTCCCCTCCCGCAAGATCCCGCTCCTGCCCCAGGCCCGACTGACCACGGCCCCGGCGATTCCCTTACTTTTGCCTTTCGCCCGTTACCTTTTGCCGCACCCTACCCGTGCAACGACCGCGCGGAGCAACGCGTCCCCACTTTTGCCTCTTGCCCCCTCGAAACCCCAGGA
>JBIQLF010000115.1:0-9502 GCA_044464585.1 Thermomicrobia bacterium
AATACGTCGCGCGGCCGCCGGAGAGGTCGAAGACCGCGCCGGTGCTGAAGGAAAGATCGTCCGATGCCAGGAAAGCGGCCAGGGCGGCGACTTCCTCCGGCTGCCCGACCCGGCCCATCGGGATCTTGCTGGTCATGTAGTTGATGTGCTCTTCGCTGACCTGCGCCAGGATCTCGGTCGCGATCACCGCCGGGGTGATGGCGTTCACCAGAATCCCCTTGGTGGCAACCTCCTTGGCAATGGCCTTGGTCAGACCGATCACGCCGGATTTCGCGGCGGAATAGGGGACCGCATTCGGATTGCCTTCCTTGCCAGCGATCGAGGCGATGTTCACGATGCGGCCATAGCCCTGGTCGATCATGCCGCTGATGAAGGTTTGGCATCCGAGGAAAACCCCGGTCAGGTCGATGTCGATGACCTGCTTCCACTCGTCGAAGGAAAGCTCCCAGGTGGGGGCCGAGCGGCCGGCGATCCCGGCATTGTTGACCAGAATGTCCAGTCCACCGAAGGTCTTGTCGACCTCGGTCTTGGCTGCTTGCCACGACTCCGGGGAGGTGACATCGAGCTGCACCGCGATCGCATTCGGACCGATCGTGGCGGCGGTTTCTTTCCCCTTGGCGATATCCAGATCGGCAATGGCCACCTTGGCGCCGTTCGCCGCCAGCCGGGTGGCAATGGCCGCGCCGATCCCGCGAGCGCCTCCGGTGACGAGCGCGCGCTTTCCGTCGAACTGCATCGTTTCGTTACTCCATACGAGCGGGAGCGGTTCCCGCACAAGCAGATGGCTGGATCATGCCATAACCGGGGTGGTGGGCTGCCCTGAACGGTGCGTGGATCATTGGAATGGGGGTATGAGATCGTCCAGATCGGGGCGCAGGACGACGCTTTCCTGCTCGTTGGGATCGGTACGGGCGAGCACGGCCACGCAGGGTTCGTCCGGATATGGATTGGCGGGGAGGTGCGGTACCCCCGCGGGGATATAGAGCATGTCGCCGGGAGCGCATTCCATCACGTTCTCCAGCCGCTCGCCGAACCACATGCGCGCCCGCCCGCTCAAAACATAGATCGCTGTTTCGTGGTGCTCGTGCAGATGCGCGTGGGCCCGTCCACCCGGCGGCACGGTGAGGAGATGCATGCAAATGCCGCGCGCTCCCGCGCGTTCTGCGGAGATGCCGTGGAAATAGGAAAATCCCTGCTTGCCGGCATAGGTCTCGCCCGCGCGGAGAAGCTGACAGGTGGGAGATGAGACCGGATCGTGCTCTGACATATGCGTCCCCGAATGGCGATCTATCGACTGGCTCCGTCGAAGAGGGCGATCTCGCCAGTATCGAGAATGCGCACTTCGGCGGTTCCGCCAAGTTTCGAGAAGGTGGCAGCGAACTCCAGGGGATCGAGTGTGGCGCCGGGTCCGAAGTCATCGGGTTGCCACATGTCGTAATGCATGGGGATGACGACCCTGGGTTTGACATACCAGGCCAGTAATGCGGCTTCATGCGCGGTTAGATTGCCGCCAACACCGTTGATCGGCACGATCATGATATCGACCTGCTCATCGGCCATGGCGCGAAGCCGGGCATCGTATTCGGTGTCGGCCACATCCCAAATTTTGATGCCGTCGATTTCGAGCAGATAGCCAACGGCTTCCGGCGCTGGCGCGGTTGGTGTTTCGTGCCGGGCAAAGGTTGCAAGAACCTCGATATCGCCGACCGTGTGGCGTTCGCCCTGGTCGATAGTCAGCACCTGGTTCTCCGGCCAACCCCAAACCGGCGCGCGCGACGAGCACGTGATCGGTCCGGCGAATACCCCGGCCGGGCCGGCCGCACCCCATTGTTTCACCAGCGGCACATCGAGATGATCCTCATGCCAGTGGGAAATGAGCAGGAGATCGGGTTGGATGCGGGTGGGATCGATTGGGGAGGGGTAGCGTCGTTTCAATCCCCATTGGGTTTCCGCCCAATCGCTCAGATAAGGGTCGATCATGACGATCGTTCCGGCCGGGGTCTTGAGCAGATAGCCCGCCTGCCCCAACCAGACGATCGCGACCGATCCTTTCTGGACCGTCAGATCGGCAATACGTTCTTCGAGTGTTGCGGTGGTCGACATCGTCGTCTCCTCGTCGTCCCGACCGAAGTGGAGGGACCTCTTGTCGCATACGAACCAGATTCGATTATTCGTTCCGCCCTGGGGGCGAGCGTTGGGCAACGAGAGATCCTTCGACTTCGCGCAGGAGGCCGCTTCGCCGTCCCGGACGAAGTGGAAGTCCCTCTCGTGGCTGGCAATCCGGCCCTGATATGGCAACCGCGATCCGTGCAGATGACGGACGGGTCTTGCGCCATGAGAGACCCGCCGGCAGGTTCTGGGCGACGGTTGGCTAGCTCGTTCCTTTCAGGCCGATAAGGGAGCGGGCGTGTTCCAACTCGCCGAGGTGGCGCATACCGTGCTGGAAGATGAAGCCGTCCAGCAGCGTGACCAGCGGTACGCTTTCGCCCTCCTCGACGATGCCGCCGAGGAAGCTGCCCCGGAGCGGTTCGGGCAAACTCGGAAAGATGTCTGCCTCGAACCGCTCGTCCGAAAGACTCGCCAACACCGATTCGGTGTGGGTGAATACCGTGTTCTGATAGTCATTCCAGGCGCCAGCGTTGCCGATCGTGGCCGTTTCCGCTTCTTCGATCTTCGTCCCGCGGCGAACGTCGAGCGGATTGCCGCCGATGCGTTCCTGCCAGTTGCCCGACTCCCAAAGCGTCTTGGTTTGCAGGACGGTTTCGCAGATCAGCCGGTCTTCACCGCGTACGTAGTGGAGCAAGGTGAACGCGATCGGGAGAACGCCATCGCGCTCCCGATAGTTCATTTGCTCCACGGTCAAATCGGCGGTGGCCAGATTCCAGAGCCGGTGCATTTCCCGCACCAGCCGGAGAAAGCGCTCGCGCCCGGAAAGACTCATCGCATTACTCCACGCGGTATTTGTCGAAGACGTCTTTGTTCAGCTCGATTCCGAGTCCTGGACCCTTCGGAATCACAATGCAGCCGTCCTCGTCGAGCTGCACCCCGGGAGTGACCAGATCGGTATTGAGAATCGATCCCTCGCCCGGAGCCGGGGTTTCCTGGAACAGGCTGTTCGGAATCGACGCATTCACATGGATCGATGCCGCGCCCAGGATGCCGGTGCTGAAATGATGCGGCACGCACGGTTTGCGATGTGCATAGCAATAGGCAGCGATGCGCATCGTTTCGGTGATTCCACCGGCCCGGGCGACATCGGGCTGGATGACATCGATATTGGCGCGTTCGATCAGATCGCGAAAATCGCCAATGGTTTGCAGTTGCTCGCCAGCGGCAATGCGCACCGGGGAACGGTCGCACAGCTCGCGGTAGCCATCCCAGTCATCGGGATGGAGTGGTTCCTCCAACCAATAGATGTCGTAATCGCTGAAGATTTTCGCGCGGCGCAATGCGGTGGTGTGGTCCCATTCCGGTCCGCCGGAATCGTAGGCCCAGCCGACATCGAACATGATCGGCGCATCGGGACCGACGGCGTTGCGCACGCCCTCGACATGCGCGCGATCCGATTTCTCGTGGAACCCGAAATCCATCCAGCCGAATTTGAACGCGGTGTAGCCTGCTTCCTTGAAACGGGCGGCTTTCTCGGCGGTCTCGACACCATCCCGGCCGAAGAGCGCCGATGCATAGGCGCGCACTTTCGCATCGGTGGAACCGCCGAGCAGATTGCAGATCGGTTGGCCGTAGGCTTTGCCTTTGATATCCCACAACGCGATATCGACCCCGCTCAGCGCATGGAGAACAGCACCGCGGCGACCCATGTAGATCGTGGCCTGATACATCTTGCGCCAGAGGCGTTCGGTGTCGAGTGGGTTCTCGCCGACCAGCACCTCTTTCAGTCCCACCATGACCGAATGGGAGCGGGGCGCGTCGACGACCGCCTTGGCGACGTGCGGCGATGTTTCGGCCTCGCCGATGCCGGTGATCCCTTCATCGGTGTGGACGAGCACCACGGCCACGTCCTGGGTGCCATTGGAGATTTCCGAAATGCTCGGAATCTTCAAATAGGCGACTTCGACATCAGTGATTTTCACCCGGTCTGTTCCTTTCTCGTCACATTCGATACTGGTGGCATTCTACCCAAGCTGGCGAGGGAGCGGAATGGAAACGGGCCGCACGAGGATGCGCGGCCCGGAACGGAACGCGGCGGACCGACTGGGCTCCACCGGAGACAGGGTTCCCTATGGGTTCGAATCGAGCAGAGGAGCAAGGCGGTTCGCGCTCGGCGCGGAAGCACACAACGAGCCTGCATTCCACGGTGCATCGAATTCGATATGCTCGGACGCTGGACGCACCGCCCAGCGCCGGTGCACCCCGATGCGGGGGGCCGGTATAGCCATCGTTGCATGCGCCGGCTTGGGTTTTCTGCGGCTTGCTATCACTCCTGCCAGACTAATCGCATGGAATCGGTTGGTCTCATCGTGTCCGGCATACTCGAATCCGGCGATCCCGCACACCGGCGGCGTGCGTTGCTGTCTGGCCCCTGCTCCGAGCAATCGGTGTCATGAGTCAGCGAGCGGTTTCGCGTACGACCTGGCTGGCGCTGGCGGTGCTCATGACCGGTTCGTTCATGGCGTTGCTGGATACCACCATCGTCAATGTGGCGATCCCGACCATCCGCACCGATCTGCATGCCTCGGAAGCGACCCTCTCCTGGATCATCTCGGGGTATGCCCTAGCGTTCGGATTGATGCTGATCCCGTCCGGGCGGGTGGGCGACCGTTACGGGCACAAATGGATTTTCATCGTTGGACTCGCCATTTTCACATTGAGCAGTCTGGCCTGCGGCCGGGCACAGACCAGCACCGAAATCGTGGCGGCTCGGGTGGTGCAGGGATTGGGCGGCGGCATCTTCTACACCTCGATCACCGCGCTCATTCAACTCATGTTCTTCCCACAACATCGGGGCCGGGCGTTCGGCTATCTCGCCGCGGTGATCGGATTTGCGACCGCGCTTGGACCGCTGGTGGGTGGTTTGATCATCGAATATGCCGGCGAGGACAATGGCTGGCGTCTGATCTTCGATGTCAATGTCCCGATTGGCATCGTGGCGATCGTCGCCGCGTTTCGCTTGTTGCCCGGAGGCGGAAATACCGACCGGTTGGCCGTCGATCCGATTGGGCTGGTGTTACTGACATCGGCACTGGTGGCGTTGCTGGTGCCGCTCATCATGGGCGAAGATCGCGGTTGGCCATTATGGGCATTTCTCTCGCTGGGCGGGAGTATCGTCCTGTTGGTGGTCTTCTGGTTCTGGGAACTACGGGTGGTACGCGGGGGTGGAACGCCGCTGGTCCCCCCGCGGCTCTTTTCGTACTGGTCGTTCACCGGTGGCTCGTTGCTGGCGATGGTCTACTTCGCGGCCTTCACCGGTATCTTCTTCGCGCTGGCGTTGCTCTGGCAAGCCGGGTTGGGCGAGTCGGCGCTGCAAAGCGGATTGCTGGTGATGCCATTCGCCATCGGCAGCATCGTGGGTGCTTCGCAGAGCGACAGGCTGGCCCGTCGCTATGGGCGGGCGTCCCTCACGGCTGGCGTGGGATTGGTGACCGCGGGATTGTTTGTCGTCTACCTGATCCTGCGGTTCGTCGAACCGGTCGAGCTGAATCGCTGGTATTTTCTGCCGCCGTTGGTCGTGGGCGGGATCGGCAGCGGGATGTTCATCGCACCGAACGCGCGATTCATCGTGGCCACGGTGAGTCGTGAGGATGCCGGCGCGGCCAGTGGTGTGCTGGGAACGATGCAGCGAATCGGCAGCGCCATTGGTATTGCCGTGATCGGCAGTGTCCTCTTCGGCACGCTGGAGGTGAAGCCGGGTCCGAACGGGGTGGCGAATGCATTCGGGCATAGCACCAGACTGGCACTGGCCGTGAGTGTCGGACTCTGCCTGTCCGCGTTCCTGCTGGCGTTTTTCGTTCCGGAAGCCGCGGAGCGCGGGGACGATGCCCCGGAGGCCGATTTCATTCCGGACGTGGGGTGACGGGCGCTGGTCCGACCGCGGGTTTCCGGACCCAGGTCGTCAGAACCGAAATCGAATCGGACGCGGGCGCCGGATATCCGGCGCCCGTATTTCCATCGGAAAGCAATGCGGTACGGGGCTATTGCGTGTCCAGCACCGTGATCGAGAGATAGGCCGGGGCGCCGCCTTCGCGACTGCCGAGTGATACACCCTCGCCGCTGACGATGATCGTGACCGGGCCATCGGCGGCGATCCAGCCGGTGAGATCGACCGGTACCGTGGCCCCGGCATCGACCCACGCGTCCGCGGCCCAGCTGCCGCCCGGGGCCGAATCGAGGGTCAGCGCGTATTCGTCGATGGCGACGCCGCTGGCAACCGAAACGGTCACAGGACCGCTGCCGCTCATGCCGGTGAGATACAACGTGGCGTATTCCACCTGACCGTACCCGATCTGGTCCGGATAGAAGGTGATATAGGCGATCCCACCGGTTTCGCCTCCGACCGGCAACGAGCCGGGATCCATGGCGAGCGGCGCCGTCTCTCCCTCGTCGTCCATTTGCGCGTCCGCGAGCGCATTCGTGGAGACACTCGTGTCCGCCGCGGCATAGACCGCGAAGGAGCGTTCCACCACCGGTGGTTGCGTCGGTTCGCCCAGCGGGGTCGGATCGCAGGCATCGTCGATACCGTCGCCGTCGGAATCGAGACCGCTGTCGGCCACGCCCGGACAGGCATCGAGCGCATCCTCCACCCCGTCGCCATCGGAATCGGGCGGCAAAGTCGGGGTTTCCGTCGGAGCCGGCGTCTCGGTGGGGGGTCGTGGCGTTTCGGTGGGCGGCTCCGGTGTGTCTGTCGGGGCAACCGTTTCCGTCGGCGCGATCGTCTCCGTGGGCGACTCGATCTCCGCAGGCAATGCTGTTTCGGTGGGCGTCGCCGTCTCGGTCGGGCCGGCCTCCTCGGTGGCGACCGGCGTCGGCGTCTCCGAATGCTGAACCGTGGAATCGATCGGTTCGGCCGGTGTGCCAGCCAATTCGGATGGCGTGGCCGTTGGAGTCGGAGTCAGCTCGAGTGTGGATCCGACCGGTTCCGCTCGTCCATCCGATCCATGCACGACGCTTGCCGAAACCAACCCGATGAAATCGGCCGCGACCCACCCATTCGGCTGGCCGGTGATCTGGAGTTGATACCAGCTATAGCCATTGGCGGCCGAGGGGCCGTTGAGCACCATCGCGGTCGTGCCGGTCGGCAGGGTGCCGAGAATGCTGCCGGAGGTTCCCGCCGCGGCCCGGAAGTTCAACGGGCCATCGACCACGCGGACGACATCGCCGGAAATGAATCCATTGGCGGGTCGAGCCGGGGTGTTGACGGCGCGCGGTGTGCTGGTGGGGGTACGCGTCAGGGCGGCGACGCCCGTTGGTGTGGGGGCTGTGCCGCCAGTTGGCGAGATGTAGCTCATCGACAACCAGCCGACCATCGTCCCGGCCTGCACCCGCAACCAGGTATGGCCATTTGCCACGCTCGTGTCTCCCAGCGATACCAGGGTCGTTCCAGTGGGCAGGGTTGCCAGAATCGCACCGGAGGTCGATGGCGCTTGCCGGATATTGACGCGTGTCGTCGTGCGATAGACGCTCCCAGCACGCGCGGTCGCTGCTGGCTGGGTGGCGGTTCGGGTAGGAACAATCGACGCAACGCCGGTTGGTGTGGGCGCGGAACCGCCGGTCGCGGTCAGATATTTCATCGACATCCAGCCAATGACCGGGCCCGCCTGCACCCGCACCCATGTATGCCCATCGGCAACGGCCGTGCTGCCCAGCGATGTCGCCAGTGTGCCGGTCGCAAGCGTGGAGATGATCCCGCTCGACGTGGTTGGCGATTGCCGGAGATTTACCCGCGTCGTGGTGCGATAGACCGTTCCGGGAGCGCTGCCTTCGGATGGCCCAACCGTGGTGGTGCGCGATGGCGTCGCGGTCGACGATGGAGTGCGGGTGGCCGATGCGGTCGGCGTCGGGGTCGATACGGTCGTGCGGGCGATATAGTCGGAGGCAATCCAGCCGGTGCTGTTGTCGCTCAGGCGCACATTCGACCAGTGAAGCCCGTCGACGGTGCGGCCTGTGCCGATGATCGTACCGGTCGTGCCAGTCTCCAGGGAGCGCAACAGCGTGCCCGAGTAGCCGGGGTTTGCCCGGAAGTTGACCAACGTCGTAACCCGGAAGCTATCGCCAACCGAGAAGCCGCCACCGGCCGCGCTGCCCGGCACCGATGTGCCAGCCTTGCTGGTGGGGGTGGCGGGCGCTCCCGCGCCGCCCGCCTTCATGTACTGACCGGCGACCCAGCCGGTGGTGCCATCGGCCAGTCTGATCTGGTACCAGTCGTAATTGTCGAGACGCTTCGGTCCGGCGAGCACGGTGCCGCTGGTGCCTTCCATCAACAATCTCGTGATCGAGGTGGACAGGCCGGCCGCGCTGCGCATATTGAGCGAGTCGGAATCGACACTGATCGTCGAACCGATGGGGAAATTGACCACCGGGGCAACGGTCGGCGTGGGCAGCGCCGGCGGGGTCCAGTCGGAACCGCCCGGCGTGGTGCCGATGAGCGCGGTCGCATGATTGTGGAATTGCTGCATGTAGGAATTGGTGGTCGTGCCAGTGACGTCGGTCCCATATCCGAAATAGGCGCCCGCGACCTGGATCCAGTTTTGCGAGCCGATGGCGATCGACTTGTTGACCATTTCCGTACCGCCAGCGAGCACCTGGTTGTAGGCGTTGTCGCACATCCAGGTGACGCTCTTCATGTATTCGGGCACGGCCGAGGTGGCGCCGATCTGCATGAGACCGAAGTAGTATCCGGAGCTCGTCAGCGGCGAGCGGGCATTGAGCATGCCGCGCGATTCGACCCACATGATGGCTTTGAGCACATTGGCGGGCACACCGGTCGAATTGGAAACGGAGACGATCTCCGAATTCCAGCGGTGGAGGTCGGCGTAGGTATAGGTCATTCCGGCGCTAGTGCCGGTATTACAGGGAAATGGCGTTGCGGTGGGGGGCGCTTTCGTTGGTGTGCGCGTGGGCGTGCTCATCGTTTGCGCCGAAGCGGGACCCGGCCCTGGAAGCGGCGCCAGTGCCATGCCGGCAACGATGAAGAGTGCGCAGAGCACCGAGATCGGACGAACCCGGCGACTGTGCCCGGCGCAACGGTCCAGCACCCGTTCAGCGCTCCTGGAAGCGGTGCTTCCGTGCATTCTCGACGTAGCCACGTTTCCCCCCACGCCCACGGAACGCCTCTGCACAGGCGAATCGTGAATTTGTCATCCCTGGTGGTGTCTACGTTCCGACCGGGCGATCGGATTGCCAGAGATGGTGTTTTTGTGCCCCGCAGTCAATCTCGAGGAAGCAAAAGTCAACGCTTCTATCGGGATAGATGCAGGGGATCACGGCCATGGTAGACGACGAATCGCCATTGGGCAAGGCATCGCGATGTTATGCGAATGTCCGGAAT
>JBIQLF010000116.1:0-9376 GCA_044464585.1 Thermomicrobia bacterium
GTCCATTCCGAGCTGGTCACGACCGGGAGCTGCAACGCGCGTTCCCGCTCCAGGTCGAGGTTGCCGATGTGCAGGGAGAGCGGCGCCTGCACCCATTTGTAGATCGACTGCAGGAAGAGCCGCACGAATTTGGCGACATAGCCGTCGACGGTTTCCCGGGCAAGCTCCGGGAACATCCGGACCACCACCCGTTCCACTTCGCCCGGGGTCATCTTCTCGCCAGCGAAGAGATAGAGACAGGCATCCAACACCGGAAAGGGCATGAGCTCGTCTTCGCCGCGCTGGTTGGGAGCCAGCTCCGGTCCGGCTGGTTTCTTCAACACCGCCGCGATCCCCGGATAGCCGCGCGTTTCCAGTAGATAGTCCAGCAAGTACATCACCACGGTTTTGGGCACATTGGAGAGCACGCCCAGCGCGCCCATCAGATCCCCGCCGATGGTGGTATAGCCAACCGATTTTTCGGTCATGTTGCCGGTTTGCAAAAAGAGTCCCGCGGCCGAATTGGACCAGTTCCACATGCGCTGGGCCCGAATGCGCGCCTGGATGTTCTGTTTGGTGATTTCGGTCAGCGCCTGACCCTCGTCGAGCATCGCCTCGGCGGCGGCCATTTCGCGCTCGAAGGCATCATCGATCGATTCGATCGTGAACGGCACACCCAGATCGGCGCAGATCGTCTGGGCGGCAATGCGGGTTTCGTCCGAGGAATAGCGCGATGGTTGGTAGAACGCGCGGATCAGCGAACCGGGATCGTCCGGTCGCACCCGGCTGGCATAGCGATGCGCGATCAACAAGGCCAGGAGCGAATCGCGTCCCCCGGAAAGCGAGATGCCGATGAGCCGAAACGCTTTGTTCTTTTCGAAATAGTCGCCAACCCCCAGCGCGAGCGCGTCGAGGATTTCTTCGCAGAGTTCGACGCGCGCGGAAACCGGCGGTATCTCCACGGGGAGAAAGAAGCTCTGCTGAGCCGGAATGGGAAAGTCGAGAGTCGCCCGCTGGGTTTCGGTGGAGAACTCTTCGGCGGGCACGACGAGGGTATCGGGTAGATCGAAGAACTCCAGATAGGCATCGCGGTCTTCCCGCCAGGTGGAATTCTCGGCGCGGAGGCGCAGGGTCCGGTCCAAATCGACCACCGCGGTGTGGAAACCTCGCTCGAAGCGGGGCGCTTCCCCCATGATCTTGCCATTCTGGTTCACCCAACCCCCGCCATCGAAAACGAGCCCGTCGTTTCCGCCGATCAGGTTGGCATAGGCGATGGTGCACTGGTTGTCGGAAGCGCGGGTCGAGATCAACTCCCGCCGGGTTTGCTGGATCCCGACCCGGAACGGCGATGCCGAACAATTGCAGATCAGCTCGGCCCCGGCAAAACTCCGGCGCCGCATCGGCCCATCGGGACTCCAGAGGTCCTCGCAGACTTCGACCCCGATCGTCCCGAAATCGAATTGCACGACCAGATCGCCGAAGGGAACGCCGCGATGTTCGTCCAGCGCCAGCGGCGTGCCCGGCGAGATCGTCCGTTGTTCATAGAAAACATTGTAGTTCGGCAGTTTTTCCTTGGGAACCAGCGCCCGAATCGCGCCGCCCGCGATCACGGCGGCGCAGTTGTAGCGCAATCCCTGATGGTCGATGACCACGCCGGTCACGAGCACCATCGGCAGATGCGCCGTCCGCGCCGCCACGGAGATCAGCGCCTCCCATTGCCGTTCCACGAATCCGCGCCATTGCACCAAATCCTCGGGCGGATATCCACCGATCGCCTGCTCGGGAAAGAGCGCGACCGTCACATTCGCGGCGGCCATTGCTTCCGCGACCGTCGCCAACCGATCGGCATTCGCGTCGACCGCGCCGACCGTGGTATCGATATTCCCGAGTCCGATCTGGATCAGCCGCATACCGCGTGGTCCTTCCGTGTGAGGCGAAATCCGGTCCTGCGTCCTGGGTGCTGCGTCTTCGAGAAGAGCGAACGGCTCCCATGCGTCACAGGGCAGTCACATGATCGCGCTGGAGAGCGGAGCCGATGCCCGCAATTCGAGCTTGGCAGCCCGTTCGCGATTTCGCACCAATTCCCAAGACCCACGACTCAGGGCTCACGACTCACGCCTCCGGGCTTCGTTCGGCCGGCACCAGCACCACGGGGGCGATCCGTTCGTTGATGATCTTCTGGGCAACGCTGCCGAGCAGGAAACGGCGAACGCCCGTGCGCCCATGGCTGGTCATGACGATCAGATCGCCCGGTTTGGTGTATTGATGGATCGCTTCGACCGTACCGCCTTCCAGCACGGTCTTGGTGATACCGGCCTCGACATCACCCATCAGATTCGCGGCCCGGTCGAGCGCTTCGTTCGCCTGCCGGGTGAAATCCTCCTCGACCTCGCTATACAGCTCGCTGGTAATCGGGGCCATCCCCTGTCCCAGCATGGAAAACTCCAGCGACGGATTGACCACCTGCAGCAGGATGACCGGCAGTTTGGCATTGGCCGAAAGCCGGGCTGCTTCCGGTAGCGCCTGCTCGGCCGTTTCCGATCCATCGAGCGGGACCAGAATTCGCTGGAAGATGACTGGCGCCGGTTCCTCGGGGGCGTTCTTGTCAGGATGGATGATCAGGGTCGGCGCCGGGGCATCCCGCATCAGGGTATCGGCGATGCTACCGAACGCGAATCGGCTGAGCGCCCCGCGTCCGGAGCTGGCGATCGCCAGCATGGCGGCATGCCGGTCCGCCACGATCGCTTCGATCGCTTCGACCGTGTCGCCGGCATAGGCTTCGACGTCCGGCTTCTTTTTCAGCACATCGCCCCAGCGATCGCCGATTACGCGCAACCGCTCCTTCGATGCGTTGCGTTCCTGCTCGATCACATCTTCGACCGCAACCTCGATATCACCGAAGAGCCCGCGCGCCGGACCGGTCGGATTGATGACCTGAAAGAAGAGCAGGGTCCCTCCCCGGTGCCGCAATGCCTCAGCGTAGGGAATGACCTGTTCGGATTGTTCGGAGCCATCGAGCGGCACGACGATGAGCTCGCGTTCGGTCTTGTTGGCCATCGATGGGCGGTCCTTTCCTTGGGGTGCGGCCGATCCCGCGCGCGGTCCAGCCATCCGATCCGCGTTACCGTCGATTATCGGGTATCCACGCATTCGATTGCGGAGGCTACCCACCCGTCTGCTACCATCGCCGCACCGAATTCGCGCTCGCATCGCGCCCGAGGAGTCGCATCATGCCACCCACCACCGACTCGTTCATGTATCGAACCATGCATCGCCAACCGGACGATCTGCGCAATCTCATCGAGAACGGTTGGGACCAAGCATCCGAGGGCGCCGAGATCATCGAATCGGCCCGGCGCGTGTTCGTCACCGGAATCGGCACCAGCTATCACGCCGCGCTGATGGGCGCGTGGTTCATCCGCGCCGCGGGGAAGGATGCCCGCGCGGTCTCCTCGTTCGATCTGGCGAACTACCCGGAAAGCTGGATGCTCGATCCGGACGATGCCGTGATCGTGATGGCGCACAGCGGGGTCAAGACCTTTTCGAAGATCGCGCTCGACCGGGCGATCGAGGCGGGAGCCGCCGTCATCTCGATCGGGAGCGCCACCGCCGAGCATCCGGGCTCGCAAGCGGTCTTGCGCACAGTGGAGCGGGAAAAATCGGCGGCGTTCACCTCTTCGCATCTCTCGGCAATGACCGTGCTGGCTCAGGTTGCGGTCCAGCTCGGTTCGGAATGGAATGCGCTCGGTATCCAGGACTGGAAAGCGCATCTGCGGCGGTTGCCCGGATTGGTGCAAGGATTGCTCGACCGGCAAGACGAAGTGCGACCGGTGGCGACCAAAGCGGTCGACCGCCGGATCTATGCGGCCGGAGCCGGTCCGAATGAGGTGACCGCGCTGGAAGCGGTCATCAAGGTGCGCGAAGCCGCCTATGGCTGGATCGACGCGCTCGCCGCCGAGCAGTTCCTGCACGGACCGTTGATCGGGGTGCAACCGGGCGATCTGGGAATCATGGTCAATGTGCCCGGCGCGGCATTCGAGCGCACCAGCGCCATCGCGCAGGTGCTCAGCCGCATCGGCCTCGATCTCTGGCTGGTCGGTCAGGGTGTCGAGACCATTCCCGATGCGACCGTTTTCGCCTTGCCCGAATTCCCGGAGATCCTGTCGCCATTGCTGGCGACGGTACCGATGCAGATGCTGGCGTACGAGATGGCGGCAGCGAAGGGAATAAACCCCGACACCTTCCGGCGCGATGACGAACTCTTCAAGAATGCATTGAGCGGGTTGGTGCTTTAGGAGCAGGCGGCAGGCGGCAGGCGGCAGGCGGCAGGCGGAGAAAAAGTCGACGTTGCCGCGCGAAGCCGCCCCGCTCCATCGCGCCAGGAATTCCATCTGAGGAATGACGAAAAGGAATCTGCTATGCCGATCGGACAACCGTTTTCGTGCGATACGTCGGTGGTGCTGCCACCGTTGACGGGCGATGGACAGGTGATCTTCGCCAAGAACAGCGATCGGGCGGTAAACGAATGCCAGCCGTTGCGGCATTTCCCCCGGGCGGCCCATGCGCCCGGTTCGACGGTACGCACCCAATATCTCGAAATTCCGCAGGTGGAGCAGACGTGGGAGATGATCGCGTCGGCGCCCTGGTGGCTCTGGGGATTCGAGATGGGCGTCAACGAATGGGGTGTCGCCATCGGCAATGAGGCGGTGCAGACCCGTGAACCGACCCATGCGGAAGCCCTGATCGGAATGGATCTGGTGCGCCTCGGACTCGAACGATCGTCGACCGCCCGGGAAGCGGTCGATGTCATCGGCGCGTTGCTCGAACGATACGGTCAGGGCGGAAGTTGCGAAGTGGACCGGTATCGCACCTACCAGAATTCATTCATCATTGCCGATTCGACGAGCGCATGGATCCTCGAAACGGCTGGGCATCGCTGGGTGTCGAAGCAGGTCGGAGATCGGGGGGCGATCGGGAATCTGCTGACCCTGGGCGATTCGTGGGATACCGGGTCGGCCGGGGTACGAGAGTATGCCGAAACGCAGGGGTGGTGGCGGTCCTCCGGCGGATTCGCCGCCGCCTATCAGGACCCCGAAACCGATCTGAGCACCCGTTCCTGCCGGCTCGACCGCGCTCGCACGATGCTCGGCGGCTACCAACCCGGTGTCGGCATCACCGATATGATGGCCGTACTCCGGGATCACGACGACCGCGATCTGCCCACCGGTTCCGAACCGGTCCCGACGATCTGCATGCACGGCAATCCCGCCTTCGAGGGAGAAACCGCGGCGGCGATGGTGGTCGAGCTGCGCCCGGACCGTCCGGCGTTGCTGGCGACGACGATCTGGACTGCCTTCGGTTCTCCCTGCCTCAGCGTCTTCCGCCCGGTTTACCCATTCCGCATCGGCTTGCCCCGCCGGTTGGGGATCGGCGGCGCCACCTTCGACTCCGCGTCACCGTGGTGGGTGTTCGAGCGATTGCAGCGGCAGGTGGCGCGGGCTCCCGGTTCGGCCGGATTCGTGCGCTCGGCCTTCGACGGGCTCCAATGCGCGTTCTTCACCGAAACGGCCGCCGCCGAGGCGTTGGCGGCCAGCCAGCTCGCCGCCGGAAACGAACCCGGTGCAATCGAGACATTGCGCGCACTGGTCGATCGCACCAGCGATCGCGCGATCGCGCTGGCCGAGCAGGTGGCCTGCGAACTCCCGGCGCATCCGGCATTCGCCCCAATCCCCGACCTGGCGGTCTATTGGGATGCGCACGACGCCAGGGTGATGGCGGCCGGGAGGAGTGAGTCCTGAGGCTTGGGTCTTGAGTCCTGAGGCTTGGGTCTTGAGGCTTGAGGCTTGGGTCTTGAGGCTTGAGGCTTGGGTCTTGGGTCTTGAGGCGGGAGTTTTGATGCGAAGTCCGGATGCTTGCGCGGAGATGCTCCATGAGGCTGATGCGCCGCTCTTTCCCTGCGCGCTCGGCAGAGTGGTTCGGTGCGATGGCGTTACCGGGCAACCCCGCATCGCTTCTCCGGAAGCTGTATGAGTCCTGGGTGGTGCGTCCTGGCTCTCGAGATGAGGCTGATCGCCGGCATGCTTGCCCGTGCAGACCTCACATCTCACCCTCGAGATTCGGGACGCACCACTCAGGATCCCGACTCCAAGCATCAGCACTCGCGACCCAAGGCTCACGGCTCAGGACTCAGGACTCAGGACTCAGGACTCAGGACTCAGGACTCAGTATAGGCTCGGTGCTCCGAGGCGTTCCCAGCCTTGAACGGCTGGGCGAACACCCCTGCGTCATCATCCGGGTTGCGTCTGAGTCGCGCCGCTCTGGCCGGCGTGGAGGAATCCCCCACTCCAGGGCCGGCATGCGCCGGCTTTTCTCCTCGTGGCAGCAACGTATCGAATCGCAACGGGTCGAAACACCATCGCCACGTACCGGACGCACCGTTGGGCGTGCGGGTCCGGACAGGCGGAATTGGGGCGGAGACGATGCCGCCGCGCCGGCGCTCGAAGATACTCAGCTATTGAATATATTATTGCTGAATACGTATCGATTATTCCCAAGAAGTGCGCTCAGACGATGGAATACCTGCATAAAACGGTCGAACTGGCGAATTCATGCGACGCTAGGATCAACGAGGAGGGTCCCCGTTCACAATCGCGTTCAGCAAAGGACGTTCAGCATGATCGACCCAATCGACCCAGGCGCTCCGCGATACGATCGACGGACGCTGATCAAGCGGCTGGCCGCGGCCGGATTTGCCGCGCCGGTTATCGCGTCCATCGTGGCGGATGGCGCATGGGCCCAGGATGCCGCCACGGCGGTGAGCGGCACACCAGCGGCGCCAGAGGCAAGCGGGACGCCGATCGCGCTGCCCGAGCTGGAGAGCCCCTTCACCACCATTGCCCCCAGCGACGATCCGTCCAAGTCGCTGGAGTCGATCGGGGTCCAATCGCCGCTGACCGGCCGGGGCGGATTCAACTTCGGCACACCGCCGGATCTGGTGAAGGGATTCATCGTCGACAACGATGCCTTCTATATCCGATCGCACGGCCCCTCCGCCAAGCTGGACGATCCGTCCAAGTATTCGCTGACGGTGGGTGGGCATGTCGATCATCCGCTCACGCTCACGCTGGACGATCTGCGGGCCATGCCGATGCGCACCTACACCGCATTTCTCGAATGCTCCGGCAACGGTCGTGGTTTCTTCAATCCGGCGGCCAGTGGCGGTCAATGGCGCAACGATTCGCTGGGCAATGCCGAATGGTCGGGGGTGCCGCTGCACGCCGTGCTCGACAAGGCGGGCGTGAAAGACGGCGCGATCGATGTGGTCTCCCAGGGAGGCGATTTCAAGGAGATGCAGCGCGGACTCCCGATCGATGTCGCCATGGGGGTGGATACATTGCTGGTCATGGAAATGAACGGCGAGGAGCTCCCGGCGCCGCATGGTGGACCGGTGCGGCTTTTCGTACCCGGTTGGGGTGGAATTGCATCGACCAAGTGGCTGATCGGGCTGACCGTACTCGACTCTGCCTTCCAGGGCGATTTCAATGTCAACAACTACATCGTCATCAGCGCCCAGGGGGAAACGATCCGGCCCGTTCGGGAAATGCCGGTGTCGTCGGCCATCTGGACACCCGCGTATGACGCTCAGATCAAAGCGGGCAATGTGCCGATCACGGGATTTGCCTGGTCGGGACTCGGCGCGATCGCCAAAGTCGAGGTTTCGACCGACAACGGCGTGACCTGGAACGATGCGACGATCACCGATTCGAAGGGCGAGCATTCGTGGGCGCGTTTCGAATATCAATGGGATGCCAAGCCTGGCCCGACCGGTCTGATGACGCGGGCGACCGATGACCGCGGCACGTCGCAACCGGGCCAGGTGCCGTGGAACAAGCTGGGGTACCAGTACAACGCGGTCCAGCGAGTCATGATCGACGTTTCCGCCTGAGTCCAATCGCAGCCGCAACGCAACGACCGGGACGTTTCCGAACGTCCCGGTCGTTGCGTTTCCTGTGAATGGCTGTCGATCGCGGTTTCGCCCGTTTCACACGGTGATTCTGGCCGGGTTCTTGCGACTGTTTTTGCCAAACGCCCCGATCCACGAATTCCGACCTGGGCCGGTCTTGATTCTCCGACACCGCCCTGATAGATTCCGTGTATCGGAAGCAACACCGGTCGTGCCAACGAAGCCGTTCGATCAGGAGGTCCGCTCGCCGTGAATTCCCCGACACCCAAATCGTTCTCGTCCGCCATGCGTATCTCCTGCCGGCGACGGGTTTCCGCTGCCATGCTGCTGCCGCTCTCCCTCGCGCTCGGCGGTCCCGGGATTCCGCGCGCGGCCGCGCGCCAGGAGGCGGCGACCGGGGTGCCTATGTTCCGGGGCGATGCCACCCGCACCGGCGCGATGCCCGGTCCGGGCCCCGATCCGGCCAAGGGCATCTCGGCGGTCTGGACCTTCGCGACGGACGATTTCATCCACTCCTCGCCCGTCGTCGTCGATGACATCGTCTATATCGGGAGCTGGGATGGCAAGCTCTATGCGGTCGATGCGATCTCCGGACAGCAAACATGGGCCTATGAGACCGAGGGAGTCATCTTCTCCTCACCGGCGGTCGCCGATGGCGTGGTCTATATCGGGAGCGGGGATACCAAACTCCATGCGGTCGATACGGCATCCGGCCAGCAGGCCTGGGTGTTCGAGGCGAACGGCGAAATCGATTCGTCCCCGGCGGTGGTCGATGGGGTCGTCTATACCGGCAGCGACGATTACAAGCTCTATGCCATCGACGCGGCATCCGGTCAACAGAAATGGGTATTCCCGACCAAGGGGGTGATCCATTCGTCGCCAGCCGTGGTCGATGGAACGGTCTTCATTGGCAGCGGCGATGGCATGGTCTATGCGGTCGATGCGGTGGCTGGCGAACAGAAATGGGTGTTCCCGACCGAAAACGCGGTCAATTCCTCACCTGCCGTGGTGGAAGGCGTGATCTATATCGGCAGCGGCGACGGCAATCTCTATGCGATCGACGCCGAAACCGGCGAGCGCCAGTGGATCTTCCAAACCGACGGCGGTATTTCTTCCTCGCCAGCGGTGGTCGATGGGGTCGTCTATGCCGGGAGTGACGGCGCCAATTTTTACGCGGTCGATGCCATCACGGGCCAGCAGAAATGGGTATTCCAAACCGAAAGCGGTCTCTCCTCGTCGGCGGCCGTCACGGGTGGGGTCGTCTATGCCGGTGGTTGGGACAACAATCTCTATGCGATCGACGCGGAAACCGGGCAACAGCAATGGATCTATCCCTTGAGCGGAGCGATCGGCTCCTCCCCGGCCGTGATAAATGGGCTCGTCTACGTTGGCAGCTGGGACTACAACCTCTACGCGATCGGGAATACGCCGGAG
>JBIQLF010000117.1:0-6865 GCA_044464585.1 Thermomicrobia bacterium
TCCTGCTCTTCCCGGATCAGCCCCTGCAGGATCTCGGCGAGCGCGTATTCGCCGATTTCCACGGCCTGGTTGATCCGCTGCCGGTACGCCACCACGGTTTCGTCCTCGGCGCGCAGATCGGCCCAGAGCATTCCTTCGTTGTCTTCCGGAGTCTCGACCTTCTTGGGAATCTCGATCGGATAGGCGCCGAAATAGTCGAGTTGCTTGGCGATGGCGAGGGCGTGATCGAGCTCCTGGTGGGCATGCACTTCCAGCTCGCCCGCGATATCCATGTACTTCGCGCCATCGAGCACCTGGCTATAGATCACATACTGAATGATTGCTTTGTACTCGCGGGCGAGGTCCTCCTGCAGTCCCTGGATGAGCGCATCGCGCTTGCCAGCGAGGTCCTTGTCGGTCATCGAACTCTCTCCTCTGGGTATGACACATGGCAAAACATTGCCATTGACATTGAAGCTCAGTTTCCAGCGGAGTGCCGATTCGGTCAGGCGGCGATCTCGCTGGGATCGATGCCGTCCAGCCGGAATTCTCGCTCCAGCCGTTCGGCTCGTTTTCGGAATGCCAGCCAGTTTCCGACGGCAGGAAGCAGCCCGGTAACCGCCAGCGTTCCCCAAATCCAGGCGATACTCTGATCGAGAAAATGCACTCCCAGCCAGGCAAGGAACACCGCAACCCAGACGGCGAGAACCCCGCGAATCATGGGAGAGCGGGTGTCGCCGCTGCCGCGCACCGCCCCGGCGGAGGACATCCAGAGTCCCCAGATGGGCAGGCTGAGCCCGATCGCGCGCATGGCGCTGGTACCGATCTCGATCACGGCGGGATCGTTGGAAAACGCTCGCACGATGTATTGCGCGAACACGACCATCAGCACCAAACCACCCGATGTCACGATCAGCGCCCAATTGCGGGAAATCCTTGCGGCGCGCATCCCTTCGTCCATGCGTTTCGCGCCGACGCTTTGACCGACGAATGCGGTGGCCGTCGTCGAAAATGCGATCGTCGGCAAGAAGGCGATCGACATGGTCGTGAAGGAGATCTGTTGGGCCGCCAGCGCTTCGGTTCCGATTTTCGCGGCGATCGCCACCAGCGAAATGAATCCGAGCTGGGTCACGACCTGTTCGAATGCGGCCGGAATGCCGAGGCGGAAGAGATCGCGCCCCATATGCAGATCCGGCAACCAGCCGGACCGGCCCCGAATCGACAGCTTCACCCGGCCCGACCAGAGCATGACCAGCATGAAGAGCGCGCCGGCGCCACGACCCGCCGCCGCGCCCCAGGCCGAGCCGCCCACTCCAAGCGCCGGGAGACCGAAGTGCCCGAAGATGAGCACATAGGCCACCACCACATTGATCGCATTCGCCAACACGGCTGCTTTCAGGGGCGTACGGCTGTCCCCGGCGCCGCGAAGCACCGCTCCGCAGAGATAGGACAGGAGGACCGCCACACTGCACGCCGCGGTGATGCGCAAATACTCGACCGCGTTGGCGGTGACATCGGGTTCGACCCCGAAGATCCGAATTGCCTGGGGGGCCAGGGCATATCCCAGCACGGAAAGCGGGATCGCCAGCACCACGCCCCAGGAGATTGCCTGGCGGGCGAGCCGGTTGGCGCGTTCGCGGTTGCCCGAACCGATCGCCTGCGACACCAGCACGGTGGCGCCGATCGTCACCGCGCTCAGGATCGAGATGATCAGGAACAAGGTTTCGAATGCGATCCCGACCCCGGCGATGGCCGCCGCTCCCAGTCGCCCCACCAGCAGGGTGTCGATGGCGCCGACCGCCACCTGCAACATGTTTTCTCCGATGATCGGCAGCGCCAACGCCAGCACACGCCGTTGGGTCATCGGTTCCCAGGCGGTTCCCGGCGCGGGTTCCAGCGCGAGCTCAGCGGAGAGTTCGAAGGCCGGTTCGGTCATGGCGACCGCACGAGGGCATCGAAGAGCGCGTCCAGCGCGCTGGCTGGGTCGGTGCAGAGTCCTGTATGCGCGGGCGATGTCTGGATGACCGTGCTCGATGGAGCCGCCAGCCAATGCCACCGTTCTCGAAAATCGAGCGCCGCAATCGGGCCGGCGTCCCGGACGCCGGCCGCGATTTGCGGAATCAGCGCCAGGTGCGCTGCGATGCGTTCGATCTGCTCAGGCGAGCAAGATGGGGCAAAACACGCCAGCCGCTCCGAATCCAGTTCGACGCGCGCACCGAGAAACCGTTTCGGGCGGCAGATGAGGATGACTCCGCAATTCAGAAACTCGCCGCGTTCGACCCGAGGAACGATGCGGACGATGGCGTACTCAAATGGAAGCCGTTCGGGCACGTTCCGCCTCCTCCTCGAAGAGCGAGGCGTGTTCCAGGCGGGTCAGCAGGATATCCAGATACGCGGTCCGAATCTCGTCCGACGACCGGTCGAGCTGATCGCCGGCCAGCCAGTCGTCCGGAATGTCGCGCAGTATTTCCTCCAGCCGGTGGGCGGTGAGACGCTCACGCGCTGTCGTTCCCGCTGCTCCGATCGGGCCGGCGAATGGCAGCAAGACGTGCTCGCGACTCAACTGAAATGGCGAACGCGCCACCCGCCCGGCATCGGGCCAGTTGTGATGGAAATAGAGTGAGGCTCCGTGGTCGATCAACCAGAGTTTGCGATGCCAGGACAGCATATTGGGATTGCGCGGAGTGCGATCGACATTGAGCGTATAGGCATCGAACCAGATGATACGGGCGGCGAGCTCCGGAGTCAGCTCCGGCGGCGCGGCCGGAGCGAACGCCAGCGATCCGGGTAGGAAATCGAGTCCCAGATTGATGCCGCCGCTTTTCTCGATCAGCTCCTGAATCTCGGGATCGGGTTCGGCTTTGGCCAGTACCGGATCGAGCTCGACCAGCACGATCTCCGGGATCGGTAATCCCAGCACCCGGCCGATCTCGCCGGACACCAATTCCGCTACGAGCGTTTTCGGTCCCTGGGCTGCTCCCCGGAACTTGAGCACATAGAGTCCATCGTCATCGGCTTCGACGATGGCCGGCACCGAACCACCTTCGCGCAGGGGGGTGACATAGCGGGTTGCCTGGACCGTTCGAACGGGCATCGGGTTCCTCATCGCGCCCAGAACCGGGCCAGCGGAAGAGTATAGAAGGGGAACGCCTCCGCCGGATGGTCGAATGCCGGGAGCCGGAGTCGGGTGGTACCCTCTTGTGAGGAAATGAACGAATGACCACCCCACCCGCTGCTCCCCATCGATCACACCCTCGTCTCGAAATCTGGGTCAAACGACTCTCTTTCATTGCCATGGTTGGCATGTTTCTCGTGCTCATGATGGGCGCGACCGTGACCAACACCGGCTCGGCCGATGGGTGTGGGCGGCACTGGCCCCTGTGCCAGGGAGAGCTGATTCCATCCTACGCGGTTTCGACGGCCATCGAATTCAGCCATCGCATCGTGACCGCACTCGAAGGCATGCTGGTCATCGCTGTTTCTGCCGGAGCGATTCTGATCCGGCGCGGGAACCGGCAGGTGCAGGTGCTGGTCGGCGTCATGGTCGGAACGATCGTGGTGCAATCGGGAATGGGCGCGGCTGCCGTGATGTGGCCGCAATCACCGCTGATTCTGGCAAGCCATTTCGGTATTTCGATGACGTGCTTTGCCGCTGTCTTCCTCTTGACCCGTTATCTCTACGAACCATCCTCGCTCGATGGCGATCCGGCGATTCCGCGACGCCCGCTGCCGGATCGGTTCCGGCGAGCCGTTTGGGCGACATTGCCGCTCTCCATCGTGGTGGCCTATGTCGGCGCGTATATGCGCCATTCGGGCAACGAGCTCGGTTGCAGCGGCTGGCCGACCTGCAATGGCCAGATCGTCGCCGGGCTCAGCGGTCCGGAGGGAATCGCCTTTTCCCACCGGTTGCTGGCGGCCAGTTTGATGCTGCTGGTTTTCGGGTTGGCATTCTGGGCACGATCGTTCCGGGTCGATTACCCGCAGCTCGGGCGGGTGCTGGGGATCGCCTCACTGACCATCGTCGGCCAGGCGCTGGCGGGTGGATTCGTCGTGCTCAGCAAATTGAGTTTGGGCGCCACCCTCCTGCATGCCGCCTTTATGGCAATCCTCTTCGTCATGATCTGCGATGCCTGTCGCATGGTCTGGAATGCGAGACCGCGTCAGGTCCCCGCCAGTGCCGGGTCCGCGCGGCCGACCCCGGCGCCCGCGGGCGATTAGACCGGTCTGGCATTTCCGGCTCGTCGAGCACCCCGTCGCGTCGTAAACAGCCACCCCATCTCCCGTCATCCGTAGCCGTCGGCTCATACGGGGCAATTCATGGCGCTCAAGGAACAGGAATACATCACCGCGGCTCGCTCGGTGGGCGCGGGCACTCCCCGGATCATGTCCCCGCATCTCTTTCCCAATGCATTGCCCATCATCATCGTGCAGGCCACTATCTGGCTGTCGTACGCGATCCTGCTGGAAGCGAGTTTGAGTTATCTGGGGCTCGGTGTGGTGATTCCGACGCCCTCCTGGGGCACTATGCTCCAAGATGGCCAGCGCGAGCTGCTGGCCGGAGCATGGTGGCTCACCTTCTTTCCCGGCTTGACGATCTTTCTGGCGGTGCTTTCGTTCGACCTCGTTGGCGATGGGTTGCGTGATGCACTCGATCCGCGGCATGGACACCGCTGATGCACAGGTTTCCATAGATTTCCTATCATTCGAGTCGGATATGGGCTGGGAGGGACTGGGCAACGATCGGACAATTAGGACGCATCCACCACGCGGGTGGATCGATCGATCAGGTTCTAGTGAGAGAGAATGATGAGCGGCGCTGCCACGAATTCCCGCCCGGTTACCAATGAGCAGATGACCGAGGTCGCCAATCGGAAGATTGCCGATCTGGTCGAGCAGGTTCCGGCAACCATGCCTGTCTTTTCCGCGCTCGGTCTCGACCTTTGCTGCGGTGGCGGGCATCCGCTGGGTGAAGCGCTTTCGCTGCACGGTATCGAGGCGGCCCCGGTGCTCCAGCAGGTCGCGCAAATTGTCGCCGATTCGCAAGGCCGGTAAGTCTGGGTGGATCCGCTCAGCTCCATCATGGTGCGGCTTTCGCTGCTCTGGTTGCTGGCGGGGTTCCTCATCGGAGGCGCCATGTTGATCGACCGGGAGCTTCCCGGTCAATGGCGACTCTGGGCGCAACCAACCCACGGGCATATGTTGTTCGTGGGTTGGTTTTTGCAATTTGCGCTCGGAATCGCCTACTGGCTGCTGCCTCGCAAGCGCACGGCGGAACGACCGCAAGGCTACGACCTGCGACTTGCCCAGATCGCCGTGGCCGCGCTCAATATCGGATTGATCTGTCGCGTGATCGGTGAACCGCTGGAGCGATCCGGCCATCAGGGTCATGGCACCCTGGTCGTCCTGACGTGCTCGGCGCTTCTGCAGATCGCCGCGGCGCTGATCTTCATCTCGCAAATCTGGCCCCGTGTTGCGGCCAGGGAACCGAGGAAAGTCCCCAGCTAGGGTATGTTCAGGTGAGGGGCCAGTGTCCGGAGTCCAGGGCCCAGGGTTCCAGCTGGAGCTATCGCCACAGTGGTATCTCCAGGCTCCGGGCACCGGACCTCGGACCCGTACGAGGGAGTCATCGATGCGCCATCGTTTTCTCGGTGCAGCCATGTCACTGGTTTTCGTGGCCTTTGCGGTGGCTATGGCCGTGGCCGGGTTTTCCCGCACCCATCCGACCTGGTGGGAGGCAGCTATTTCGCTGGCTGTGCTTGGCGGTGTACTGCCCATGATCCTGGCCGTCAATAGCCGTATCATGCCGGTTTTCCTGCGGCGCGATTGGGTTTCGCCGTCCCTGGTGATGGGAATGGTGGGGCTTGCCATTGCCAGCGGCTGGACCGTCTTTGCCGGCCGAATGGCGGATATGTCGATCCTGATCACCCTGGGCAGCGCGTTGGCGCTGGCGTCGGGCATCCTGCTGATCTACAACATTGGCCAGGTGTTCAAAAAGCAAACGGTGGTGCGCCCCGCGCCGCCATTGCCCTTCCCGGAACAAGCCGCTGCCGATCGTATCGCCACCAATTTCACCCGGCTCTGCTCGGTTTGGTTGCTGGTCGGAACCGGCGTCGGGTTGGTCACATCGATCTTTACGCCGGACCGGGGTCGCTGGGAGCTGGTCTGGGCTCATTCGATGCTGGTCGGATTCGCGCTGTCGATGGCGACCGGTGTGACCTATCACGTGCTGCCTCGCTGGACCACCGGTCGCTGGCGGTCGATCCGCGCATTACGGATCCATTGGTATATCACCGTGCTGATGCTGCCGCTGATGGTGCTGGCGCTGGCGATCGACTCGCAGGTGCTGTTCCATATGTCCGGACCGTTGCAGGCGGCCGCCATCGCGCTCTGGATCGGCAATTGCCTGCCATTCATCCGCAAGCTGCCGCGTTTCACCGCCATCGGAACCGGTGCGGCCTTTCTCGCGCTGGGTTTCGGGATTGCCCTGGGCATGAGCTTTGCGGTCACCCCGGCGCAGGGAGCATTCCTGCGGCCAGTCCATGCCGAGCTCAATCTCTTTGGTTGGGCGGGATTGCTCATCAGTGGCGTGGCCTATTATCTGGTGCCGCGATTTGCCGGCGCGCCCCTGCGCTGGTCGCGGCTCGCGATGGCGCAACTGGCGATCACCGCGGTGAGTCTCGCGGCGAGCGTGTCGCTGCTCTGGTTGCGGGTCGAGGGGCACGATACCGGGGTCGCCATCCAGATTGCCCATCTCGGCTGCGCCGTCGGATTCGGGATGCTCGGGGTGGTGGTCGCCGGAACATTCTGGTCGCGGCAACCTCAGGCGACTGGGGCGCTCACCATGATGCCCCGGCCAGGAGCGCGCTGAATCCGGTCGCTCTGCACT
>JBIQLF010000117.1:6965-9121 GCA_044464585.1 Thermomicrobia bacterium
GCCCCGGCCAGGAGCGCGCTGAATCCGGTCGCTCTGCACTATCCTCTTAGCAACGATTCGATTCGTGCATCGGGATAGGTGAGCGTGATGGCAAACAAGGTCGATACATCCCCAGCGGCGCGTGTCGCCACACGCCCGACGCCAACGCTGGCGTGGAAAACCGGTGAGGCGGAATACGCGCTTCGCCGGGAGCGCGTTCGCGCGGTGCTGGACGAACGCAAACTCGATGCGCTGGTGCTCTTCCATCCAATCCGCATGGCGTATGTGTCCGGGTTCTTTCATGTCAGCACCGAGCGCCCGATGGCCATCGTGGTCGCGGGCGATGGCGCGCTGGGCGCGCTGGTGCCAATGCTGGAACAGGAGAATATCCAAAACTATCCGGTCGATAAGGTGATGGTCTATCCGGAATATCCGACCGGTGGCGCCAAGCACCCGATGGAATTCCTGGCCGATCTGTTGGGCGAGATGAACCTGAGCGCCCGGGGCAAGCGCATCGGATACGACAACAACGGCGGCCGCGATATCAATGGCTACGAGGGCCCCGGGTTGTCGTCGGTCGTGGCCGAGGGCGTCGAAACGATACGGGCTCGCGACATCGTCGACCGGTTGCGTGCGGTCAAGAGTCCGGCCGAGGTGCAGCTGATGATCGAAAGCTGCATCTGGGGCAACTATGCACACCAGATCATGCACGAGTCGATCGAGGTCGGCAAAGCCCCGCTCGATATTTCCTATCAGGCATCGGCAACAGCATCGCGCGCGATGCTCAAGGCGCTCGGTCCCGGTTATCAGCCGCTCACCGCGGTTTGGGGATATCCGGCGGGCGCCGGTTTCACGGCGGGGCGCAGCACGGCCATGCCCCATTTGCTCTATGAGGCGACCGGCGTGCAACCGGGCGATGTGCTGGTGACCGGCGCCGGGGCGGATGTGGGCGGGTATACCTCCGAATTGGAACGCACGATGATCGTCGGCGAACCGAACGAGGAATTCGTCCGGTATTTCGACCTGATGATGGATTTGCAGCAAACTGGATTCGATGCCCTGCGTCCGGGCCGCACCTTTGCCGATGCCGAAAACGATGTCAGCCAGCGGTTTGCCGAATTGGGCATCGCGGATTTGCAGCGGCACCATACCGGGCATGGTCTCGGTCTGGAAGGGCATGAGTGGCCGTTCATCGACAAGGGCAGCGCCGATGTCGTTATCGAGGAAAACATGATCCTCTCGGTCGAACCGGGCATCTACGTGCCCGGGCTGGCTGGGTTCCGGCATTCGGACACCGTCGTCGTTCGCGCGAACGGCGTCGAGCGGCTGACCTTTTATCCGCGTGAACTGGATGCGCTGGTCATTCCGGTCTAGAAAGCAGGAGGACGAACCATGGCGGTTTCCCCCAACATCATCAATCGCTCGGGCGAACTGACCGACATCGAACAGAAGCGGATCGAGCACAGTCTCGACTCACTGGCCAAGCGGCTCGACAAATTCAACAATGCCGAAATCGATTTGGCGTTGGACAAGGCGAAGCAGCAGGGCTCGGTCGATGCCACGTTGAAAGTCGTCCTCGGGGTGCGCGATACCATCTTGCGGTCGGCCGAAACATCGCGCACGGCCGATCATGCGGTGAAGCTGGCATGTGACGATGTGAAGAAGCAACTGGAACGGGTGGTGGCGGATTTGCGAGGGGCCGATAGCTTCGGCACACCCAGCCGGCGCAATCCCGAGCATCTGCGGCCAGCGCGCCAGAGCAATACGTCCGGAGAGGATGCCGAACTGCTCGTCGACGATACCTTCGACGAGGGGGACGAACGCAATACCGATGCCTGGGCGATGACTCCGCCGAACTGATCGGCACGCGTCAGGGGCCGACTTTTGGTCCGATCCTCGGACCGAGCAAGGGGTCGGCTCCTCCCCCAGCATCCCGGGCACCTGTGGGGCGAGCTCGGCGATGTCGCTCATGGGCCGGTCGAGTGCGCGACCGAGCTTCATGGCAGTGGAAACCGTTGGAGGTCGCGCGCCCGATTCGATCACCTCGATCGTAGCCACATCGATATTGGTCGCGGCAGCACGCTCTTCGACCGAACGTCCCGTTTGCTCGCGGGCTTCCCTGATACGGAATCCGCTTGGACACTGCGGGATACCCGCCGTCGCTCCGGCACGGTCCC
>JBIQLF010000118.1:0-9035 GCA_044464585.1 Thermomicrobia bacterium
TGCGCGCTCCAGCCGACCGAACGCGACACCGCAAATGTGGGCGTGAACATGTCGCCGGGCAAACCAACCGCGGCCAGCACCGCCGCCGAATAGAACTCGACATTGGTATAGAGCCGGCGACCCGGTTTGCGCTCGTTGAGCATCTCCAGCGCCCGGGTTTCGGTTTGCAGCGAGAGCTCGAAGAAATCGGGATCGCTCGCCGTGCGCGCCATTTCCCGCAGAATATCGGCGCGCGGATCCTCGGCCTTGTACACCCGGTGCCCGAAGCCCATCAGCCGGTCGCCCCGGTCGAGCGCGGCGGTCAACCAGCTATCGACATTCCCGGCGCTGCCGATCTCATTCAGCATATCGAGCACCTTGGACGGCGCTCCCCCATGCAGCGGGCCCTTCAGCGCGCCGACCGCGCCGGTCAGCGCCGAAACGATATCGGACTGGGTCGAGGCGATCACCCGCGCCGTGAAGGTGGAGGCATTCATGCCATGGTCCGCCAGCAGAATCAAATAGGTCTGCAGCGGTTTCCAGTGGCGCTCGTCCGGCTCGGTTCCGAAGAGTTGATAGAGGTAGCTCTGGGCGGTGTTCAGTCCGGCTTTCGGCTTCACCGGCTCCAGACCCTGGCGCAACCGAAAGAAGGTCGCCAGCACCGACGGGAAGAGCGCCGACAGGCTCATGGCCTGATCGAGATTCGGCGTTTCGGTGAAAACCTCGGGCAGCAACGGCCCAAGCGATGAAATGCCGGTTCGCAGCACATCCATCGGCTGCGCATCGGCCGGCATTTGTCGCAGAATCTCGATCGTCGCATCCGGCAAGGTCCGGCTCCGATCGAGTTTCGCGCTGAAATCGGCCAACTCCGACGCGGTCGGCAAGTGTCCGACCCAGAGCAGATAGGCCACTTCTTCGAAGCTCGCGTTGTTCGCCAGCTCGTGAATGTCGTACCCGCGGTAGACCAGACGACCCTCTTCACCAAACACATGGCTCAAGGCCGTCGAAGCCGCGACGACGCCTTCCAGACCTTCTGGCTTTGGAAGCGGGGTCTCGGTCAGCGTCGCGGTCGATCCAGTCATCTGCTGTTCTACTCCTTCGTGCTCAGGGCTCGGGATTCGATGCGCAACTACGCAGGAATCGCCTCCCAGTGCGCCACATCCCGCGCCGGCGGCAGCGCAAAACGCGTATACGGGGCCGCGATGCCCCAGGGTCGCGGTTCGCCGGTCGTTCGCCGGAGAACCGACTTCGTCAACATCGAATCCTAGCACTTTCAGCGGGTGCGCGGAACGCCAAGGCGACGTCCGGGATTGCGCCGGACGACCGCCTGCGCCGTGTTCGGGCGTCTTCGGATGGGCCAGGAATCCAGCGCGGGCAACCATGCAAACCATGGAACGAGCGATGGTTTGGGCACCACCCGCATAGATGGTTTGCGGGAATCGACCGCCTATTTCTTGCCGCTGAGCACTTCCTTCATCGCATAGGCCGCGGTGCCCGCCAGCACAGCCTTGCCGATCGGGCTCTTGAGAATGTCGCCCAGCATATCGCCGAGCCCACCACCAGACTCCTGCGCATGGGGAGCCGGTTGCGCCTGGGCAGCCGAGCCGCCCATCATGGTGTCGAGAATATCGCCGAAACCGCCGCCGCTGGTGCTACCCGCGTTTGTCGAGGCCTGACCGCCTCCCAACAGACCGCCCAGGATGTCTCCGAGGCCCCCGCCGCCGGACGACGAACCTCCGCCAGCCATACCACCCAGCAGACCGCCGAGTAGATCGTCCAGCCCGATCGAATCACCGGCATCCGAACCACGGGCGTTGGTCGCTTTCCGTTCCCCCGAACGTTCGATATCGATCATCCCGGTACCGGCTTTGCGATCCTGCAGCATCTGGTTGAATTGCGCGCGTTCGTTTTCGGGCAGATTGGCAACCGATTGTTTGAACGCCGCCTGTAGTTGCTCCGGGGTTGCCACCTTGGCCGCCTGCTGGAACTGGTGGACCGCTTCTTCCTCGGAATATCCCTCGGACGGATGTCCCGATTGATAGCGACTGATGAAATCCTGAGCTTTTTGCTCCTGTTCGTCGCCAGCGGCTCCTCCGCCGAAGAGTCCCTGTGTGCTTGCCATCGATGGTCCTCCTTCTATTCGACTGTCCACGTCCGCTGTCACGGCAACCAGTACTATATATGGCATGTTTCAGAGGAGCGAATACGGCCATTCCGATCGAAAAACGGCACGGAGAGGGAGACGCCCATGCGACAACGATTCCTGACGGTTGTGCTCATCGGTCTCATGCTGACAGGCGTCGTCGCTCCGGCCGGCGCGCAGACGACCGCCGCCGACAGCTCCACCCTTCAATACCAGGCGCTTGCCGCCGATGCCGGCCGGCAGGTGCTGACACTGGCCGGATCGCGCGACTTCAACTCCATGTACGACCTGATGCATCCCGATTCCAAAGCGATCGCGCCGCGTGCCGCGGTCGTCGGGCTCTTCGATGCGGTCTATACCCAGGCCCAGGCCGGCATGCCTCAGATCGTCAATGTCGAAATCGTCGAGTACACCTGGCCGGTCACTGGCAAGACCTACAGCCCGGCGGCCAAAGTGACCTTCGTCCAGCAAATCCTCGACCAGAACGGCAACCCCGCGTTCGCGCAGGATGCGCTCTATCTGGCGCCCGATTCCGATGGCAATTGGGGCTGGTTCTTTGGCAATTCGGCCGAGATGGTGCAAAACGCCATCGACACCTTCGGCTCGTCCGATACCACCGACGCCAGCGGCCCGGTGCTCACCACTCCGCTGACCCAGGGCGATTTCCTCGTCAACACCGTCGAGGACCTGGATGCGTTCTGGCGCGATGTCATCCACTACACCGACTACTCGTACCGCTCTCCCGGGGTGGTGATCGTCGCCGCGGGCGACACGGTACAGAGCGCCTGCGGTCCGGCTTCAACTGGGTTCTGGGGGTTCTACTGCCCGCTGGACGAGAAGATGTATCTCGACGAAAAGCTGCTCGACGATCTCAAGGATCAGGGCTACTACTTTGCCGCGGCGTTCGTGATCGCCCATGAATGGGCGCACCACGTCCAGTCGGGTATCGGTCTCACCCGCACGTCCTCCCCGACCCAATGGAACGAGGTCTATAGCATCGAGCTGGAGTTGATGGCCGACTGCATGGCCGGCGTCTGGGCACGCGATGCCGAGGGCCGCGGAGTGATCGAACCGGGCGATATCGAACAGGCGGCCAGCTTCGCCATCCAGATGCTGGGCGACCCGTCCTATGTCGGCGAATATGACGAAGAGGCCCATGGCACCGGAAAACAACGGGTTTCGGCGATCATGGGTGGATACAACGACGGATTCCTGGCGTGTAATTTGCTGATCTAGCCACATGGCGCCCGGCGGCATGAAACCAAATCGGGCAATCGGACGTTCGTAGGGTGGAGCGCTCTGATGCCGTGCTCACCAACGGCATTGGGGCGCCTTCGTTTATCGTTGGAATCGAAAGGACTCGCTCATCGTGCGGAAACGGATCACCTCCCGGCGCACCCTGCTCAAGGGATCGGCTGCCGTTCCGGCCTCCATGCTTCTGCCGGCCTCCGCGCTCGTCGCCGCCCAGGGTGACGGCTCCGGTGGACCCGCCGACTACGTGCTTCCGGCCAACCGGATCCTCTCCTACTATGGATTTCCGACCAATGAGCTGATGGGCATCCTCGGCGAATACTCCAAAGAGGACCTGCTGCCCCTTTTGCAGGATCAGGCGGCCGCCTATGAAGCCGCCGACCCGTCGCGGCCTGTCAAGCTGGCCTATGAGGTGATCGCCTCGGTCGCTCAGCGCGACGCCGGAGCCGACGGGAACTATCTGGAATATACCGATCCGGGTTGGATTCAGGAATATGTCGATTTCACCGCGGCCAACGATCTGCTGCTGATTCTCGATATGCAATACGGCCGCAATTCGACCGAGCAGGAGATCGATGCGGTCGAGGAATATCTGCTCTATCCGCACGTTCATCTGGCGTTGGATCCCGAGTTCCATGTCGCCGAAGGCGAGGTGCCCGGCGAGGATCTGGGCCAAATCGATGGCTCGGATGTCAACTACGCATTGCAACGGTTGGCCAAGCTCTCGGCCGACAATGGTCTCCCCCCAAAAATCCTGATCGTGCACCAGTTCAATCTTTATTCGATCCAGAACAAGGACCAGATCGCGGAAATCGATGGGGTCCAGTTCGTGCTCGAAGTCGACGGATGGGGCGATCCGGAGATGAAGGAGGGCACCTACGATGTCGTCGCTGGCGAAGTACCCTTCGAGTTCTATGGCTTCAAACTCTGGTACCAGCAGGATGTCCCGCTCATGACCCCCGAGGAGGTGCTTTCCCTCGTTCCACCGCCGGACATCGTGATCTACCAATAAATAGATAGGAACGTTCTGTCGCTCGCCGTACCGGGCGGGGCGATGGCCGCCCCGCCCATCGAACCTGGTGACTGACGAACGGCGTCGGTCAGGAGAACATCGTCTGGGCGATATAGGAACCTTCCTGGGGTGCGGGGGGAATGAAGAAGATGGCGGAACCGATATGGCGGATGTACTCGTTGAGAGAATCGGCGGCGCCGAGTTTGGTTTGGAGCAGCTCGAAGGACGCCGGGTCGTTCTGGTACGAGATGAACAGGAGTCCGGCATCGAGAAATCCGTATTGGTTGATACCGTCGGTGTAGTTATAGCCGCGGCGAAAGATGCGGACGCCGTTGTTGTTCTCGAACGCGGCCAGTCGAATATGTGACGCCGGATCGATGACCGGATTGCCATCGCGGTCCATCGCTTCGAAATCGGGCGTGTCGAATTCGCCGTCGCCGGTCAGAGGAGCGCCATCGACTTTGAAACGGCCGAAGATGCGATTCTGATCGCTGACGGGATCGACATCCCAGTTCTCGATGTGCATCTGGATCTTGCGGACGACCTGGTAGGTGCCACGCCGCTGCCATTCGGGACCATCGTCGATCCAGACGAATGTGTCGAAATCGGCGTCTTCCTTGATATTGCGCGTCCCGTCCTTGAATCCCATCAGATTCCTGGGAGTCACCTGGCCCTTGCCCGCGGACGCGCGTCCAAAACCCAGAACGGTCCAGCGGGTCGAAGCAGCACCGATTTCTCTGGCCATACGGGCGAGGTTGCGGATGGCATGATAGGCCACCTGGGGATCGTCCGCGCAGGCTTGCAATGACAGATCGCCACCGGTCAGCTCGGGCCGGAGCGCGTCGCTGGGGAGTCGAAGCAGCTCCCGCATGGCGGGAGGACGATGGTCCGCCAATCCGTATGTGTCCGTGAAGACCCTGGGACCGAGTCCCACGGTCACGGTCAGCGACGCCGGAGCCAGATCGAGCGCCTCCCCCGTGTCCGCGCCAGTGGCGGAGGGCCGCGCCGGTTCGACCTGCCCGACCGTTTTACCGGCCATGAGCTGCGCGATCCCGGCCGACCAACGCGCCAGCAGCACCTGCAGATCCCTGGGGTTGGGCGAGGTGAGATCGAACGTCATGTAGACACTGTGGCGCTGCTGCGGAGTGCTGATGCCCGCCTGCTCCCCCTCGCCATAGAATGGATAGGAGATGGTCAGGTCGACGGTGTCTTCGTCCTCATCGAGCGCAGGCCCCTGCGCGGCGACGGCACTTCCTCCGGCCGGACAGGCGCCCAGCGCGAAACCGCCCGCCGCGGCTGCTCCGAAGAGCAGCTCGCGGCGGGAAACCCCGGATGTCGATATGGTGTTCGACCGATCATCGTTCATCAGCCGGCGGTTGCCACCTTCTCGGCAATCTGCGACAGCGGCTCCTGCAACGCCTGAATGGCGCGGCTGAGGGTGGCTGCGTCGGATGCTTTCAGCGCTTCCGTGTACAGCGTGTACCCACCGAGCTCATCCGGATCGCGATAGGTTTCGAGGAGCGCTTTGACCGCATCGAACTGCGCCCGAATCTGCGCGGTGAGATCCGGGTCGATTTCCGTCAACCCCGGCTCCAGGAAGGCGAATGCCTGCTCGGCGCCTTCGACATTGCCGGCAAAATCGACCAGGTCGATATGACTGTAGTTTTCTTCTTCGCCACTGACCTTGTTCGCCTGGACTTCTTCGAGCAAGCTGGCGGCGCCATTCGCGAGATCCTCGGGAGCGTATTCGAGTCCCTTCACAACAGACTGGAGCAGGTTGACATTCTCCACCAGCTCGGTCGAAAGCTGCTTGGTGTTGTCGGTGATCGCTCCGGCCTCGAAGAGATCGCGCTCGATGGCGTGGAATCCCTGCCAACCGACATCGGGATCTAGATTCGACTCGCGCATATCGATGAGATAGTCGAGATTGCCATGATTGTCGGTGGCATCGAATCCGGGGATGATGAACCCTTCGACGCTCGACTCGATGCGTTCGTAGAACGGTCGCGCGTTGGCGTACGCCACCCTGGCCGCTTCGAGATCGCCAGCCTGAATTGCATCATCGAGCGTGCCAACGGCAACGACCATGTTGTCGACAACGCCATCGACATAGGCGCCATAACCGACCGTCCCTTCGGCCAGGATTTCCGCGATCGTGCCGGTCGCTTCAGTCACCTCACCGGTGGCGGTGAAGTCGATCATCTCGGTGGCCGCGCCCGGGCAATAGATCTGGTAGTCGCCACCACCGAGGGTGACCGTGAAACTGACGGGCGGCAACCCCGGGGCCAGGTTTTCCTTTTCGCCGAGGATACGGTTGTTGCTGAGCAACTCGACCTCGATCAGCGAGGTTGCGCTCTCGTTCGTCACCGTGAAGGTGACCGGACCGGCCGCCGCCGAGGTGTAATCGAGCAGGCATGTTCCGCCCTCGTCACCGGTCAACGTGACAGTCACTTGACTGGCGCCGTTCTCGACCGGAGCGACATCGTCATCCTGGGCGCTGGCGATTTTCCACCCCGGCGCCATGGAAAACGAGAGGATGGACACCAGAACGGCAAGCGTCGCCAGCGTCCGTAAACGACTAATGTGCGGCATGTGTATCACTCCTTGGTTGTGAACCGTTCGCCCTCGAAAAAACTGGCGTATTCGACCCATAGGAAAGGGAAGTGGTAGTCCCGGCGCCTGGTGTGGAAATGCCAGAGCGCCGCCGCGATAGGCGGTACCCCGCAAGCGCGAAAAGCACGGCGCCGATACCCAGGGCAATCGGCAGGGTCCGCGACCAGAAATCGTGCTCCTCTACCGCGACCATCAGATCGTTCGCCTCACCGGCGGCGCGCCGGGCATCGTCGCTGGCCGCCGCCCACCCATCGGTCTCGCTCCCCCGAATCGTGATCGTGCGGGGAGCATCGAGACCGCCGCCCGAGATCGTGGCGATCGTCTTGGACGACTCGCTGGCATCGATCAGGAGGTCGTGCGCAACCCAGATCGTATCGGTCGCCACGGACGATCGCTCGATTGTGTAGGGACCGGGTTGGGCTTTGGGATCGATGCCGATGGGAATCCGTCCGCCGGCAAGGGTCACCAGCTCGTCGAGTGTGATCGTCTGAGGACCGCCCTCCTGCGGGGTGGTATTCGTCACGGTCCAGACCGAGGCATTCACGCCATCGCGGATCTGCTGTTTGGCGCCTCCGGGAGCGAGTGGGACCGTGCGCGGCGATTCCCCGTCGAGCGAAACCGTCATGGCTTGCGCTCCGCTTTGCGAGCTCAACGCAGCGCCACCGACCACTTGTTGCGCGGAGTCGGTTCCCGCGACCAGCGCCAGCGGGGGCATTTCAGAGGCGGTTGGGTTGGGATAGGCGAATGCAAGCAGCAGTGCCGCACCTGCCAACCCAGCGGCCGCGCCATAGTGCACCCGTGCGACCTGTTTGCCCTGGGGGCGTCGCTTCGCCGGCCAATAGACATAGAGCGCCACCGGGACGAGATAAGCGAACCACCCGATCACCTCGATGAGGCGAGGATCCGCCGGAATGCCCAGTACGCCGGTGATCAGCGCGGATTGCACCGAACCTGGGCGCACCAGCCAGGAGAGATCGATCGTCTTTTGCTGACCGGCATTGAGCCAGCCGGCTTCGTGCGCAGTGCGCAGCATACTGACGACCAAACCGGCCGCAACCAGGATCAAGAAGGCGCCGGTGATCCGGAAGAAGCGCGAGAGATTGAGCTTCACACCGCCGGCATAGATCCCCCAGCCGATGATCGAGGAAACGATGATTCCAAGCACCGCACCGGTGGCGGCGGTGCGCGCCGATTCGGCCGCGGAGAAGGTCGCCAGCAGGAAGACGCTTGTTTCGAACCCCTCTTTCAGCACCGCCAGAAATGCCATCAACGCGAGCGAATAGGCGCCGCCCTGACTGAGCGCGAGCGCCGCTTCGGCTTCGAGCTCGTTTTTCATCTGCCGGGAATGGGTATTCATCCAGACGATCATGCCGGTGACGAAAAAGATCGCGACCGCGCCAATGACCGTTTCCAGCTTTTCCTGTTCGGATTGCGGCAGCTCCTGCTCGATCAGGTGCAGACCGACACCCACCGCAATAGACAACACCACCGCCAGCACCACACCGATCCACATCGGCGCGAGGCTCTTGCCATTCCGCCGCAGGAACGCGGCGATGATCCCAACGATGAGCGCCGCTTCGAGTCCTTCACGCAGACCGATTACGAAGGTCGCAAGCATGCGCGCCCTCCGTCCGATCCGCGCCGAATCGCTCTCCGGCGGGCCACGATGGATTGGGTCGTCCGATCGATGATAGTGCTCGAAGGATGTCCCCAGGCAGGCGACAACCACCTGGCAAAACGCCGGTCGAGAACGCAACGTTGGAGGCACGAGCCGGGCACGTTATGTCGTTCGATCATCCGCTAGCTCCGGGTGCTCGATATCCTACCCCACAAGTCGGATTTGAGCATCGCAGAGAATACGTTACACGGAGCTGTTCTTGCCACCAAATTTCATGGACTTGCTGGGATTGGGGCAGAGTCGATGCGCCAGGGTCCAGAGCGATCGCTCTGGACCCCGAGCTTCGGGCGCCGGACCGCGAAGCGCCTTAGAACGACCGGCAATAGGCAAGAGGCAAGAGGCAAACGTGAGCGGTCACG
>JBIQLF010000119.1:0-9021 GCA_044464585.1 Thermomicrobia bacterium
GCGCTCGGATCCATCACCCGGCCCATGAAGAGAATGGAGCCGGTCTGGGTGTCGCGGATCAGGAAGATGAACGGGCGGTCGATATCGACCGGGAGTGGCTCGTCCGCTGGCGCGCCGGCGCCGGCCATCATGACAGCGGTCACCGCCGCGGCTTCGGTGCCCGTTTCATCGACCCCGATGAATGCCTTGTGCAGCACATCGCCGATGACCAGCGGTTCCGGTGCGTCCGCGTCCAGCATGCCGTTGAAATCGGCCCGGTTGGGATCGAATGCCGCGGTCATCCCGAGTGCCTGCAGCGCATCGGCCAGGCTGGCGGACGAATCGAAGGTGAATTTGGGCATCGACAGGACCAATTCGCGGCTGCTCGATTGGTCGAGCGCGGCCGTGAGCGTGGAGAGATCGAAGCGTTGCTCGACCGAATCGAACTGCCCCGCATCGGGCAGAATCACCGTAAAGGCAAACCCGCTGCCGGCATAGGGCAGCTCGACGATCTGAAAACCATCGCCAGCGGCATACGAGAAATAATGCTGCTGATGCATGAACGACGCCGTGACGGTGCTGCCGTCTGCCCGGGTGAAATCACCGTCCTCGGTCCCGTTCTCATCGAAGGGAGACGACCAACCGCCATAGAAATAGACCGCATTGGCCAGCACCAGCCGTGAATCCTCGCTCAACGCGCCTTCGGGCACAATGTCCTGGATGCGGTCCTCGGTGTGCTGGGCAACCCATTGGTCGATCGCCTGGCGCGCGCCCTCGGGATCGTTCAGTAAATCGACCGGTTGCAGTCCAGCGCCGTAATACTCGGCCAGCTGGTCGCTGAACGCGCTGCTGAATGGAAATGTTTGCTCGCCCCAGAGTCCATTGGCAAGTTGCAATGAACGCGCGGGGTATCCCCGGTCCGGATCTTCGCCGGCAGTGCCGCGGGTAACCAGATCGTCGTTCAGCGTCTGAAATGCGGCCGGCAACATTGCCTGATCGAGTGGGAAATGCAGCGCCTCCGCCATTTGGGAAGCGGTTTCCCCACCGGCTCCGGCCCAGGTCATGGCCAGCGCTTCCGAAACGCTATAGGGAGAGAAGACGAGGTTATCCGTGTTGCCCTGTCGCAGGACGCCGTAGAGATCGAGCGCAAATGCCGTGTTGCCACGGGCCAGCTCGGTCGCCGGATCGTTCTGCGCGGTCACACCCAATCCTCCCGAAAGACACAAGACCAATGCGAGCACGAGCAATCCGAATCGCTTCATTGCCATCTTCCCCGTTTCACACCAATGTCATCGAATCGGAGCGCCGGACGCTGCCGCCCGCGTCATTCCGCCACCATCCAAACGCTCGCCCGGTGGAATGCGTTCCCGCCCGTGCTCTCAGCTAAAGGCTGAAGTTGTTCCTGCCGTGCTGAACGTCATTGCTTGCGCGCGCTGGACATGATGGCCATCAATGCCGCGCCGGCCACCACCCCGATCGCGACCGCGATGGCCACCTTGCCGACGATCACGCCGATACCCACGCCCAGCGCGAGTCCAATGGGGATCCAGAGAACGGGATTCATGCGCGACGGGTTGTTCACGATGCCTTCTCCTGCTTCATTCATTGGTCATTGCGGGATCATACCCGTTGGAGGAGCTGGGCAAGGACGACATTCGAACCGAGAGCCTGGGAATAGCGCTCACGCGAGATTGCGGTCTCGATCGGGGACCGGGAATGCCGGAGCGCGCCCCCTCGACCAATCCCGTCCGGCATCGATAGGTACGCCTGGACGGCGGTCAGGAGGCGTTGTCCGAGTCGCCGTCCTTCGATTGCGCAATGGTTTGGAGCAGCATGATCAGCGCGCCGAATGCGAGCCCAATGCCCAATCCGAGAACCGGCCGGTCGAGCACGGCAATACCGAATCCGCCTCCGAGCGCGATACCGACCGCCAACCAAAGCACTGGCGGCACATCGGGTTTGTCGTTCATCGAGCGTCCTTTTCCCTTCACCGAAACGAATGGCCTCACCGGCCGGCCATCGAATCTCGCTTTGCTGCCATCCAGTGTGCCAGAAGCCGCGAACCCGGAGTGACCTCCTGCTGAACCGAATGCCTAATCGGAATCGTGGTCATCCGAGTCATCGTTCTTTTGCCGGCTCGACTGGGCCGCCATCAATCCAGCGCCGAGAGCGACGCCGATCGCGATTCCGAGCGCGATATTGCGCAATGCCACACCCAGCGCGACGCCGATCGCCATGCCAATTGGCAACCAGACAACTGATTCGGTTTTGGGATCGAGATTCACGAAACTGTTTCCTTCGCTCGGTGGCCGGCGAGCAACGCGAGCAAGAACCGCTCGTCCGCGTCGAGCAATGTCCGGTCCGATGGGGAAAGACCGCTCCGGCGCAGATCGACCTCGTTCAGTGTGCCAGAGGCGAATGCCTCCAACACAATCGGGTGGATATACGAAGCGCGGCAAACAGCGCGGGTATTGCCCAGTCTCCCGGCCACCTCGTCGATCGCGGCGACGATGTGATGCTTCGTCTCGGTGTCCGATGCGGGAGCCCCGGCATCGCGCAAGCGGGCCGCGGCGAGCACGCTGCCACTCCAGGTGCGAAAGTCCTTGGCGGAGTACTGGCCACCGGCGACCTCGGCCAGCCACGCATTCACATCGTCGGAATGGACCGGTTCCAGATGCCCCTGCTCATCCTCGTACTGGAAGAGCCGCTGGCCCGGCAGCTCCTGACAGGCCCGAACGATCCGAGCCGCACGGCGGTCCCGGAAATCGACCGACCATTCCTTTCCGCCCTTGCCCGCGAATGTCAGCCGGATCGACGCTCCTGCGATCGCGGCGTGGTGACTCTCCAGCGTCGTGAGTCCGAACGAGGCGTTGTCGCGAGCATATTCGTCATTGCCGACGCGAATGTGGGTGGTGTCGAGCAGATGAACCGCGAGCGCCACGACTTTTTCTCTTGGCAGACCGTGTTTGCGCAAATCGGCATCGACTCGCCGCCGGATCGCCGGCAGGGTATGACCGAATTCCAGCAACCGCCCGAATTTCGATTCGGCCTGCGCGGCGGTCCAGGCGTCGTGATAGCGGTATTGCTTGCGGCCGCGCTGATCCCGGCCGGTCGCCTGGAGATGCGCATTGGCCGATGGCGCGATCCAGACATCGGTCCAGGCCGGCGGAATTACCAGCGCGGCAATGCGCGCTTTGGTCGTCGCCGGAACGGGATTGCCAGCAGGATCGAGATAGCGAAATCCCCGGCCGGACAGGATGCGGCGGATGCCCGGGGTGTCATCGAGCACATACCGGAGCCCGGCGGCAGCCGCGCATTCCGCGCCAGTATCGATGGAGTCGTGCATGATCGAGGGGAACGCGCCTCCCCGGCGCGGGCGGAACGTTATGACATTCGATCGAGTATAGGAGCGGCGGCGATTCCGGACGCAAATGCGCGGTCCGAGGGCGCTCGCGATTGCCGGTGTATTGGCGATTCCCGCCGGCGCCAGGCGGCTTGGCGCCCGCGATCCGGATTTGTGTAGACTATTTACGGATCATAACGAACACGCATTCAGGATTCGGCCACGCCCACACCGCGATTCGGATACCCGTCATGAGAACCGCGGTTCGCTCGTTCCTGTTTACCGATATCGAGGGAAGCTCCCGGCACTGGGAACACCACCCCGAAACGATGCCGCGCGCGCTGGCCGAACACGATGCCATTCTGCACCAGGCGATATCCGATCACGGCGGGCATATTTTCAAAACCGCGGGTGACGCGGTATGCGCCGTTTTCGACACGCCTCTGGCGGCGGTTCGCGCCGCGGCGGCCGCGCAATACCTGCTCCACCAGACCCGTTGGGAAACGTTCGAATTGTCGCAACCGCTGGCGGTTCGTATGGCGGTGCAATCGGGCGCGGCGGAGGAACGGGATGGCGACTATTTCGGTCCGGTATTGAACCGCGTGTCCCGGTTGATGCGCGCTGGGCACGGTGGTCAGGTGCTCGTATCCCAGGCGGCGGCCGACGCGCTGGCCGGAGAACGGTTGCCCGGAGTGCGCTTGCGCGATCTGGGTGAGCGGCGCTTGCGCGATATTCCCGGCGCTCATCGCGTCTATCAACTGGAAATCGCGGGGCTGCCCACCGGATTCCCCCCGCTGGAAACGCTCGAAGCGATTCCCCACAATCTCCCGGCCGCGCTCGACACCTGTCTCGGCCGGGAATCCGAGCTCGCCACGATCCGCCATCTGCTGCTCGACTCGCCGACCCGGCTGGTCACCCTGCTCGGTCCCGGCGGCATCGGCAAAACCCGCCTGGCCCTGCATGTCGCGGCCCAATCGCTCGACAGTTTCTCCGGTGGGGTCTGGTTCGTCGATCTCTCCGGCGTGCGCGACGGGGGAATGGTTCCGGCCGCGATCGCCCGAGCGCTCGATGCGCGTATCGATCACGGCAACGACCCGGTGGCCGCGATCGTCGAGCGGATCGGCGAGCGGCAGGTGCTGCTGGTGCTCGATAACTGCGAGCAGATCGTCGATGGCGTCGCCCGTTTCGCGACCGCGCTGCTGCCGCTCGCCCCGGATGCGCATCTGCTGGTCACCAGCCGCGCGCCATTGCACATTCGGGGCGAGCAACGCATCGACGTGAACCCGCTGCCCATCGAAGCGGGCGACCAGACAGGCCCGGCGGTCGCGCTTTTCCTGGAGCGCGCCCAGCAACACCGGCCCGCGTTCGAACCGACCGGCGAAAATCGGGCCGCGATTCTCGATATCTGCCGGCAGGTCGATGGCATCCCGCTGGCCCTGGAGCTGGCGGCGGCCCGTGTGACCGTGTTGAGCCCGGACGCACTCCGCGCCCGTCTCTCTCCCCGGTTGCCCTTGCTCACCTCCAGCAGCCGCGATCTGCCCGAACGCCATCGCACCCTGCGCAACGCCATTGCGTGGAGTTATGCGCTCCTGACCGAAGATGAACAGCGCGTTTTTCGCCGCCTCTCCGTCTTCGAGGGCGGATGGTCGTTCGCGGCGGCGCAGGCAGTGCTGGATCTCGACGAGCTTGCGACGATGGAAGCACTGCGCTCGTTACACGACAAGAGCCTGATTCGCCGTTCCGAGACCGGCGACGGCGAGGCACGCTATGCCATGCTCGAGACGATCAGAGAGTTTGGCTACGATCAACTGACCGAATGTGGCGAGCGCGATGTGGCTCGATCGGCGCACACAGCGTTTTTTGGCCAGCTGGCCAAACGGGCGTTCGATTCCCTCGAAGGAGGTCCCAGCCAACAGTACTGGCTGGGCGTCATCGATCGAGAGCTTGCGAACGTCAGAGCTGCCATCCAGAGCAGCCTCGATGCCGGCGATGCAGAAACAGCGGTTGGGCTTTCGATCGACCTCTGGTATTACTGGTCGATACGAGGTCTGATGGAAGAAGGGCAGCGCTGGCTTTCCGCTGGGCTGACCGTGGCGGCAGAGGCGGACCAGGCGCTCCGCGCGCGGGCCCTGCGAACGCTCGGCAATCTCTGCGTCGAGCGAGGCGAAGTGATGGCGGCCGAACCGCTCTATCGCGAATCGCTCGCCATTTGCCGGGCCATCGACGATGACCTCGGCATCGCGCAATCGCTCTCGTTGCTCGGCATGGTTACCGGGATGCGTGGACGCCACGAGGAAGAGCTCGCTTTCCAGACCGAGGCGCTTGCACGCTGCCGCGCGCTCGATGCTCCCCGCGGGATTGCCATTTCGCTGGTAAACCTTGCAGTCTGGGCGCTCAATCGGCGCGAATACGAGCAAGCCCTGGACCTGCTGGATCAGGCCCGGGCCGCTCAGGAGCGCCTGCGGGATGAAATAGGACTCGCGTTCGAGCTGGCCTATCGAGGCCATGTGCTCCGCGGTTTGGGCAAGCTGGATCGGGCTGCGGAACTCTTCGAGGAGGCCGAGCGAGCGTTGCTGCGCGGCGACGCGCTGGATGGAGTGAGCTTCGCGCGCATCGGCCGCGCAATGGTGGAGCTGCAACGCGGAAACAGAACGCTCGCTGCTCTGCTCGCCGACGAGGCGCTGGCGGCAAACCGCGAGCGCGGGGACATGGTGGCGGTTTCCGACGCGCTCGAAATCGTCGCGGCGATCAGCGCGCGGACCGGAGCGCTGGAACGAGGAAGCGAAGCGCTGGGCGCGGCGAGTTATCTGAGAAAGTCGACTGGCGTGCCGACCCCCGCCCATGTCCGCGAGCTGGTCGATGCTGCCCATGCAGCGCTGGACGCTGGTCTCGGGCCCGAGGGATTTGCAAAGCACTGGGAGCGAGGCTGGCAGAACGAAATGCGGGCGACCTGGCTCAAAGTGGCGCCGCCCGATCTGTTGGAGTTCACCCGCGGCGCGGCCCAATAGCGTGCGATCGGGCAATGGCTGCTGCTATGATGCTCACCGCTCACAGATCATCGAACGGTCGAGACGCGCTGCCGCCATTTCGTCTGAGGAGACTCTATGGATACCTATCCGCTCTCGTCCCAGTGCTCGTTTTCGTTCGATCTGTCGACCCAGGAGGAGCCTCGCCTCAAAGCGTGGCGTCTCACGCTGAGTAGCGAATCGGACGACACCCGGACATACACATTTCCGGACGATGTCAGCGCCGGGTTTGCCGCGATCGTCTGGGCCGGAAATGCCACGTTCGAATCCTCACCGAACATTGGCTGCGTTGCACCCCAGGTGGTGCAGCTTACCCCAGGGGATACGGTGTCATTGACAGCCGAGGACGGAAACGACACCGCGGACATCGCAATCATCGGTGTGTTCGCCTCCAACCCGTCGTTCGATGACGCACGTCTGATTTCGAGCGGGAAGCCGAACGTCCGGTTCGGTGCGGTCGAGGGAAGCATTTCGGCAATCTTTCGCATTCTGGAGCTCGACCGGCCAGATGAGACGGTCGAAGCGGTCCCCTGGCCTCGTCCCGCGGCGGTGTTGACCACACTGGATGGTCCGCGCCCCGTTACCGGCAACAGTGAGTTACCCACGAAGAACGATGATTTGTCGAACCAGCTTCAGCTCCTCGGAGCGAACCCGAACGATCCTCTGGGCTTCGAGAATGGACCGGAGAAGCCGGATGGCACGCGCGAGCAATTGGCCATCGTCTGTGATTATTACGTTGGGGGAGATACGCTCATCGAAGATGGGTGCCGCTGGCGCTGCTGGGGAGGCGGGGGGTTGTAATGCATTCGCTGGCCGCCTGCTCCCGCCCCGGTGCGGAATCGGTCTCAGGACGACTGCTACAGTAGCGGTTCCGGCGCCAATCGCCCTCACGCCCGGGTGCACCACCCGCTGGCCGGGACTGCGGGCGCGCCCGTAAATTCAGCCCTACTCGCGGCGGGCGATCGACCGGGCACTCGATGCACGTTCGACCCCGTATAGTATCCCGTTGGCCGGGAACGAATCCGGCGCTCGTCAGGACTCGTCGTGCTCCGTCTCCGCCGTCCCCAGCTGGGGTTGCCGCCACAATTGGTGCCCGTGTTCTGGGCGCTCGTGCTCATCGAAGCGTCGTATGGCGCGTATCTTGGCATCTTTCCCCTCTGGATCGAAAAACTGGGCGCGCCGATCGCCATCGTCGGACTGCTGCTGGGCGCCAACGGCATCCTGCGGTTGTTCACGCTCTTCCCCTCGACGTCGATCGCCAACCGGTTCGGCTATCGCCGCACCATCATGGGCGCCCGGGTGGCGGCCTTCCTTGGGCTGCTGGCGGCCGGATTGGCGACCCAATGGCAACAACTTCTGCTGATGGTCGTGGGAATCGCCATCGGCGAGCTGGTCTTTCCGTTGCTGCAGACACTCGTGGCGGCGCAGGCGGGCGAACAACGAATGCGCGCGTTCGCGCTGATCTTCACGGTCGGGCCGTCGATTGCGCTGGCGATCGGACCGATCATCGCCGGGGTGCTGGTGGCGCTCGCGGGAATGCGCGCGGCATTTCTGCTGGCCGCGCTGCTGACCGCGTTTTCGTTCGTCGCGCTCCGCCGCATCGAGGAACCAGCCGAATTACGTTCCCGCGACCGTGCCGACCAGTCTGGCTATCGGGAAGCGATGGCCGATCATCGCATCCGCACCATCACCGTGCTGCTGGTGGCCACGGTCTTCACCTGCTCGCTCGGCGTTGCCTTCATTCCGACCTTTCTGGAAGATGTGCGCGGATATCGGCCGGCGACGATCAGCACCTTTTCGGCGCTCGGCGCGGTCGGATCGGCGCTGTTCGGACTGGCGGTGGCTCGCACCCGGCGGCTACAACGCGAACCATTCCTGGCGGTGGCGATCGCGCTGGGATTCGTCATTCTGGGATTGGCGCTCTTTCATGCCAGCGGATTGCTTCTCGTGGTGCTGATCGCTTATACGATGCGCGGTGGGTTCTTTTCCGCTTGGGCAATGATGAACGCGTCGCTGGGATTGACCGCGCCCGCCCGGCATCGTTCGCGCGGATTCGCCATCGTGGAAATGGCCGGGGGGCTGGCGTCGTCGGGCGGTCCGATCGTGGGCGGGTTCCTCTATGCCCGGCGCAATACATTGACCTTCGAATCCGCCATCGTGCTCGGTGCGATCCTCATTCCCGTCATCTTGCTGGCGAACCGGCGCGCGCGCACCTGGCCGCACGAGAGCGAACCGGCGCCACTCACGGATGAGCCGGTCATCGGTGAAATCCCGGAGATGGATTTCCAACCGGTCCTGATCGCCGCTACCGACGCTCGGGACGTGAGTCTTGAGCCTTGAGTCTTGGGTCTTGGGTCTTGAGTCTTGAGTCCTGGGTCCTGAGTTCTGAGTCCTGGGTCTTGGGTCTTGGGTCTTGGGTCTTGGGTCTTGAGAACGATCGCACGCGAGAGTCGAGAGCAACACCGCCCGGGAATCAGACGCGGCGTGCAAATACCCCGCTGTCTCGAAACTCAGCGCTCACGACTCAAGTCTCAGGACTCAGGACCCACGACTCATACGGAATCCACGTGGACCCTACGGGATACCCATCATCGCTCCGGCACCGTCCCACCGTTGAAACGCTGGGCGAGCGCGGGTTGCAGAAGAGTCTGGACACGCGATCCCAACCTTGAA
>JBIQLF010000120.1:0-8775 GCA_044464585.1 Thermomicrobia bacterium
CCCAAGACTCAGGACCCAAGACTCAGGACCCAAGTCCCACGACCCAAGACTCAAGACCCACGCCTCAAGCCTCATGGCCCAGCGCCGATCGTTTCCCAACCCACCACGATGCCGCAATCGCCACCGCCAGAATTCCGCCGATCACCCCGAGACTGATCACCGGCGGAATCTCGGCTACATCGATCAACACCATCTTGGCGCCCACGAATGCCATGATCGCCGCCAGCGCCGGTTTCAGATAGACCACGCCCGAGAGATAGCCGGCCAGCACGATGAAGAGCGAGCGCAATCCCAGAATAGCGAATGCATTCGAGGTGAAGACGATGAACGGATCGCTAGTGATCGCATAGATCGCCGGAATCGAATCGACCGCAAAAACAAGATCGGCGCTCTCGATCAGCAAGAGCACGAGAAAGAGCGGGGTCATGGCGCGTACCCCGTTGCGCCGGGTGAAGAAGGCCTGCCCCTCGTATCCCTCGGTCACCGGCATGATCCGTTTGGCCCAATCGATCAGCCGGCTCTCCGTGACATCACCGATCTGCTCTTTTTCCCGGATGAACCGGTAGCCGGTGAAGATCAGGAATGCGCCGAAGAGATAGATCGTCCAGTGCAGCCGGTCGAGCAGCACGCCCGCGAATCCGATCAAAATCCCGCGCATGACCAGCGCGCCGAGAATACCCCAGAAGAGCACCCGGTGCCGGTAGATCGGCGGTACCGCAAAGGACGAGAAGATCAGCAGCATGACGAAGACGTTGTCGATGCTGAGCGACTTTTCGAGCAGATAGCCGGTGGTCCATTCCAGCCCGGCCTCGGTGCCCATCGTCAGGTAGATCCCCGCATTGAAGAGCAACGCCAGACCGATCCAGACTCCACTCCAGATCAGCGCCTCGCGCCGAGCGATGGCGCGAGCCTCGCGATGAAAAACACCCAGATCGAGCGCGAGCATGCCCAGGATGAAAGCGAGAAAGCCGACCCAGGGCAAAGCGTCCATAAACATAGCGGCGTTACTCCGCTCGGCCGGACGCCAGCGCCGGCGGTCGCAGGCCCGCGGGTGGGGAAAGATCGCAGCCAGGGCGGCTGCCGTAACGAATGAACATGAGAACAACCTCACTTCGGCCCGGCGGAAAACAAAAAGCCCCGACCGGTCCATCCAATGGATCGATCAGGGTCTTACCGGGCGAAAGAGATTCGTCTTTCGATGATCCGACCGGCGCATCAAGCGCGTCATGACGACCGGATCCCCTGCGGAAGCAGTGGTTACTCCCCCTGTTGGCTCCAAGGATACCCGCTGGTGGGCGGCTGGCGCCAATTCGGCGTCCAATGAAAAGCTTCCCCGAACCCGGCATCCCGTGCATTATTTGCGCGAACCTGGTCGATCGGTCAGGCTTAGCGGGGAACCGAATGCTGACCTGGAGGGAAAATCGCTTCGATGAAACGTCTTGCAACCGCGCTCTCGGCACTAGCGGCCAGCGCGCTTCTCGTCACCGGCGTGGGAGCCGCGCAAGAAGCCACGCCGGTGGCGCCCGATCCGGCACTTTGCACGCTGGCGCCGCCGAGCTTCGAACAGGTCGCGATGTATGCCGCCAGCCCGGCCGCGGAGCAATCGGAGATCGCGAGTCCGGAACCGGCGGATGTGCCCGCCGCGGACGGCACGCCGACGATCCAGCTGCCAGACGGCGAACCGGTCGACGATGCCACCCGCGCGGCGGTCGAGCAGTCGATGATCGTCAATGTCGCCTGTCTGAACACTGGGTCGACCCTGCTGGCGATGGCCGTCTACACCGATACGGCGCTGGCTGACATCATCGGCGGAGCCGGGGAGCTGAGCCGGGAGTTCTACGATTCGCTTGCAACCCCGGAAGCGATTTCGCAGGATGAATGGACCATCATCGTCGAATTCCAGGAGATGGTCATGCTGCCAGACGGCCGGGTTGCCGCGATCATCGTTGGGGATAACCAGACCGACGACTCCGAGCCCGCCAGCGCCACGCTCTTCTATCTGGCCGAAAAAGACGGACACTGGTATATCGACGACTACGTGAATCCCGATTAGTCGCGCATCCATCGTGCATGGGACGAGGTGGCGCTCGATCGAACGCCACCTCGTTTTTCGTCCGATTTGGGCACCATGTCCGGTGCCAGTCGAAGCCTGTTCGATTCGTTATTGGAGGAACTCAATGCGGCGCTTCTCACGTTTCGGCATGCTGCTGCTTGCCGTTTTGCTCACACTCTCCAGCGCAGCGGCAGTCATGGCGCAGTCTCCGGTGGCCTCGCCCGTGGCGAGCCCGACGGTGTCGACGCACGGCATCCAGCTTGCGGACATGGACCTTTCGGTCGATCCGGCACAGGATTTCTACCGATACGCCAACGGCGGCTGGCTGGCCCGCACCGAGATTCCGGCGGATTCATCTTCGTTCGGTGTCTTCGACCAGCTCTTCCTCGAAACAGAAAAACAACAACTGGCGCAGCTCGGTGCGCTCGTGCAGTCCAACGATCTGGTCGAGGGATCGGATCAGTGGAAGGCGGTGCAATTCTTCGAGCAGGGGATCGATATGGAGACCCGCAACGCTCAGGGAATCGGTCCGGTGCAACCGCAGCTCGATACGATCGCCTCGATCACCGATCTTCAGCATCTGCATGCGCTGATCGCATCGGCCGCATTTGCGGGGATTCCCAACTTCTTCAATGTCGGTATTACCGCTGACCCGGCCGACAGTACCGTCAACACGGCCTGGCTGGCTGGGCCGATTCTCGGTCTTCCCGATGTGACCTATTACACCGACGACTCGGAGGACAACATCGCCGTGCGCGACGTCTACAAGGCGACAGCCGCACGGTTCTTCCAGCTGCTCGGCATGCCGGAAGCCGATGCGGCCGCGGCCGCCCAGGCTGTCTATGACTTCGAGGCAACGATGGCGGCCGATATGGTCACGCCGGTCGAAGCGCAAGACTTCTCGGTGATCTACAACCCGACCACGCTCGACGAGATGCAGACGCTCTATCCCGCGCTCGATTGGCAAGCATATCTCACCGCCGCCGGCGCGACGGTCGATGGGTCCTCCAGCGTCATCGATTCCGAAGTGCGTCTTATGCAGAATCTGACCGCGATCCTGCAGAGCACCGATCTGCAGACCATAAAGAACTATCTCACCCTTCAGGAACTGCTCATCGCCGCACCCTATCTCGACCAGCAAGTGCGGGATATCTATTTCGGATATGTCCAGGCGCTCACGGGCGCACAGGAACAGCGCACGGTCGAGCAATATGTCCTGACCGCGGTCAACGGGTTGATGCCGGACGCCATGGGACAGCTCTATGTTTCCGAATACTTCTCTCCGGAGGCGAAGGCCGACATCGAGCAGCTGGTCCAGAACCTGATCGCCGCATTCCGCGTTCGCCTGCAGAACAATACGTGGATGAGTCCCGAAACCAAGACCGCCGCGATCGAGAAGCTCGATGCCATGCGGGTCAAGGTGGGGTATCCCGACACGTGGCAAACCTACGAGAACTACGTGGTGGGCGATTCGTACTGGGCGACGGTGCTCGAATCGCTGGTGGCCGAACGCCAGAAGCAGATGGGGGAATACGGCAAACCAGTCGATCTGGGCAAATGGGGGATGTCGGCCCAAACCGTCAATGCACAATACGACCCGAGCAAGAACGACATCACATTCCCTGCTGCGATTCTGCAGGCGCCGTTCTACGATCCGGACGCTGATCCCGCCTCGAACTATGGCGCCATCGGCTATGTGATCGGGCACGAAATCACGCATGCCTTCGACTTGAGCGGTTCTCAGTTCGACAAGGACGGCAATTACGTCAATTGGTGGACCGAGGCCGATCTGGCCGCCTTCGACGCGCTCAATGCCAGGGTGGTCGCGGAATACGATAAGGTCGAAGTGTTGCCCGATCTCTTCGTCAATGGGCAATTGACCGTCACCGAGAACGTTGCCGATATGGGTGGATTGCAGGTTGCCTTCGATGCGCTGCAGCTGGCGCTCCAGGAGAACGGTGATCCCGGCCCGATCGACGGGCTCAGCCAGGATCAGCGCTTCTTCATCGCGGCGGCGCAGGTCTGGCGCCAGAAGATTCGCGACGAAGCGCTCCGCTCGTTGGTTCGGGCCGACCCGCATGGCCCCGCCATCGCCCGGGCCACGATTCCCGCCGAGAACATGGATGCCTTCTACGAGGCGTTCGACATTCAGCCGGGCGACCCGATGTATCTGCCGCCGGACGAGCGGACGGTGATCTGGTAAGTCGCGTCAGGGCTGACTGTCATCGGACGCTCGACGCATTTCGACGAACCGCTTCCGAAAGGAGGCGGTTCGTGCGTATCTGGCCGTTCCTTTGCTCGTGGCTGGCACCGCCGCCACCGGGTATGCTGACGCGACCGCGTGGAGTCGGTCGTGTGCGAGGCGTGATCGCTGGAGGTATCACAAGTGCGTCGTTTTTCGGTTCTCGGTACGGTCGTCCTCGTTCTGGTCTTCACACTCTTCAGTACGCCCATTGCGCTGGCGCAATCGCCAGCAGCTTCGTCCATCGCAACGCCCGCCGCCGTTGCATCCGGCATCCAGATCGCCGATATGGATCTGGCGGTCGATCCGACACAGGATTTTTGGGCATTCGCCAACGGTGGGTGGCTGGAACGCGCCGAAATCCCGGCGGATGAGGGCCGCTTCGGCGCCTCCGATGAGCTCGTGCTGAAAACGATCGCTCAGCAATTGGCGCAGCTCGATGCGCTCATGCAGTCGGACGATCTGCTGGAAGGGTCCGACCAATGGAAGGTCGTCCGCTTCTTCGAACAAGGCATCGATATGGAGACGCGCAACGCCCAGGGAATCGCTCCTCTGCAACCGCAGCTCGATATCATCGCCTCGGCCACCGATCTCCAGCATCTGCACGATCTCATGGCATCGTCCGACTTCGGCGGAATCCCCGATTTCTTCGGCGTCGAGATCGGGTCCGATCCCGCCGATAGCACGCTCAATACCCTTTGGCTTTGGGGACCGGCGCTGGGGTTGCCGGACGAGACGTTCTATACGGGCGAATCCGAGAACACGGCCCAGGCCCGCGAAGCGTATAAGGCCGTAGCCGCGCGGTTCCTCCAACGGCTCGGCATGCCGGAAGCCGATGCCGTGGTTGCCGCGCAGGCCGTTTACGACTTCGAAGCGGCCATGGCAGCGCAGATGGTGACCGCGGTCGAATCGCAAGACTTCACGACCGTCTACAACCCGACCACGCTCGACGAGATGCAAGCGCTCTATCCCGCGATCGACTGGCAAGCGTATTTGACCGCGTTCGGCGCTCCTGTCGACGGTTCGTCGATCGTCATCGATGCCCAACAACGGTTGATGCAAAACCTGCCGGCCATCCTGGCCGAAACCGAATTCCAGACGATTCAGAACTATCTGACCGTGCAGCTGATGCTGGTCGCCGTTCCCTTTCTCGACCAACAGATGCGAGATATCGACTTCGGATTGCAGCAGGTGCTCACGGGCGCCCAGGAGCAGGAGCCACTCGAGCGGCGTGTGCTCAAATCGGCCAACAGGCTGATGCCGGACGCGCTCGGCCAACTCTATGTCGCCGAATACTTCTCGCCCGAGGCCAGGGCCGAGGTCGAGCAGTTGGTCGACAATCTGATCGCAGCCTTCCGCGTCCGCATCCAGAACAACGCCTGGATGAGCCAGGAAACCAAAACCGCCGCCATCGAGAAGCTCGATGGCATGCGCGTCAAGGTCGGGTATCCCGACACCTGGAAGAGCTACGAAGACTACATCGTGGGAGATTCCTATTGGGCCACATTCGCGGAATCCAAATGGGTCGAGAATTTGCGCCGAATGGGCACCTACGGTCAACCGGTCGACAAAAGTGAGTGGTGGATGTCCCCGCAAACCGTCAACGCCGGGTATAGCGCGCAGATGAACGACATCACCTTTCCGGCGGCGTTTCTGCAGGCGCCGTTTTTCGATGCCGATGCCGACCTTGCCTCGAACTATGGCGGTCTCGGTGCGACCATCGGCCACGAGATCACCCACGGGTTCGATCTCAGGGGCGCTCAGTTCGATAAAGATGGGAATTTCGCCAACTGGTGGACCGAGGCGGACCGGGCGGCCTTTGCCGCGCTGAACCAACAGGTCGCCGCCCAGTATGCCGGAGTCGAGGTGTTGCCCGGACTCTTCATCGATGGCCAGTTGACGGTCACGGAAAACGTGGCCGATATGGGCGGTCTGCAAGTGGCGTTCGATGCCTTGCGGCTGGCACTCCAGCAGGAAGGCGACCCCGGCGACATCGATGGTTTCACCCAGGACCAGCGCTTCTTCATCGCATACGCGCAGAGCTGGCAGGAAACGGCACGGCCGGAATCGCTGCGCTTGATGGTGCAATCGGATGCGCACGCGCCGGCGTTTGCCCGGGGGACCCTCCCGGCCGAGAATATGGACGCGTTCTCCGACGCGTTCGGCATCCAACCGGGCGACCCAATGTATCTCGCCCCCGAAGACCGGATCGTGATCTGGTAAGCGTCTTGCGCCAACGCCGCTCCCGGATGGGAGCGGCGTCGATACCCCGGCAAATCCGGGGGTCCTGAAATGTTTCTGAAGATTGGAACTCGGGTAATCTGAAGCGCGTATGAGCAAAGGGATGGAACAATCGTTCCATCCCTTTGTCCGCTGACGCATTCGTTGCACCAGGAGTCCGATCCCCATGCTCATTTCCCAGCGACTCCGGTCGGTCATCGCATCGGTCGTTGTCGCGCTCTTGCTGATCGTTGCCAATCAGGGCAGCCTTCTGGCCCAAGCCCAGATCGTCGCGTCGCACGGCGTGCAGATATCCGATATGGACCTGTCCGTCTCGCCCGGCGACGATTTCTACCAATACGCCAATGGCGGCTGGCTGGCCCGGGCCCAGATCCCGGAAGGCATGCCCTCGTATGGGGCATTCGAACAACTGCAAATCCAGGTGCTGAACCAGCAGTTCGAGCTGATCCAGCAGATGGCCCAGGGCGCGCAACCTGGCACGGATCAGTGGAAAGCCGGTCAATTCTTCCTGCAGGGTATCGATACCCGAACCCGCGATCGGCTCGGCGCAACGCCGGTGCAGCCGCAATTGCAGTTGATCGATTCGGCCACCGATCTGCAATCGCTCCATGCGCTCTTCGCGAACCCGGCATTTGCCGGCATTCCGGATCTCTTCAATATCTCGGTGTCGCCCGACCCGCGTGACAGCAGCACCGCGGTCTACTACCTGGCCGGGCCGATGCTCGGCCTGCCCGACGTGACCTACTACACCAGCAGCACCCCCGACCATCTCAGAGCCCAGCAAGCATACCGGAACACGGCCGCCCAGCTCTTCCAGCTCATCGGCTACACCCCGGACCAGGCAAGCCAGGCGGCAACCAATGCCTATGCCTTCGAGACGACCCTGGCCACCCAGATGCTTTCGCCGGTCGACGCCCAGAATTTCGCGGTCATCGACAATCCGACCCCGGTCGCCGTGCTGCAGCAGATCTATCCCCTGCTGAACTGGCAGCAGTACATCGAAGCGGCTGGCGGCCACGCCAACGGCTCGACCATTGTGATCGACTCCGAAGCGAAATTGATGAATCAGTTGCAGTCGATCGTCACGGCGACGCCGGTCGAGACGATCCGTGACTATCTGAAGCTGCAACTGCTCATGATCGCTGGCGGCTATCTGAGCACCGATTTCCAGACCGCGATGACCGGCATGTACGGGGCACTCTACGGGGTCGATATTCCGAACGATCCGGCAACCGATGCGTTGAATGCCGTCAATGCCTTTCTGCCAGATGCCCTGGGCCGGGCATATGCGGAAACCTACTTCTCGTCCGAAGCCAAAGCGCAAGTCGAGCAATTGGTCGCCAACCTGAAGGAAGCGTTCGAGTTGCGGTTGGAGCGCAATTCGTGGATGAGTGATGTCACCAAGCTGCGCGCCATCCAGAAACTGCACGCGATGATCGTGAAGGTCGGCTATCCGGACGAGTGGGAAAGCTACGCGTCGTTCACGCTGGGGGATTCGTATTGGGCGACGGCATTCACGGCGATGGCCATGCAGACTCGGGACGCAATGGTCAGCGCCGGTATGCCGATCGACCCTAATACCTGGGCGATGTCGGTGCAAACGGTCAATGCCGGATACAATCCGACGGCCAACGACATCACCTTCCCGGCGGCCATTCTGCAACCGCCCTTTTTCGACCCGCAAGCCGATCCGGCATCGAACTACGGCGCGATCGGGTATGTGATCGGGCACGAGATCACCCACGCGTTCGATTTGCAGGGGGCGCAATTCGATGCGCGCGGCAACTATGCCGACTGGTGGACCGCCAGCGACCAGGCCGCGTTCGATGCGCGCAACGAGCAAGTGGTGCAGGCATATGACGCCATCGAGGTGCTCCCGGACCTCTTCGTGAACGGCCAATTGACCGTGACCGAAAATGTGGCCGATATGGGGGGCATGCAGGCGGCCTACGATGCCCTGCAATTGGCCTTGCAACGGCAAGGCAATCCCGGTCCGATCGACGGGCTCACCCAGGATCAGCGTTTCTTCATCGCGGCGGCACAGGTCTGGAAGGAAAAGGTGCGCGACGAATCATTGCGCACCCAGATCCTGACCGACGAACATTCGCCCGGCATCGCCCGGGCCGTCGTGCCCGCGTTGAATATGGACGCGTTCTATGCGGCCTTCCCCCAGGTTCAGCCCGGCGATCCGGAATATGTTGCCCCGGCGGACCGAGTGGTGATCTGGTAGGGGCGGCAG
>JBIQLF010000121.1:0-8637 GCA_044464585.1 Thermomicrobia bacterium
CAGCGCGCCGACCCGCCGCGTACATATCTGCTCCGAGCGCGGACGTGCATTCGCTCGACGACCGGTAGCTCGAAGGGAACCGAACGGTGACGCATCGAATCGAACAGGACATTCCCGACATCGTCATCCGCCGACTTCCTTTGTACGTCCGTACCTTGCGCTGGCTGCAGGCAGCCGCCATCGACAACGTCTCGTCCGATCAGCTGGCCGAGCTGATCGGGGTCACCGCCGCTCAAATTCGGCGCGATCTCTCCTATTTCGGGAAATTCGGCAAGCAGGGCAAGGGCTACGATACCGTTCACCTCGACCAGGCAATCTCCGAAATCCTGCAGCTCGACCAGGAATGGCACGTGGCGCTCGCGGGATTCGGCAGCCTGGGGCACGCGGTGGCCAACTATCACGGCTTCGCGCCTTCCCCGTTTCGGATCACCGCGATCTTCGACCGCAATCCCCAGAAGATCGGCCAGCAGTTCGAAGGCGTCACCATCCTCAGCGACCAGTGCATCGCCGGGGAAATCGCCAGGCTGGGTATTCGGATTGGCATCATCGCGGTTCCCGCCGCCAATGCCCAGGATGTCGCCGACGCCATGATCGATGGAGGCGTGCGCGCGCTGCTCAACTACGCTCCCGTGGTGGTCAAAACCCCGCCGCACGTCCAGATACGCGAAATCGACCCCATCGGCGCGCTCCAGTCGATGACGTATTACCTGGACCAGCAGGAGGCAATAGGCAAAGGGCAATAGGCAATAGGCAAAGGTCCAGCAACACGCATGCCTTCCTCGGGAATCAGATCATCGACTCAACCTCCGAGCCATTCCCTTTTGCCTATTGCCTTTTGCCTTCACGCCCCTGTCTCGGCCCCTCCCCCTACTGCGCCAAATACCCTCCGTCCACTGGCAGCACGACGCCGGTAATAAAGGAGGCGTCGTCCGAGGCGAGGAAGGCGATGGCTTTCCCAACCTCTGACGGATCACCGATACGTCCCATCGGATGCAACACGCGGATGGCGGCCAGATATTCCGGACCACCTTCCTCGAATTCGAGTTGTTGCACCCGGTCGGTATTGATCGTCCCCGGCGCGACGGCATTGACCCGGATGCCCCTGTCTGCCCATTCGATCGCCAGATGTTTGGTCAGACCGCTGGCGACGAATTTCGCCGGACCATAGGCAGCCTGGCGTCGTTGTCCCGCTATTCCCGAGATCGATGAGAGACAGACGATCGCACCGCCGCCGGTCGTCAGCATCTGCTCGACCGCGAACTTGCAGGTGAGGAACATGCCACGACCGTCGATGCGCATCACCTCATCCCAATCCTCGACCGTTGTGGCGAGCACGTCATCCAACGGGATGATACCGGCGTTGGCGACCACGCAATCGACCCGCCCATACGCGTCGACCGCGGCCATGATCATCGCGCGCGCATCGGCTTCCTTCGATACATCTCCCACGACTGTTGCAACCTCGGCCCCCTCCGCACGCAGGCTGGCGGCAACCGCTTCCAGCGGTTCGGGCTGGATATCGGTCAATACCAACCGGGCTCCCTCATCGGCAAAGACGCGCGCGGTCGCCTTGCCAATCCCGAACGCCGCTCCGGTGATCACGCTCGATTTGCCTTGTAGCCGTCCGGCCATGGTGCGCGCTCCTTCGTCCAAGTACCCAGCATCCAGAGTCCCAAGTGGCGCCCCGGGAACCTGGGGCGCCATTCGAGAGGAATCGTACCAATCCCTCAACGACTGGATGTCCGGAACGAGCGAATTCCTGGTTCGGCAGCGCCGTCCGGGCGCCCACCGGGAAATTGGGCGTTCGTTCACCTGCACGCGACCGTGGATGTGTGGTTAGCTGGCAGGAAACCGAAAGAGCCTGGCTCCTTCGACCAACCGAATTTGCACGCCAGAGGAAAGGGGAATGGTTGTGCGAACCCGGCAGGTCAGGCAGCATGGCTTGGCGAAGAAGAGCATGTGCCGCACTCTCGCAGCGGCCCTCGCCATGCTTGTCTGTATTGCAGTACCGGCAGCAGGCTCCGCGCTCGCGGCGCCCGCACCGTCCGAATCGACGGGCACCAGTGCCAATGTCGATCTCGGCAATGGAACCTATCGTGTGACCGCCTCGGTTTTTGCCGAGGGCACCGACGGTCAAGTCGGCACGGTCGCATCGAGCGGGCATCTCATCCAGACGAACGACAATCTGGTCGCCCTGCCTGGGTGCACGGAATCGTCGTGTCCCTGGGTTCCGGTGGGCACTGGCGTCGAAGGCGCCTATGGGCCCCAGACCGCCTGCGCCGAGGATGATGGACTCTGCTGGGTCGAGATCGTCAGCGATGACACCGGCAAATGCACGGTCGCGCCGGTGCACGACCGCGGACCGCTCTTCATCCGCGACAATTGGTGGGCGCCCAAGAACCAGCGGGAATATGACCTGCCTCAGGGTGAGCCAGCCGCCAAATATGCGGCGCAAGGTGGAAATCTCGGTTTCGGGGCGGGTATCAGCGACGCCGGTTTCGACATTCGCAATGTCTACACCTATGCTGCCGCCATCGATCTGGCCGGTGGCACATGGAAAGCGCTCGGTCTGCCGGTTTCCGCCGGTATCACCACCGTGACCGTCACCATGCTCTGGCAGACTGGTATCACCCACGATCAGGCATGTGGAAATGCACCGGCGCCCACCCCGCCTCCGATCAGCGGAGGTAATGCGACGGTGATCGACGGCGCGCTCAATCTCAGGTCCGACGCATCGTATGCAGCCGGAATCGTCACCGTCATGCCCGGCAACAGCCGGGTCGAAATCACCGGACCGAGCCGGAATGGGTTCTATCCGCTCGTGTTCGGCGCCACCTCCGGCTGGGCGTTGGGCGACTATCTCGATATCGACGCCGGTTCCGATCCCGGCAGTGGCGATGCGCCTCCGGCCGGTACAGGCAACGCCACGGTGATCGACGGAGAACTCAATCTGCGCGCCACGGCCAGCACGAACGGCAGTGTGCTCATCGTCCTGCCCGATGGCGCCCAGGTGACCCTCACCGGCAACCAGAGCAACGGATTTCTCTCGGTCACCTACCGGGGCATCAGCGGGTGGGCATTTGCCGAGTACCTGTCCACCGGTTCGGTCGAACCATCCAGCGATACCGCCACAGTGATCGATGGCGCGTTGAATCTTCGGGCCAGCGCCAGCACCTCTGCCGCAGTCGTGACCGTGCTGCCCGATGGCGCGGTCGTGACCCTGCTCGGCCAACCGAGCAATGGGTTCAGCAACGTGAGCTGGAATGGCGCGATCGGGTGGGCGTATTCCATCTATCTGCGCACCGGCGATGACGGCGCCGATGCTGGCAACGGTGCCTTCGCTACCGTGTTCGATGGAGCGCTCAATCTTCGCTCCGGAGCTGGAACCGACTCTGACGTGCTGACCGTCCTGCCGGATGGCGCGCGCGTGGAGCTCACCGGCGCCATCAGCAACGGATTCACGCGGGTCGTCTATCAGGGCATCACCGGCTGGGCATCGAGCCAATGGCTGACGTCCGGCGGTCGAACCGGTTCGACCGCAACCGTGATCGATGGGGAATTGAATCTCCGCGCCAGTGCCACCACCGGCGCAGCAGTGCTCGCCGTCATGCCGGACGGCGCTCGCGTCACACTGCTGGGCGAATCAGCGAACGGCTTCGCCAGGGTGCGTTTCGGTGCAACCGAGGGCTGGGCGTACGCCGCGTTTCTCGCCTAGCGTTGATCGCGCAAAGGTTGTCGCAGGGGACGAATGCCGCCGGTCCCAGCGCGGGGCCTCCGTGTCCTGCGATCGGCCACCGGCCGATAGTCGGCATTGCCAGCATGTCCCTTCTACGTTGACACTCTGTTCGCAGTTTGCTCTAACGTCGAACGTCTGGTTGGTTGCCGCTCGTCATTCGCAATACGAGTTGTTGTTGGGATCGGTCACACAGCTCTACCCTGGTTTACAGCAATCGCCAACACAACAGACGGTATCGCCGCCGCAGTCGTAATCGTCCGAGCATTGTGTGGATGATCCACACGCGAGATCGCTGCATTCACCGTCGCAGCACTGCTCACCTTCGATGCAGGCAGAGGCTGGAGACATGCCGGGCCAGCCCTGCCCCGAGCCAACCGTTCCCTTTGGCGTTCCCGCTCGCTCTTGCCTATTGCCCCATCCTATTCCCATTCGATCGTCGCGGGCGGTTTGCTGGTGATGTCGTAGACGACCCGATTGATGCCACGCACCTCATTGACGATGCGGTTGCTGATCCGAGCCAGCACATCGAACGGGATACGGGCCCAGTCGGCGGTCATCGCGTCCTGGCTGGTGATGGCGCGAATGGCGCATACGCGAGCGTAGGTGCGGTAATCCCCCATGACGCCGGTCGACTGGACGGGCAGAAGCACCGCGAAGTATTGCCAAATCTCCTGATCGAGACCGGCTTCCTCGATTTCCGCGCGGGTGATGGCATCGGCCTGCCGAAGCACATCCAGCCAGGGTTCGGTCACCTCACCCAGAAGCCGCACCGACAGCCCTGGACCGGGGAAGGGTTGCCGCCAGACGATCTCGTCCGGCAACCCGAGCGCCGTGCCGACCTTGCGCACCTCGTCCTTGAACAGAAATCGCAATGGCTCCAGCAGCTCGAAATCGAGATCGGCCGGTAGACCACCGACATTGTGATGCGTCTTGATCTTGACCGCGGCTTTGGTATCGACCGTGGCACTTTCGATCACATCGGGATAGATCGTGCCCTGCGCCAGAAATTGGAATGGTCCCGCTTTGCGGGCTTCCCGCTCGAACACGCGCACGAACTCGTCACCAACGATCTTCCGCTTTTCTTCCGGATCGGTTATCCCCTCCAACCGGTCGAGGAAATTCGCGCTGGCATCGACCGACACGAGCGGCATGCCGAAATGGCGTTCGAAGACCTCCTGCACCAGCTCGGCTTCACCCATCCGGAGCAACCCGTTGTTCACGAAAACCGGGGTGAGCTGATCGCCAATCGCCTTGTAGATCAACGCAGCTACGACCGAGGAATCGACGCCACCGCTGAGTCCCAGCAACACCCGCTTGTCCCCGACCCGAGCGCGAATCTCCTGCACGGCGCTTTCGATGAATGAATCGCTACTCCAGTCGAGCGAGAGTCCGCACATATTGGTGAGAAAATTGGTCAGCACCTGCTGGCCGAGGGGGGTATGCGCCACTTCGGGATGGAACTGGATTCCAGCGATCTTCCCGGCGATCATCGCGCCGAATGGCAGTTTGCTGCTTTGCCCGATGACATCGAAGCCCGGCGGCGGCGCATCGACATGATCGCCATGACTCATCCAGACATCGATCTGGGAGGGCATCCCGGCAAAGAGCGGCGAGCCGGTATCGACCTCGATGGTGGCAGGACCGTATTCGCGTTTGTCCGCGCCGATCACCTTGCCACCGAGCTCATTGGCCAGAAGCTGCATGCCATAGCAAATCCCGAGCACCGGCAGCTTCGATTCCCAAATCCAGTCTGGCAGCTTGGGAGCGCCTTCTTCGTAGACACTGGCCGGACCACCGGAGAGGATGATCCCTCCAGGATGCAGTTGCTCGACCTGACTCCAGGGCGCATCGAACGGCAACAACTCGCTATAGACGCCGGCTTCTCGCACCCGCCGGGTGATGAGCTGGCTGTATTGCGAACCGAAATCGAGCACGACGATGGTCCTGGGGTGTGTGGGTCGAGGGGATTCGATCGAGTCGGTGGTCAAGTGATTGCCTCATGAGGTGAAGCGGACGGCCGCGTGAGGAATAGTAATTGGTTGCCGCGGTGAGCCAAAAGGCAACCCCGGAAATCGATCGATTCGGAACTGCTGTTGCCGCCTCTTGCCCACAAACCCGTGCCTGTTCACCCTGCTTTCCCCAGATTTCCCCCTGATCGCCAATGTCCCGAGGCGAGCGTTGGCCCGTTTGGCACATCCCGGGTTTTCGCATAAATCATCGTGAGAATTGCGCTCGCGCCAGCGTGTACGTACACTGGTTCGAAGGCTCCCGGTGACATGCCGGCAAACGTTGATTTCGGTGGGTCGGAAGCGTAGACTGATCTGCACGGAAGTAGCACATCTGGTATCGATGACACTGGCTAGCTACTACTTCTTGTGGTTCCACCCAAAATTCGTGGAATGGAACCGACCGGCGGGAACAGGATGCCGGGACGGCTTTGCCGTCTTTTCGCGTCACGGTCGACTTGGGTGTCCGTACGCATCGTTCGCGTGCAGCGGGGCGCGCCGAACAGGCAACGAGATGGGAAGACGGATCATCATCTGTCTCGGGAAAGGAACAGGCGGTTAGCTCATGGATAAGACGCGCAAGCGAACGGCTGCGAAATCGAAAAAGACGATGAACGGGCTCACCATTCCCCGGTACTTCACGCGGGAAGGCGCCGATCCGTTCGCATCGACCGCCTGGACCATGCGCACCTCGCGCATCACCAACCCGGACGGTTCGGTCGTCTTCGAGATGAAGGACGCCGAGATCCCGGCCGGGTGGTCGCAGGTCGCCGCCGACATCATGGTCTCGAAATATTTCCGCAAGGCCGGTGTTCCGCAATACGCGCCCGACGGATCCATCATTCGCGATGAAAACGGCGATCCAGTGCTTGGTCCAGAGCGTTCGGCCAAGCAAGTCTTCAACCGGCTGGCTGGCTGCTGGCGCTGGTGGGGCGAAACCCACGGCTATTTCGCCACCGAAGCCGATGGCCAGGCATTCTACGATGAGCTGGTCTATATGCTCATCCATCAGATGGCCGCGCCAAATTCGCCGCAGTGGTTCAACACCGGCATCAACTGGGCCTATGGCATCACCGGTCCGGCCCAGGGACATTTCTATGTCGACCCCATCACCGGCGAGGTGAAGGAGTCCGAAGACGCCTATACCCACCCGCAACCGCACGCCTGCCAGCCTTGGGAAGCCCGCGTCTCTACCCCGAACGGCCCGATGCCGATCGGTGAGATCGTCGATCGCGGTCTGGTCGGGTTACGGGTCTACGATGGTACTGCCAACGGTATGGGCACGACTCGCGTGGTCGCGGTCAAAGCCAATGGCGAAAAGCCGGTCTGGCGAATCGTGCTCAAGAACGGTCAGGCGATCGAAGCGACGCCCGATCACCTCGTCCAGGTTCGAACGAAGCGACGCGCCCAGGCGGAATGGAAGCAGGTTGACGCGATCCAAGCCGGTGACCGCTTGCTGCACTCCACCGTGACCCGCGTCACCGAGATTTCCTCCGATCGTGCAACCGACGAAGCGGCGCTGGTCGGTTGGCTGCAGGGGGATGGCTTCGTCGGTCAATACGACCACGGCACCAACCGCAGCTTGACGATGGAATTCATCACGATCAACGACGATGAATTCCAGCACGTTATGGAGCGGGTCGAGCGGGTCTTCCCACGGCATCATGTCAAGGTCCGAGCGGTCGAAAGCAAAGATGGCGCGCTCGATATCCGCCGCATTCGTCTCTATGGCGAAGAGCTGCGACCGTTCGTCGAGCAATACGATCTCCTGGGTGGCAACGAGGAGCTGAAGGTTCCGGCCGCTATCGAGCGTGCCGGCGCCGAAGCGCAGCGGGCTTATCTGCAATCGCTCTTCCAGGCCGATGGCACTGTCCGTTTGCGCCAGCGAAACACACGTACGTCCGATGTGGTTCTGACCACGGTCCACCAGTCATTAGCCGCCGGCGTGCAGACCCTGCTCGCCAATCACGGTATCTATTCCCGCATCAGCCGCGGCAGTGACAAGCGTGAAAACCGCCGCACGCCCTATCAGGTCTCGATTGGCTACGCGACCGCGCGTAGCCGCTATGCCGAGCTGATCGGATTCGTCTCGGCCGAAAAGAAGGCCAAGCTCGACATCGCCTGCTCGACCGAATTCCCGGGTAAAGAGCTTCCTGCCCTGCGCGAGGAGATCGTCGATCGGATCGAGATGACCGGCGTTCGACCGGTCTATGACATCCAGACCGAAAGTGGCCAGTACCTTTCCAATAATGTCATCGTCCACAACTGCTTCATCCAGTCGATCGATGACGATCTGGTCGGCGAAGGCGGCATCATGGACCTCTGGGTCCGCGAAGCCCGTCTCTTCAAATACGGCTCCGGCACCGGCACCAACTTCTCGACCTTGCGTGGCGAAGGCGAGCCGCTTTCCGGCGGGGGCACGTCGTCCGGGTTGATGAGTTTCCTGCGGGTGGGCGACCGTGCCGCCGGGGCCATCAAGAGCGGCGGCACCACCCGTCGCGCGGCCAAGATGGTCTGCCTCGATGTCGATCATCCCGATGTCGAAGCCTTCATCAATTGGAAAGCCGACGAGGAAAAGAAGGTTCAGGCGCTGATCGACGCTGGCTATCCGGCCGATTTCAACGGCGAGGCCTATGCCACGGTTTCCGGCCAGAATGCCAACAACTCGGTTCGCATCTCCAACGAGTTCCTCGATGCGGTCCGCAACGATTCCGATTGGCATCTGACCCGGCGCACCGATGGTTCGGTGCACAAGACCGTCCGGGCACGCGATATCTGGAGCCAGATCGCCGAAGCCGCCTGGAAATCGGCCGATCCGGGTGTGCAATACGACACCACCATCAACGAATGGCACACCTGCCCGGAGTCGGGTCGTATCAATGCTTCTAACCCGTG
>JBIQLF010000122.1:0-1841 GCA_044464585.1 Thermomicrobia bacterium
GGATCGAAAGCATCCCGCAAGCCGTCGCCGACGAAGTTGAAGGCAAGCACCGCAATGGTCAGCGCCAACCCGGGCAGCAGCGCCAGCAGCGGATCGGTGAGGTAATCGGTGCGGCTTTCGTTGAGCATGTTGCCCCAGGTGGGAATCCCGGGGGGCACCCCGAACCCCAGAAACGAAAGTCCCGCTTCGGCCAGCATGAAAAGCGCGACATCCAGGGTAAAACTGACCACGATGGCGCCGATCACATTCGGCAGCAGATGGCGCGCGATGATTTGCTGGTCTGGCGCGCCGATCGAGCGGGCGGCTTCGATGAAATCGCGTCGCTTCAGCGAAAAGAACTCGGCCCGGATGATGCGGGTCAACCACATCCAGCTAAAGAGACCGAGGAAGAAGATCACGCCCCAGACCGAGATCCCCTCGAACATGGCCGCGATGATGAGCAGCAGGAAGATACTCGGAAATGCCAGCATGAGATCGACGAAGCGCATGATCGCGCCATCGACCCAGCCGCCGTAATATCCCGCGATCGCGCCGAAGAGAATACCGACCGCGGAACAGATGACCGCGGCCGCCACCCCAATGGCCAGCGACATCCGCCCGCCATACAGCAAGCGCGAGAGCACATCGCGCCCGAGGGCGTCGGTGCCCAGCAGATACTCCCGGCTGGGGGACGCCTTGATATTGAAGAGATCGATCTCGTTTTGCCCGTGCGGGGCGATCCAGGGTGCTCCCACGGTCAGGATCACCAGCACGATCAGGATGACGACCCCGAGCAACGCCAGATGCGACTGGCGGAATCGCATCCAGGCGAGCTGACTGGGCGTGCGGGCCTGAACCAGCGCGGGATCGTTGCGCTCGCTCGGTTCGATGATCGAGGGAGCAACGACGCTCATTCGAAGGTGATCCTCGGATCGAGCCAGCCATAGATCAGATCGGCGATCAGATTGCCGATGATGATCAGCACCGCGCTGAACATCAGCACCCCCATCAGCACCGGATAGTCGCGCCGCGTGAGCGCATCGTAGAACAGCCGCCCCATTCCTGGCAGGGAAAAGACGGTTTCGATGAAAACGACGCCGGTGAGATAGAGGGGGATATCGATCGCGGCCACCGTGATGAACGGGGTCAGCGAATTGCGCAGCACATGGCGCGAGAGCACCGTGCGTTCGGCCAGTCCCTTGGCGCGGGCGGTGCGGACATAGTCCTGCTGCAACGATTCGATGGTGGAGGAGCGGATATACCGGCTCCAGACGGCGATGCTGCCGATCGCCAGCGTGATGGCGGGCAGGATCAGGTGCTCCAGGGTATCGAGCGTGCCGGGATGATGCGGATCGTGCAATCCGCTGGAGGGGAGCCAACCGAGCTTGACCGCGAAGATGATCTGCAACATCAACCCGAACCAGAAGACCGGCATCGCCAGACCGAAATAGCTGAACAAGGCCGTGATATTGTCGAACCAGCCGTAGGGATTGACCGCGGCGAACACGCCAAAGAAGAGCGCGAAAACGAGCGCCAGGATCAGACCGGCCGCCACGAGCAGGACCGTGTTCGGAAACGCATTCCAGATCACTTCCGTGACCGGCCGGTTCTGCACGTAGGAGAGACCGAGATCGCCTTGGAGCAGATTGCGGATCCATTTGGCGAACTGGATGGGAAGCGGCTGATCGATTCCCAACCGCGCTCGAATCGCCTGCAGGCGTTCCTCGGTCATGCGCGGACTGCGGGCATAGGTCGCGTCCGGACCGCCGGGCGCCGCCTGCATCAGCACGAACGAGATCAGCGCCACCCCGAAGAGCAACGGAATCGCTCCCAGCAACCGGCGCAACAAAAAGCGGCTCATG
>JBIQLF010000122.1:1941-5119 GCA_044464585.1 Thermomicrobia bacterium
TGCCGCCTGCTATTCGACCAAATACCACTCCGCGGCATTCCAGAAGAGCGAATTGAAGGTCGTGGGCAGGAAGCCGCCGAGCTGGTTGGAGACGGCGGAGAAGAGTTTGTCCCAATAGATGAAGACTGCCGGCGCCTGTTCGTTCAGAAGTTTCTGGGACGCGAAATAGGCCTCCTTGCGCTTCTCCTGATCGAGCTCCGTCACGGCCGGATCGATGATGCCGTCGATCTCCTCCTGGAAGTTGTAGCGGAAGAAGAAAGCGGGCACATTGCCGCCCGCGCCCTCGGGCGTTTCGGGAATGTACTGCGAGCTCCAGTACCAGGTGTTATCCGGATCGGACGAGTTGAACCAGGAATAGAGCCCGGCAGTCATCTTCTCGGTGAACTGGTAGCCCTCGGGACCGAAGATGGTGGAAACATCCTCGAACTTCTGCTGCGTCTTGACGCCGATCTGCTCCCAGGACTGAGCCACGACCTGCATGATCAGCTCATTCTGTTTGTCGCCCGCGGGAGCCCACAGCTCGATGTCGAGCGTCTTGACCGGACCGCCCCGGTCGGTCAGCACATCGACATCCTGCTCTGGCGTCGGAATCGGCCCACTCCAGACGCCATCGGCAAAGGTCAACCCGGCTTCTTCCAGCAGGCTCTTGGCTTTGTCGAGATCGTATGGAGTCGGCGGCAAATCGGGATCCCAGGCCCAGGTATCGGGCGTGGTGTCGGCCGAGCTGGGAAGCACCCGCCCTTCCAGAAGCTGGTCGATGATCTGCTGCTTGGGGGTGGCATAGGCCAGCGCCTGCCGCACCTGCGGCACCCGCAGGTGATCGATGTTCTTGAGATCGAAATGCTTCCAGGCGGGCGACGGGTTCTCCAGGATCGAAACCCCCTCGATCTGCAACGCTTCCTTGACCCGGATCGCGCTCAGGGCCGAAGCGCTGCTGGCGACCTGGATCTCCCCGGTGCGCAACTGCACCAGCAGGGTATTGTCATCGGGCACGATCTTGTAGATCAGCTTGTCGAGGATCGCCGGCTCACCCCAATAATCGTCGAACCGGACGAACGAGATCTGCTGCTGGGGAACCCGTTCTTCCAATTGGAAAGGACCGGTGCCGACCAGGTTGTTTCCGAAATCGGTGGCGAATTTTTGCGGATCGGCCGCCAGGCTGGAGGGAACGATCGGGGCGATACCAGTCAACGACAAGAACGGCGCATACGGTTCTTCGGTGCGGAAGATGACCTGCGTGCCATCCTCCGATTTACTGACGTCGGTGACCGAATCGAGCCCGAATGTGTTGTACGTGCCGAAGTCGGGGTCGTTGACGACCTTCCAGGTATTGATGACGTCGTCGGCGACGAAATCCTCGCCGTTGTGGAATTTCACGCCCTCGCGCAGGGTAAAGGTGTAGGAGAGACCGTCATCGGAAATCGAGTATTCGGTGGCCAGTTTGGGCAGAAAGCCGAGCTCCTCGTCCTGGGCCAGCAACCCCTCCATGGCGGCGCTGAACATATCGAATCCCACCATGAGCTGCGTCAGGTACGGATGGAGGGTATCGGGTTCCTCGTTGCCGCCGATGAGCAACGTACCCCCTTCGACCCTGGCTCCCTCGGGCGCGGTCGGACCGGTGACGGGTATGGTCTCGTTGTCCTGGCCAAGAAGCCGTCCGGTGCTGGGCTGGCCGCCGGGAGCTGCTTTGGCATCACCTGTGGCGTGGAGCATGATGCCCGTGACCGCCGCGCCAATACCGAGCTGAGCCGCGCGCTCGATGAGCTGGCGGCGGGTGATGCGGCGGTCGATTCGCGCCTGCACCATGGCATCGACAGAATCCAGAGTCGTTGGATCGACCGGGGCACCCGGGCGGGGAATGAGCCGAATCATGGGAATCTCCTCTCGGCGAACGCTGGGCTTTACCAAAGTTTCGGGAAGAGTAGCACTCGGCTCGCTGAATCGGCATCGGCCGGGGAAGAATCGGGAGAAGCGATGATCGCCCCGTCCGCATGGGTGTACACCAGCGAGGACGGGGCGAACGAGGAACGTACCGTCAGGCGGCGATCGCCTCGGGTTCCTGCACCGCTTCCGCGGGGAACTCGACGATGCGCAGATGCACGCGGGGCGGCAGCGGCGGATCGGGATGCTGGTCGCCGCCCGTTGCCCGCGGCGGAACCGGCGCATCGAGAAGCGCGCTCATCTGGCGGATGGCCAGATCGTTCAACCGCAGCAGCCGTTCCGGCTGGGGAAGACCCAGGCGGATCAGCTCGGCATTGACCGTTTGCAGATTGACCAGCACCAGCAGCTGCTCCAGGGTGGCATGGTCGCGCATATTGCCGGCGAGTTTCGGATTCTGCTCGCGCCATTCCCGCGCGGTCGACCCGAAGAGGGCGACATTGAGCAAGTCGGCTTCCGCGCCGTAGGTCGCCGCGGCTTGCTCTGGCGAGAGCGAACCCGGAATCAGATTCGCCCGGATCGCCTGGGAATGCAGGCGGCTGCTGACCTTGGAAAAGGCCCGGTTGAGCTGCCAGCTCAGCGCCTGTTCCTCTTCGGCTTCCAGACGCAATCGCTGGAATTCGCGCGTCAGATAGAGTTTGAACTCGACCGAAAGCCAGGACGCGAACTCGAACGCGATATCGGGATGCGCGTAGGTTCCCGGACGCTGCTGGCCGGTCTGCACGATCAGGCCGATCGCGCGGGTACGCTGGATCCACTGGCGCGGCGACAGCGAAACACCATTCAAACCGGCTTTGGCGCGGATCGTGTCGTATTCGCCCGCGTCGAACTTCGGATTCTGGAGGGTTTCCCAAAGACCGAGATATTCGATCGTATTGCGGTTCTTCAGCCAGTCGCGCAGTAGCTCGTCGGGGTTCTCGGCGTCGCGGGAACGAGCGATATCGGTGAGATTCAGATAGTCGGCCAGTTTGGTGCGCTTGAGCGCGATTTCGTTGCCCTGGACCGTCAGGGAGGTGATGCGATTGCTTGCCATTCGGGACGCTCCTTTCGCGGGAATGGGGAGGCCGGAACGGAAGAGCGAGCGGCGTTGCCACCCGGCTCAGTCGCTCGTGCCCGGGTCCTCCGGCCGTCTGACGACATCGATCCGGCGAGCGATACTGATGACATAAGTATAGAACATTTGGTCTACGATTGCACGTTTCGCTGCGCTGAAATCCGGCGTACGTACGCCCATTTTGTC